>JAGAOU010000080.1 GCA_017623595.1 Clostridia bacterium
ATCTGCCGCATATTCTCACCCCTTTTCCCGTACCATAAAAAGGGGAGGGTTCCATATGAAACTTACAAGCTTACGCACAAAACAAACCAAGACAACACCGAGAGACCTGCCGCCTTATGAGCGGGGACTTTACTACGAAAACGTGGTCTGCCGCTGGCTGAAAAAGCAGGGATACCACATCCTCGACCGCAACTATCGGGCCCGAAAGAAGAGCGAACTGGACATCGTAGCCAAGGACAAAGACACGCTGGTGTTCATCGAAGTCAAGGCACGGCGCAAGATGTCCCTTTATACGCCCCTGCGAAGCATCGACGAGCGAAAACGGGCGGCCCTGTCCCTGGCCTGCGAGGCATATCTGAGGGACCTGCAGGCAACAGGCGTGGATACCGAAGAATTATCCGTGCGTTATGATGTGGTTGCCCTTGCATTTGATGACGACGGCGAACCGGTCTCCATTGATCATTACATATCCTATTTGGTGATGAATCGTGAAGATCTTTGATCTCCATTGCGACACGGCCACAAGACTTTATAACGAGCATCGTTCCTTTGACAATGCCGTGACGCATATCAACGCAAACACAGTCAAGGGGCACGAGGTGACCCAATGCTTTGCCGTCTTCTTCCATGACGGCAAGCGTCCTCTGCCGGGAAAAGACTTTTTTCTCCGCGTGGCGGATATTGTCAAAAAGCTTCGTCGCCCGGGGCTTTCACCCATCCTCACGGGAGAAGGCGTTGGGGTTCTTGCGGAGGAACAAGGCTGGATTGACCTGCTGAAGGAGCATAACTGCCGCATGGCAAGCCTTGTGTGGAACGGAAAAAACTCCTTGGCCACAGGTGCCGCCACTGACGACATAGCCCCTTTGACCGAAGCAGGCCGAGACGCGGTGCTTGAACTGCTTGAGAAGAATATTGCAATCGACGTATCCCACCTTTCCGCAAGGGGAACGGAGGAAATCCTTTCCCTCACAGATGCTCCTATTGTGGCCTCCCATTCCAATGCGCGGAAAATTACGCCCCATGTGCGAAATCTCTCCGACGATACGGCACGGGAAATCTTCCGTCGGGGCGGGATCGTGGGATTAAATCTGTATCCCCCCTTCCTTTCCGATGGAGAGGCCGCCGTGGAGGACATTCTGCGGCATGCGGAGCATTTTCTTGCCCTCGGCGGAGAGCGCGGGCTTGCGCTGGGATGTGACCTGGACGGCGTGGACCGTCTGCCCCGCGGAATCGGTCATTTCGGAGATCTTCCCTGCCTGCACAAAGCCTTTTCCCATGCCTTCGGAGAAACCGTCGCAAACAACATTTTTTATACAAACGCCGCCCGCTTCTTCGGGACGGAATAACAACGAAAGGAGGCCGCACCGTGGCACTTTACACCATGGCGGATCTACATCTGTCCTTTTCCTCGGAAAAGCCCATGGACGTGTTCGGAGACCGCTGGAAGGATCATCCTCGAAAAATTGCGGAGCGCTGGCCTCTGACCGAGGAAGATACCATCGTGCTTCCGGGAGATTTTTCCTGGGCCATCGACTTTAAGGCGCTGGCCGCCGACATGGCCTTTCTCCACAACCTGCCGGGGACAAAAATCCTGTCCAAGGGAAACCATGACTATTGGTGGGAAACGGTCTCGAAAATGAACCGCTTTGTGGAAAAGGACTTCCCCTCGGTGCACTTTTTGCACAATAATTCCTATGAGATCGACGGAGTGTCGGTCTGCGGGACCCGCGGCTGGACGCTGGAGAATTCCGACGAGGACGAAAAGGTGCTGAACCGCGAGGTGGGAAGGCTGAAAATGTCCCTCGACAAGGCCACCGCACAGCCCATTGTCTTCCTCCATTATCCCCCCCTTTTCGGAGACCTGCGCTGCGAACCGATTCTGGAACTCCTCCGCCAATATAACGTCAAGGAATGCTATTACGGCCATCTGCACGGTGCCGGCGCCACCGCCCTTGCGGTGGAAGGAGAAATCGACGGAACCCAATTCCGCCTCATTTCCGCCGACCGATTGGACTTCACCCCGCTCCGCCTGCGGGATTGAAGATTTTGTGCCGTTTTTTTGACCGATTGGCGACAAGTTTTCAAACTTTTGCCGTAGGGTATGGAAAAAAGTGTAATTATATGCTATAATATCTCTTACGAAAAAAATAATATGTATATAAAACCCAAGGAGTACAAATTATGAAATTAGTGAACAAAAACGATGTAGAAAAGAACGTCGTCGAACTTGAGATCTCCGTCCCCGCGGACGAATTCGAAGCCGCCGTTCAGACATCTTACCGCAAGAATGTGGGCAAAGTCAATATCCCCGGCTTCCGCAAGGGTAAGGCTCCCCGCAAGATCGTGGAAAAAATGTACGGCGAAGGCTTTTTCTGGAATGATGCCGTGGATGCCCTGTATCCCGCCGCTTACGAAGCCGCTGTGAAGGAAGCCGGCATTGTTCCCGTGGACCGCGCAGACATTGAAATCGTCGACATCGCCGCAGACAAGGGCTTCACCTTCAAGGCAAAGGTCACCGTAAAACCCGAAGTCAACGTGAAAGAATACAAAGGTCTGAAGGTGGAACGCCCCTCCACCGACGTAACCGAAGAAGATCTGAACAACGAGCTTGCCGGCTATCAGAGCCGCAACTCCCGCCTGGTGGACGTGGATGACCGCGCCGCCGAGCTGGGCGATACCGTCACCTTCGATTTCGAAGGCTTCACCGACGGCGTTGCCTTCGAGGGCGGTAAGGGAACCGACTATCAGCTCAAGCTGGGCTCCGGTCAGTTCATCCCCGGCTTTGAAGAACAGATCGTAGGCAAGAAGATCGACGAGGCCTTCTCGGTCAACGTCACCTTCCCCGAAGAATACCATGCCGAAGAATTGAAGGGGCAGCCCGCCGAATTCAAATGCCTGATCCACAAGATTCAGAAGGAAGAGCTCCCCGAAATCGATGACGAATTCGTTAAGGACATCAGCGATTTCGACACCCTCGATGCCTTCAAGGACGATCTGAAGAAGAAGATCGCCGAACGCAAGGAAGCCGATGCAGAACGCACCGTCTCCGACAAGCTTGCCGAAATGGTTGCAGATCTGGTGGAAGCTGAAATTCCCCAGTGCATGTTCGACAACGAAATCAACGCAAGCCTCAATGATTTTGCTCAGAGAATGGCCTCTCAGGGCATGAACATGGATCAGTACATGCAGATTACCGGCACCAAGATCGAAGATCTGCGCAACATGTTCGCAGGCCGCGCCAACGTGGATGTCCGTCTCCGTCTCGCTCTGGAAAAGATCGCTGAACTGGAAGGCATTGTCATCTCCGAAGACGAAGTCAATGCAGAATATGAAAAGTTCTCCAAGGAAATGCAGGTTCCCGTGGAACGCATCAAGAGCGACGCTGTGACCGAAAACATTATGAAGGAACTGGCCAATAACAAGGCCTTCGAATGTGTTAAGGCTCATGCGGAAATGACCGCTCCCGAAGCGAAGAAACCTGCTGCGAAGAAGCCCGCCTCCAAGAAGGCTCCTGCGAAGAAGGCCGAAACCGCAGAGGAAACCGCACCCGCGAAGAAGGCTCCCGCCAAGAAGACCGCCACAAAGAAGGCTGCCGACGGGGAAGCCGCACCCGCAAAGAAGGCTCCCGCGAAAAAGCCCGCCGCAAAGAAGCCTGCTGCGAAGAAGACCGAAGAGAACAAAGACGCTGAATAATCCCACCGATTTTCGGCGATACTGAAACTCAGGGATCTCTCTCCGGAACCCGGAGCGAGATCCCTTTATCATCCCGACCGACACACATATCTCATAAAAAAGGAGAAGATCACTATGCTGCCCAACAACGCTCTCGTTCCCATGGTTGTAGAACAGACCTCCCGCGGCGAACGCTCTTACGATATTTACTCCCGTCTGCTCAATGACCGAATCATTTTTCTGGCAGATGAGGTCAACGATGTGACCGCAAACTTGGTGGTCGCTCAGCTGTTGTTCCTGGAATCCGTGGATCAGGATAAGGACATCAGCCTTTATATCAACAGTCCCGGAGGCTCCATCACCGCAGGCATGGCCATCTATGACACGATGAACTACATCAAGTGCGATGTTTCCACCATCTGCATCGGCATGGCCGCCAGCATGGGCGCATTCCTCCTCTCCGCAGGAACCAAAGGAAAGCGCTATGCTCTGCCCAACAGTGAAATTATGATTCATCAGCCCCTGGGCGGCTTCCAAGGGCAGGCAACCGATATCAAGATCCACGCCCAGCGGATCCTTGACATCAAGGAAAACCTGAACAAAATCCTGGCCGAAAACACCGGTAAGCCTCTGGAGATCATCAAGGCTGACACCGAACGGGACAATTTCATGACCGCACAGCAGGCCATGGAATACGGCTTGATCGACAAGGTCATCGCTCACCGCTGATTTCACACACCCGAAAGGACATCACATGCCCAATCAGAACCACGATCCCCGCACCTGCTCCTTCTGTGGCCAACCCTGCACAGGAGACAAGATGTTTATCGCAGGGATCGATCCCGACACCTATATCTGCAACGACTGCGTGGATGCCTGCGTGGAGTACCTGCAGGCCTTGACCGAAAAGAAACAAAAGAAAAAGGACGACAAACTTCGCCTGACAATGAAAACACCCGCTGAAATCAAGGCGGCGCTGGATGAATACGTCATCGGTCAGGACGATGCAAAAATCGCCCTTTCCGTTGCGGTATACAACCACTATAAACGAATTCTCAATCAGGACAACAATGCCGACGTGGAGCTTGCCAAGAGCAACGTGCTGCTTCTCGGTCCCACCGGCTCGGGGAAAACTCTCCTGGCTCAAGTTCTGGCAAAGACCCTGAACGTGCCCTTCGCCATCGCCGATGCCACCACCCTCACAGAGGCGGGATACGTGGGCGAGGACGTGGAAAATATTCTCCTGCGTCTCATTCAGGCGGCGGATTTCGATGTAAAATCCGCAGAGCGCGGTATTATTTATATTGATGAGATCGACAAGATTTCCCGTCGCTCCGAGAATCCCTCCATCACCCGTGATGTCTCGGGAGAAGGGGTTCAGCAGGCCCTTTTGAAGATTCTGGAAGGCACCGTTTCCAATGTTCCTCCCAACGGCGGACGGAAGCACCCCAACCAGCAGTTCATTCAGATCGACACCAAGAACATTCTCTTTATCTGCGGCGGCGCCTTTGCGGGGCTGGAAAACGTGATCCGCAAGCGTACCCGGCGAACTGCCATCGGCTTCAACTCCGATCTGGCAGGGAAATCCGATAGCGACATCGGTGCACTGCTGAGACAATGCGAGGCCCACGATCTGGTTAAATTCGGGCTGATTCCCGAATTGGTGGGCAGATTGCCGGTCATCGTCAACGTGGAGCCCTTAAATAAGGAAGCACTGGTTCGCATTATGACCGAGCCGAAGAACTGCCTGACCAAGCAGTACAAAGAACTGTTCCGTCTGGACGGCGTGAAATTGGAATTCACCCCCGATGCTATCGAAGCCATTGCAGATCAGGCTTTGGAACACAAAACAGGCGCCCGCGGACTGCGTGCCATCGCAGAAAAGGTCATGACCAAGATCATGTACCTCACCCCCTCGGACAAAACCGTGGACACCGTCACCGTAGACGGTGCCTGTATCCGCGGCGAAGGCGAGGCCACCGTCACCCACAACCGCACCCCCAGAACCGAAGAATAAGATCATCGACTCGAACCGTTTTTTTGCGGTTCGAGCCTTTGCCCTTTTTTCCACAGGAAAAAATCACGATATTTTAAAGGAATTCAGTAACATGCCCGATACTTCCACGGTGTTCGATCAGAAGATCCGCACCTTACCCCTTCTCCCCCTGCGCAATCTGGCGGCACTGCCCAAACAGACCGTGCATCTGGACGTAGCTCGAAAGATCTCCTCCACCGCCGTCAGCGCTGCCCTTGCCGCCGATCGGTACATATTCCTTTCGGCACAAATGGACATCACAGAAGAAGATCCCCGTCCCGAAGGCATCTTCGCATACGGCACCGTAGCGAAGGTAAAGCAGGTCATGAAAACGCAGAACGGCGACCTTCGGGTTATGCTGGACGTGCTCTGTCGCGCCCAATCCATTACCCTGCCCGAAAAAAGCAACGGCTATTACACCGTCACAGTCTCCCTCATTCCCGATCACCCCCTGCCCATTCATTCCTCCCCCCTGCGGGAAGCATTGGCACGGCAGGCACAGAGTGGATTTGCGGAATTGTCCCAGTACGTGGAAAGCATTTCCCAGCAGCAGATGATGGAAGTGCTTGCCATTGACGATCTGGGCTTTTTGGCAGACTATATCACCCAAAACCTCTTCCTGAAATACGGCGACAAGCAGAAGATTCTGGAAATCCTTGACCCCGAGGAACGCATGCGCGAGCTTCTGCTGATCCTGGAACGGGAAGTGGATATTGCCGACTTGGAGAATCAGATCTCCGACCGCACAAAAGAACGCATTGCGAAAAATCAGCGGGATTTCTATATCCGCGAGCAGATCCACGCTCTGGAAGAAGAGCTGGGCGAGTTCGACGGAGACGACGAGATTGCCGTTTACTCCGATAAAATCAAAAAGTCCGCCGCCCCTGAGGACATCAAGAAAAAGCTGATGAAGGAAGTGGAACGGCTGGCGAAAATGCCCATCGGCGCACAGGAAGCAGGGGTTTCCCGTATCTATCTGGATACGGTTCTGGACCTGCCCTGGGGCGTCTTCACGGAGCAATCCACCGATCTGCAAACCGCCCGCAAAATCCTGGAAGAGGATCACTACGGGCTGAAAAAGGTCAAAGAACGCATCCTTGAAACCTTAGTGGTTCTTCAGAAAATGCCCAACTACAACGGTCAGATTCTCTGCCTTGTAGGGCCTCCGGGCACGGGAAAAACCTCCGTTGCCCAATCCATCGCCCGCGCAACGGGACGCAAATTTGCCCGCGTCTCTTTGGGCGGTGTTCACGATGAAGCGGAAATCCGCGGTCATCGCCGCACCTATGTGGCATCCATGCCCGGTAAAATCATCGAAGCCGTGCGGGAAGCAGGCTCGGTCAACCCCGTCATTCTTTTGGACGAGGTAGACAAAATCGGCCAGGACTACAAGGGCGACCCCGCCGCCGCCCTGCTGGAAGTGCTGGACCCCGAACAGAACAAGACCTTCAAGGACCATTTTTTGGATCTCCCCTTCGATCTGTCCAACGTCCTGTTTATCCTCACCGCCAACACCTCGGACACCATTCCCCGTCCTCTGCTCGACCGTACCGAGGTCATTGAGCTTTCCTCTTATACTCAGGAGGAAAAGATTCATATCGCCAAAAATCATCTGATCCCCAAGCAGATCAAAAAGCACGGCCTTACCGCCAAGGAATTCAAGATCACCGACGGCGGGCTCAATGATTTGATTCGCAGTTACACGCGGGAAGCGGGGGTACGTGTGCTGGAACGCACCATCGCATCTCTCTGCCGCAAGGCGCTGAAATACTTGGCGGAGCATCCCGAAGAAACAAAAATTTCCTTTAAACCTGCAAACATAGAGCAATTCCTCGGTCCCCGCAAATTCCGTGACGATCCGTTGTCCAAGCAGGATCAGATAGGGATCGTCACAGGTCTTGCCTATACCTCCGTAGGAGGCGAGGTTATGCCCGTAGAGGTCTCTGTCATGGACGGAACGGGCAAAATTCAGTTGACGGGTATGCTGGGCGATGTAATGAAGGAATCGGCCAACGCCGCCATCAGTTATATCCGCAGCCACGCCGAAGAACTGAACATTGACGGACAGTTCCACAAAAATAAAGATATTCACATCCACGTCCCCGAAGGCGCCGTTCCCAAGGACGGGCCCTCGGCAGGTGTCACCATGACCACAGCCCTGGTCAGCGAGCTCAGCGGCCGCAAGGTGGATCATACCGTTGCCATGACGGGCGAAATCACTCTGCGCGGACGGGTTTTGGCCATCGGAGGACTGAAGGAAAAGACCATGGCCGCCTACAAAGCAGGCATTAAGAAGATTGTTCTGCCCGAGGCCAACCTGCCCGATTTGGAAGAGGTGGATCCCGTGGTCAAGCAAGCCATCGAGTTTGTGCCCGCCACCCATATGGACACGGTATTGAAAACCGCCCTGCGGGAGGGTTAAACCATGACGGTCAATTTCAACAACGCCGCCTTTGTCACCAGTTATTTTGACGGAAAAAAGATCGACCGCCCCAAGAAGCCGGAGGTTGTCCTTGTGGGACGCTCCAATGTGGGGAAATCGTCTTTGATCAACAAGCTTCTGAACCGAAAAAGCCTTGCCCGAGTTTCCTCGACCCCGGGCAAGACCATTTCCGTAAACTACTACGATGTGGACGGAAAATTCGATTTGGTAGACCTTCCGGGCTACGGCTTTGCAAAACGTCCGAAAACCGAGCAAGCCGCTTGGGGGAAGCTGACCGAGGGCTATTTTTCCGCTGATCGGGACATCCGTCTGATTCTTCTGCTGGTCGATCTGCGCCACCCACCCTCCAAGGACGATGAAGTGATGTACGATTGGCTGATGCAATCGGAAATTCTCTTCACCGTGGTGGCTACAAAGGCCGACAAGCTGAACAAAACCGAAACCAAGAAAAATGCCGACGCCCTGTCGGAGAAGTTTGGAATCAATGTCATTCCCTTCTCCTCCCTGACCGGCGTCGGATGCGAAGAATTGCGGCAGATTATTACCGATTTGGTTACGGCAGAGTGAGATATTCGGGGCCTTGGATCTTGGGATCACAAAGCATGCGACTAACCCACGCCGACCCGACCACCGCCCCCGCAAGACCGCATTCTCCGAAGGCATACAGATAACAAAGCCCCTTCCATTGAGGATCTCTGCCCAGATAGGGCAGGCCCTTCTTGGTCAGAACGAGACTTTGACAGAAGGAATACTCCCGTTTGATCCGAGGGATGCCGTAGAACATTTCCTTCAGCTCTTCCTCCAGATTCCCATACTTAACCCGACACAGGGCGTTGGCATCAATGCCGCCCATACGCCCCTCCGGGGTCAGGGAAGCGGATAATTCCCCCGTATACAGAATCCGCCCGTCAGATGTGGTACGAAGATAGGAAAAGTCATCCCGACTTTTGATCAGACAATGATCGGGCCACCCCCGAAAGACAGAAATCGGCTCGGTGGCAATCGAAAATACGGTAACCCGCCGTCCCAGTTGGGGTCGCTTTTTCAGAATTTCACAACCACGGGCATCCACCACGCCTTTGGCGGTAATCGAAGCCTCGCCGCAACGACACAAATAACCTCCGTCCCGCATGGTTTCGATCACATCCACCCGACTTCCCTCATACACAGCACCGCCGTGAAGGGTAATCCAGTCGGCCAAATCCCGACACAACTTGACCCCGTTCAATTCCGCCCCCACATCGGACATCCAAAGTCCCCCGACGCAGGGGAAGGAAAACATCTCTTCGCATTCCTCTGCGCCCATCCAACGGCAATCCATGCCGATATGATGACGCAACAAATATTCTTCCCGCAACGCGGATGCTTCTTTGGGAAATGAGGTATAATAAAAACTGCCCCTCCGCCGAAAGTCGCATTTGCTCCCCGTATCGGAAATGATTTTTTCCAGCTGCTCCACCGCAGACGCCGCAAGACGGTACCAGGCCACCGCCTGCTCCCGCCCGACAGTATCCCTCAGAGTGCGCAGATCCACACCCCCGTCTCCCGTCACGGTACCCGAACAGAAGCGGCTCGCTCCGTCCCCCACCGTGTTTGAAGTCACCAAAGTCACGCCCCGTCCCGCTTTCAGCAGCGTGTAGGCGCAAAGAAGACCGCTCAAGCCACCGCCGATGATAAGAATATCGGTGTTCAGGTCCTGCTTCACCGACGGACGGGAGGGCAAAAAGTCCTCCGGTACAAAAAATGGGGAAAGGCCGCTTCCCCGAAGGCTTTCCTGTTTCATGTATATCCCTCGCAAACATCAGATTTCCCTCTCAGTTTCACCGTAAAAAACGCTTTTTATTCAGGACGGAAAGGAGATTTTTATGAAACGCATCGCAACGCTTCCTCTGCTTTTGTGTCTTATTCTGTTGACCGCCTGCTCCTCCGCCCCTTCCGAATTCACTCAGATTCTTCTTGCCCACAGAGATCCCGCCACGGATAGCCCCACCGATGCAAACGGAGTTGCGGTGGGAGTCAGCTTCACCACCCCCCTGTCGGGGTTGGAATTTGAATGTGCCCTCACGGGAGAAGCGGCGGAAATCACCGTGAGCATCTATAAAGCGGACACCGACTACGAAACCACCGTCGGAGCCGACCCCGTCCGAGAGGAGCGCATCACAAACCTTTCCGCAAAGCTGCTGTGGCAGTTTGATGCCCTGCCCGCAGGGGATTATATCATCCTCTTTTCCAATCCCAAAAACGCTTCTCTGATCAAATCGGTGGTCACCTCCTATGAGGGAAGCGGAAAAATCCTGCACTACCGCAACGGAACGGTCATGACCGATGGCACCGTCGCTCTGACCCTCCTCTTCCCCACCACAGAGGGAACAACCCCCGCCTTAAAAACCTTCACCTATCCTATTATGGAGCAGTAACACACAGAAACAGAAGATAACGGAGAATTTTATGAACAACTATCAGAAACGCCGCAAACCCGAGCCCCGCGCCGAAGAGATCAATGAAAATGTGGTCACGGGACGCAACCCCGTCATGGAAGTTCTGCGCTCCGGCCGAACCGTGGACAAAATCCTGGTTGCAAAGGGCGAACGGGAGGGCTCCATCCTGAAGATCGTTGCCATGGCAAAGGAAAAAGGAATCCCCGTCATGGATGCGGAACGCACCCGTATTGAAAGCCTTTCGGGCACGGCAGGACATCAGGGCGTGCTGGCCTTTGTTACCCCCTTTGAATATTCTTCCGTAGAAGACATCTTGGCCGAAGCGGAAGAAAAGAAACAGCCCCCCTGCATCGTCATCCTTGACGGCGTTACCGATCCCCACAACGCAGGAGCCATCATGCGTACTGCCTGCTGCTGCGGCGCCCACGGCGTGATTATGCCCAAGCACAATTCCTGCGGCATGACCCCCACCCTCATCAAATCCGCTGCAGGAGCCACCGAATACCTGAAAGTTGCCCGCGTGACCAACATCACCGACACCATAGAGGAACTGAAAAAGCACAATATCTGGATTTACGGAACCGACGGATCCGCCCCCGCGGATATCTATCACACCGACCTGACCGGTGCCTGCGCCTTTGTGCTGGGCGACGAAGGACGGGGCATGTCCCGTCTGGTGCGGGAGCACTGTGATTTCCTTGTCAAGATCCCCATGAACGGCCCCCTGGATTCTTTGAACGTTTCCGTGGCGGGCGCCGTAATCCTCTATGAGTCCCTCCGTCAAAAGGAGGCTCGGGGATGAACAAAATGGAGCTCGCTTTCTTTGAGGAGCAGTATAATTCCGCCCTCTCCATGTGGGACAAAACCTTGTTCAAGGCGGGAGCCTGCCTGCTGATCGCCCTTCTGTTCACAGGCCTCTCCCTTCTGAACCTGCAACTGACCGTCAACGCAACCCTCCAACTGGTGGCCTTTGTTTTGATTTGGGGTCTCTGCCGCGCCGAAATGGCGGACGGTCTGCGCTCCTTCCTGCGCTTCTCCCCCACGGCAAACAGCTTCCATGCGCTGGCCCTTCTTGCCACGGGAGGACACGGCATCTATCTGTTGCTTTCGGAGAACCCCCTCTGCAAAAATACGTTTGCCTCTGTCCTGTTTTTGTCGGTGGCACTGTCTATGGGGATGAAATATTTTTACGTCCTCCAGATCGTCAAAAATCTGGATATGATTCGGGACAAAAAGACCTATGCCCTGCAGGTGACCGACCTTTCTCTCTCCAAAAAATACATCCGACAGGTCTGCTCCGCCAATCCTTTGGTGGATTTTCCCAACGTCCTTCGGACCTCCTTCGACAGTGATCCCGTCCAAAAAAAGAATCGGAAATTTGCACCGATTCTTGCCCTCTGCATTCTGGGAATCGCCGTGGTTGTGGCATTTTTCCACGACGGAATGTTCCTCACGGCCCTCTCTGCCCTGCTGATGCTCTGCACCTCCTTCGGTGCGGATTTGGCCTTTTCTCTCCCCTACATTTTCATGCAAATCCGCCTGCGCAAGCTGGGAAGCGTCCTTTTGGGAAATTATTCCGTGGAGCATTTGAAGGAAACCGACACCCTGCTTGTGAAGGACACCGATCTTTTCCCTGCAGAAAACAACGAAATACTCAACCTTCGCATTCGCAGACCCGATCTTACAGAGGAGGCAATTCGCTACACGGGCGCCCTTCTGAAGCTTTCCGAATCCCCCATGAAAGAGGTTTTCTTCCGTCTCCATCCCGAGGCAGAAGAGAATGCCCCCACCGTGCTGCAATGGCGCGTGATCAAAAATTACGGCATTGTTGCCACGCTGAATGTGGATAACGTGCTCTTCGGGAACCGAAACCTGATGCTGTCCCACAATCTCCGCCCCTGGAGCCCCGATCGGGAAGCCATGCTGGCCGCCGCAGGGGTCCACATGATGTATCTTGCCATCAACGGAGAAATCGCCGCCACCATGATTTTCCGCTACGGAGAAGATAGCGAACTGAAAAAGTCCGCAGAATTGCTGGAGGGAGAATTCAATCTTTTGGTGGATACAAAGGATTGCAACATCAACGAAAGCATGATCCAGCGCCGCTACGACCTCTCCCGCACAAAGATTTCGGTTCCCGACCCCGACGAAGCCGAATCGGTGGTAGAAACGCGGGAAGAGATGGAGGACGATCAGTCCCCACCCGTCATGATCTCCACCCAAAACGCTTTGGGAATTCTGGAATCTATCCGTTTGGCAAAGCAATTGGATCGATCGGTCTCCCTGAGCATTCTGATTCAGCAGCTCTCCACGGTGTTCGGCGTGATTCTCACCACCGTCGCCCTGCTGTTTGCCCCCGCAAACCTAAGTTGGGTATGGTTTTTGGCGTTCCATTTGATTTGGGCGCTTCCCGTGCCCGCCATCGCCCTGTTTCGCAAAGATTGAATAAAAAAATATCACATAAAGTTCCAAGGAGGAAAATTCCATGTCCGGACATTCTAAATGGAAGAATATCATGCACAAAAAAGAGAAGACCGACGCCCAGCGCGCCAAGGTTTTCACCAAAATCGGCCGAGAGATCTCCCTCGCCGTTCGTGAAGGGGGACCCGATCCCGTTTCCAACGCAACGTTGAAGGATCTGATCGCAAAGGCAAAGGCCAACAATGTTCCCAACGATAACATCGAGCGCGTCATCAAGAAGGCCGCAGGCGGCAACGACGGCGCAAACTACGAAGTGCTGACCTATGAAGGCTATGGCCCCAGCGGCATTGCCGTGTATCTGCGCTGCGTTACCGACAACCGCAACCGTACCGCAGGCGACCTGCGTCACTACTTCGACAAGTGCGGCGGCAACCTGGGTCAGACCGGCTCGGTCAACTGGATGTTCGAAAAGAAGGGCGTTATCATCATCGACGGCGAAGACGTGGATGAGGATCAGCTGATGGAAGATCTGCTGGAAGCCGACGTCCTCGACATCGTGGCGGGCGAAGGCGGCTTTGAAGTCTATACCGACGCCGAAGCCATGAGTGACACCAACGATCTCGTCCTTTCCAAGGGTTACACCGTCCTCTCCGCCGAAGTGGCTCAGGTTCCCAACAACTACACCGAGCTTTCCGACGAAGACGGGGAAAAGATGCAGAAGCTGCTGGATATGCTGGACGACAACGACGATGTCACCGACGTTTGGCACAACTGGGACAACTGATCCCATCAGAACAACAAAATTGCCCGTGTGCTTGATTGCACACGGGTTTTTTTGAACTATTTGTGAATTTTTGTGATTTCGTGTAACATTTTCGATTTTTTTACGTGTATATAGGGTGAAAGCACTTTTTGAAATCGCAATTGTCGTTTTGTGATTTTTTTGTAACAGGAAAAAAATATCTTGACAGGATTTTCATTTTATAGTAAAATGAAATTAAGAAAGGTGGAATTCGTAATGAAGCTGGAAATCAAGAGGATACGCGGCGGCCGTCGCGCAGGGCAATTCCCTCAATTCCCTCTTGGGGAGCGCCC
>JAGAOU010000081.1 GCA_017623595.1 Clostridia bacterium
GTCCGAATCCGGATGGTGCCTCCAAAAAACTCTCGTTCTTTTGAACGAGAGTTTTTTTATCCAAGCCGACAGGCTTGGTATATCATCACGCTTTAGCGTGTATATCATCAAATGCGGTGAGCCGCATTTGTATATCATCACACCGTAGGTGTGTATCAAAAAAACTGTCGGCTTGATGATATACAAAACTTGCGTTGTGATGATATGCAACGGTTTCTCCGTTGATGATATACAACACTTCCCATTGATAATAACAGGAAGGGACGGACAGCCTAAACAGTCCGTCCTGCTCCGGGACTCCTCCTTACGCTAAAACATCCTTATGAGAAACAGCGTAAGCAGTGCTTTTTGTTTTCAACGAAATAAATCCCTTCGGGATTTGTGAAGTGCACTCCGTGCGTGAAATACGCCTGTGGCGTGTGAAATGCCTGCGGGCGTGAGTGGATTTATTTCATTTCACTTGATGCGCAAGCATCAAATTTCACAATTTACGAAGTAAATTATTTCACATTTGCCGTCAGGAAAATATTTCACTAAAATCGAGGCTTTTGCCGATTTGTATCTTCGTACAATAAAGACAAAGGTGATACGGTGCGCTTCTTGCTTCGCAAATTGCCTCTTGACGAATACTTTGATTTATGCTATAATGAAAAAAAAGGGGTTTTGGTATGAATTTATCGGTTTGTGGGATTGATTGCAACGCCTGCGACTTTTTTATCCGCCAAAAATGTAAAGGATGCAGAATTGTTGCTCCCGAGGGAAACTGCGTTTGGAATGGACGGTGTGATTTATACGATTGCTGTGCATCGAAAAAACTTCCCCATTGCGGCAAATGTGAAACCTTTCCTTGCGATATGTTGAAGGAATGGGCGTCCAGCGAAAATACGGAACGAATCAACAATCTGATGAATTGCGAAAAATGATTTTTTGATCGTTTTTGTAAAAAAAGGAGAATCATTATGTCGAAGTTTCCGTTGTCAAAACAAAAACAAAGTTTCATTGCGCTGATTTTAGCGGCATCCTTTCTGGTGGAAACCCTTTTATCCGCATTTTTGTATGCGGCCTTCCCCTTTCTTTCGCCATTGGTTTACATTGTAACAAATATTGCGTTTTATGCAGCACTGGTCGGGTGCTTTTTAATCACCTTGATTCCCAACATCACGTGGAAAGAAATTGTAAAAGCAATTTGCTTGGTGGTTGCATTTTTCATGGTTGAACAAATAATTTCCGTGTTTCTGTTTCTTGAAGTTCTTGCGTTGGGATACGAAATTGTCCGACCGCTCCTTCTTCTTGCCGTTCTCTTGTTTGGAAGCCGTTGGGTGCTTAAAAGCAAGCTTTGTATAAATAAATTGAGTTGGATTCTGTTGGGCGGAGTGTTTCTTTTCGGCGTACTGTTTCATGCTCTTGATTATATTCAGCTCATGAGTACGATGGAAAATATGGGGGATAATTTTGCTTCTTATCTAAATATGTTAACGTCTGCAAACAGTGTTTATAACATCGTTGCAACTCTTTGTACCTATATTTTCATCTTCATCCTGTTTGTGCGGCAACCCTTTGTTTGTCAAAAAAATAAGGATGCATAATTGCGAAAGCTGATTTTTTGATCGTTTTTATAAAAAAGGAGAATCATTATGTCGAAGTCTCCGATGTCAAAAGAGAAATTCACAAATCAATGGTTACGGCACTTTGCTCCGAGTGTCAGCAAGGATCAAATCGAAAAATACGTTAGGAATGGTTGTCTGTGGCATATTTTTTCCTTTGACCTTCTTCCGCGGGAGTCTTTTCTTGTCGGGGATGATGCAAGGGCCGCATACAATGCGGTTTGTGATGAGGACTGCATCTTTTGTGATGTTTATGGCAGCGGTGTTACCGATAAAAGGAAAGATGCCTATTGGACAGCCTCATCGATTGATGAGGCTGTTACGGAACTTTATGTTGTTTCAAAGGACTATTCTTGGACGTATATCAAAACTCATGAAGCCTTGTGTGGTCCGTATTTTATGAAACGGTAAGCACACTGCAAAAAAAATGCATTTTTTGTGAAAATGTAGTCTCTTGACACAATCTACGATTTATGCTATAATAAAAACAACAATAGCAGAAAGGTGGTATCCCCATGAAGCAAAGAGAAATGGAAAAACTGACAACGCACTTTGACACTTACTTTTCCCAAAATGACTGCCGTGTTCTGCATCCCTTGGTGGATGATGGGTTCCACGTGGACGTTCTGATTTATGAGCCCAACGAGAAATTTCCTTTTTGGAAGCTTTGCACCATGGGTGCCTCCGATTACAAAATGCCCGCCGAGCCCAATTCCCTCGCCTTGAACAATGAGTATATGATGTTTGTGGATGCGTCTGTGGATTTGACCGACACCGTTACGTTGCAGTGGTATTCCCGCAAACTGCTCCTTGTGGCCTCCTTCGCCTACGAAAACGAAGCCTTCATTTCCTACGGACATAGCTTCGAATGGCAGAACGAAGATCCCGAAGACGAAATGATCGCCGCCTTCATCGAATTTCCTCAGATCATTCCCGATGTGGGCGTTTTGCGGTGTAAATTGGGGATGTTCAAAACCGTTGCCTGCCTTCAGGTGGTTCTGTTGAACAAGGCCGATCTGGAAAAACTCATGGAAATCGGTCCCCAAGCCTTCAGCGAATATCTGTATCCCGAGGATGATTCCGCTCCTCACTTCCTCTCCGAACAGCATCGAAGCGACCGCTTCTGATGCCTTGCTTTTTTGCCGAAAGGAGTTCTCCATGGATGACGAAAAAAGAGCCCGCCGTGCCCCTTGGTTGTGCGCCTTTGTCAGCGGCATTTTAGGTCCTGCCTGCGCTGCTTGTGCCGTTCTCTTTCAATTTTTGCATTCCCCCGTTTTTCTGATGGTTATTGTCTTTTTTCTGCCTCTGATTTTGGCCGCCTATGTGTGGAAGGATCGGGTAACGGAGGGGTATGAGATTTCGTTGCCCGCTCAGATTTTTTCCTCCTTTTTTCCGATTTTGGCTTCTGTTCCGGCTGCCATGTTCTACATGCTTCTGTTTGCTATGGGGGTGCTGGGATGATTTTGCATATTCTTCTCCCGATTTTCAACGGTTTTGCGTTTCCCGTGATTTTGATCCACTATTTTCTTCTTACCGGAGAGGTAGTCCGTCCCGGGTTTACGCTGTTGAGCATCGCCCTTTTGGCGGCGGCTTTTGCCCTGCATTTGTTCAAATACCGTCACAGAGCGAAGTACGGCCGTCCCCGTTGGGCGATTTGGCTGGAGGTTTTGGTTCCCATGGCCATGTTTTACCCCGTCTCGATACTGCTCGACCTCTCATCTTTCCGATAAAGGAGGATTTGTTTTATGAAAAGATCCCTTTCCCTTTTGGTATCCCTCTTGCTTCTTGTTCTGCTCGTGTTTTCTTCCTGTGCTGCAAACAGAGATGTTGAATATTTGAAGGAAAACGGCTACGGGTTCTATTGTGATGAAGTTATCTATAATATTGTTCCCAAGTCACAACGCAGAGGAGTTCTGTTTTGCGGAGAAACGTGTGTGGCATATGAAGAAAAGTGCTCTTTTGTTGGCTTGAAAACCCATGTGAAACACTACTGCTCCACCACAGACTATCAAGTGATTGGATTGTTTGGTGACTCGGAGGATCCCAAGGATTGCTGGGGGATCGTTCCCGACAGCAGTATTTGGGTTCCCCTGGAGATTTCCGAGGATCTGCAAGCCTTTTTTGAGGGGGAGTATTCTTCCTATAAGCTCCTGTCGACCGAGGATGACTGCTATTATGAATTGGATGGCGAACCCCTGGAGAAAGGATCGTATTTCCATACAACGCAAACCAGCAATAACAGCACCTTGAGTGCCGCCAATGACTATATCCTCTACAACATTGAGGGAATCTGTCTTTTGGGTTGCGATTCCTCCGGCGAGTTGGGCCGTGTGATCGGGAAGGTCATTCCCAACAAAAACGGTTATTACTATTTCCCTATGAATTACAATACGGACAAGAACATCACGGGGTATCAGTTGACCGCTGAAGCGAGACGGGCTTTGGAGGCCTTTATGAAGGATTCGGAGGTCAAACAGCCCGAGGTTGTTATGCAAGCGTCTTTGGAGACACTTTTTGAAACAGAACGTCATCAGCGGGAACAGTTAACCGCAATTGCAGTGGTTCTGATTCTTTTGATTGTTTTCTTTCTGTTCTTCCGCAAGATTGTGCGGTTTTTCAAAGAAATGTGGGGTTGGCTTGTCCGTCAGGCAAAGGACGGTCGCGCATGGGCGAAAAACCGTCGTGCCTACGAGCTGGAGCCGCCCTCCACCGATGAAGAGTATAAACCCTTGAATTTCTCCCTCACAAAAGAGGAAATTGTGCGCAATACCCCGGAGGAAGTCTCTTCCGAAGAAACGGAAAGCGCAGCGCAACAATCTGTGAACCGTCGCTTCTGTCCCGTCTGCGGCGCTCCCTGTGACTGGTCTTCGTTGCAGTGTGGAACCTGCGGTGCCGAGCTGACGATTTACGGCAAAAAGGTGGTTAAGGTCAATCCCATCAATGCTCCCGTCGGAAGCAACGGAGTGAAGCATGGGCTGGTGTTGGATGTGGGTGCGGTATCCTTCTCGGACTATCTGAGTCAATATGCCCCCGCCCATCTGCGCCGTTCCACGAACCGCTTCTCAGTCTGGTATTTTGTCCTTTCGGTGCTGGCCTTTTTCTCCTCCCTTCTGGTCTACGGGGACCTTCTCCTCCTGACCCAATCGGTGCCCCTTTCTCTGATGTCCCTGCTCCCCGGCGTGGGGCTTCTGGTGCTGGCGATTCTCTACCGTCGCAGCCGTGGACTTGGCTATTCCGTTGTTTTTGCCGTTTATACCGTGCTTTCGGTTCTGAGTACGATTTTGTCTATGACCGCCGCTCCCTCCCTGGGCGCCTTGACAACGGGCAATCCGCTGGATTCTGTGGTCTATATCGCGATAACGGTTGTTGAGTGTATTCTCTATCTTCTCTTCTCCTTCCTGGGGCTTTATCGCACGATTCAACTTCGTTCCGCTTATCGGGATTTCAAAGACGGAAAATCCTTCCGCATGCAATAATATTGTGATAGAATAGCTTGTTTAATGTTTATTGAAAAAAGGAAACCTCCGCAGCGTCTGATCTGCGGAGGTTTTGTTTACAACTCAATTACTGCTTTGATGGGGAGATGGTCTGCCGCTACCAGCTGCGGCACCTCGGAGGAGAGAAGTTTACAGTTCTTTGCAAAAATATAGTCGATCTTTCGGTTTGCGTCTATGGAAGGAAAGGTCAGCATATCGCCCTCGCCCACGGTGGCACTGTCGGTGAATGCTTCCCTCAGCTTTTGGATGCGGAAATTGTCGGGCATCAGGTTCAGATCTCCCATAAAGACCATGGGGGTTGTCACTGTTTCCCCTTCGTCCAGAACGATTTGCACCGCCTTGTCCATTTCCGAGGGATTCAGCCCGAAATGACAACTCATCACCGTGATTTGTTTTTCTTCCGCCTGCACCGTTGCCACCAAAAGCACCCGATTCTCAAAGTGCTTGCCCTCCCCCCGCTCTTCGGGGGTGGTGACGATGGGAACCGACTTTACGGCGGTGATGGGGTATCTGCTGACCAACGCGTTTCCGTAATACCCGTTTTTAATGGGGATGGCGGAAACAAAGGCGTAATTCCATCCGAGATGCTCGCCGATCACCTTTGCCTGATTGACAAGCCCTCCTTCTTCCTGGTTGCGTACTTCGTTCAGTCCGCAGACTGACACGTTCATGGCACGGATGGTGTCGGCCATCAGCTTCAGATCAATCTTTTCTTCCCCTGTAGCCTTGTAGTGGGCATAATCCTTTCCGTGTTGAATGTTGAAGGTTGCAATGCTCAGATTCATGGAAAAACGCTCCTTTTTCGATTTCTTTGGCAATATTGTAGCATATTTCCCTTTTTATTGCAACCCCCCTTGCAAAAAATTCCAATTTATGTTATAATCATACGTATATATAATTTTGCAAAGCTTAAATAAATCTTAAAGGCTTTGATGCTTGATTTTTGAATCGTTTTGTGCTATCATGGAAACCGGAAAGGGGTGATAAGGTGTCTCAGGTGTTGCTTGTTCTTCGGTGGTTGTTCTTTTTTGCATCTTTGTGCGGCTGGTTCTGTCTGCTTTCACGGATTCCGAAGGTCAATCGGGCCTTTTTGCCCATTGTGACGCTGTCCGGGTGGACATCGGTGCTTTTTCTGCTCGGAATGATCGGTTTGCTTCGGTTTGGAACATGGATGCTCGTGGTGCTTGGCGCAGCCTCTTTTGTGCTTCACGGCGTCCTTGCCCTTCGCAAACGGTTTTCCTTTTCTTTTTTGTGCGCTCCGGGAATGATCTTTTTTTCGCTGGCTTCCGCTTTTACGGTGTTGATTCTTTTGGGCGCATCTTATTATCATTACGATAACTTTTCCCATTGGGGCACGGTGTTGGGGGAGATGTATACCTTCCATGATTTTCCCACGGCAGAATCGATCGTTGTGTTCCGTGATTATGCCCCCTCGACGGCTTCTTTCCTCTATTCCTTCGGATCGGTGGTGGGCAGGGGAGAGGATGTGGCCTTGATGGGACAGGCCATGTTGTCCTGTGCGGCTCTGTCGGCTCTCTTTTTCCGTGTGAAAAAGATTCGTTCCTTCCGCTTTTGGGCCACGGCGATTCTTTCCCTGACCCTGGCGTGTCTTTTGGTGTATGATGACGGCACCCTGCAGATTTATAATCTTCTGGTGGATGCCCTCATCGGCTTTGTCTCCATCGCTGCGTGGTTTATTCGGGAGGAACATCGCAAAAAGCCTTTGATGGGCTGGTTTTTGATGACACCGGTCCTGATTCTGTTGGTTTTACTGAAGAAAAATGCCGTGGTTCTGTTTCTTTTTCTTGCGGTGTTTGTTCTCTATGACGCATGGCACTGCCGCAGAGAGCTTCGTAAAAAGAGGTATTGTATCCTGCCCATTGCGCTGCCCCTTCTCTTCCTTTTGCTTTGGTGGATTTACCGCCTGTCGACCTACGGTGCCCCGGAGGAATCCTACGGTTATACGGGAATTCTGAATCAGCTGACCTCCGCTTCTCCGGAATTCTTTTCCAATGTCTTTTCTCAGGTTTGGACGAAAATAACCGACTTTTCTCAGATTTATGTTTCCGCTGTTCTTGGTATCAACGCCGCCCTTCTCGTTGGGTTGATCGGCTTTCGCCGACACAAAGTGGAGTCGGTGCGCCTTTGGAAAGCGGTTGTACTGGTCAATGGGGTGATGATCGGCTATCTTTTATGCATGATCTTCCTGTATTGCTTCATTATGGTGGATGAGGCGGCAAATCTGGCGGCCTTTGAGCGATATATGGTCACGCCCTTGATTCTTGCCATGGCCATTGGTGCCCATGCCCTTTTGGATGCTTTGTTTCATATTCCGCCCAAGCGGGTTCTTACCTCTGCGCTTTCGGTGGCACTGTCTTTGTTTCTCTTTCTTTTTGTGGCGAAAAACGGCGCTCAGCTGGTGGTTCGCCCCTCCATGGAGGACTTTGAACGGGGAAAGGTCATGACCGCCCTGCAGGATGCTTCCCAAATAGTTCCCCGCAATGCCGCCGTTGCGGTATATAACGGAGAACGGGGAAGACGGGATCTGTATTATTATCTGACCATGTATGAGGTCAAGTCCCGCAGAGTGTTTATTCTTGATTTCGGTTTTCCCGAGTACAGTATCTCCGTGGACGTGAATATGCTGCGGGATTATGAGTATCTTGTGGTCTGCGCCGAGGATGATGTGCTGATTCCAACCCTTCAGCGGGAGGGCTTCTGTGTGGAGGAAGGGGACAGCCTGCTTTATCACATCGAGATTGACGCTTCGGATCGGGTCGTTCTTACTCCAATTTCTCAATAAGGATTGTTCTTTTTCCCTTTTCTGTGTGAAAAGGGATTTTTTTCTTGACAAACGCAGAAAAATGTGGTATGATATAAGAGAAGATTTTCAACTTTTTCCTTTTTCGAAAAAATGGGTTTCTTTCGGGGAAAAACGAACATTTTGATTTTTTGTTTTCGGGCGCAAGAAGAATATTTGCGCCATATTGAATAGGATTTCGGTTGAATTGATCTTTTCGGTATGATACAATAGGAATAAAGGGTGGTTTTATGATTTTGCGGGAAGCGCATCTGCCCTCCAAAGAAGGAACCGCAGCGGTGAAGGTCTGCGAGCATTCCCTTTCTCCGGAGGAAAAGGATCTGTCTCTGCCCTCCCGTGCGGAAATCGAGATGGTTTGTATTCTCTCGGGGGAGGGAATCTGTATCTCCGACAAAACCGAAGCGGACGCTCTGACGGGAGATTTGTTTGTCTTTCCCGGACATGCCGCCCATTCCTTTCGGGCGTCGGGGGAGGAGTTTCGTTTTTTGCAGATCCGCTTTGATCCCCGTTTTATCTGGGACGGTGCCGAGGGGTCCTATGACTTTCGCTGCGTCTCCTTTCTTCTTCGCCCCACTGCGGGGCGTTCTCCCCGCTTGCCTCGTTCCAACCCCGCCAATGTCTCGGTGCGGGAATTGATGGAGCGCATCTTTTCCGCCGTTTCGGAGGGGGAACCCTTCTGCGACCTGGAGGCAAGGGCGTTGATGATGCAGCTTTTGACCGTGCTTCTTCGTCATTACGATTACCCCGACCGTACCCGCGCCGAGCGCAACAGTGCTGTCTCCGATGTGGAACGGGGCATGCGCTATCTGAACGCCAATTTTCGGGAATCGGTCACCGTGGACGATGCCGCCCACGCCTCGGGAATGAGCAAAAGTTATTTTATGAAGGTCTTTCGGGATCTCAACGGAGTCACTCCGTGGGAATATGTGCTTCTCAAACGGGTGGCTTATTCCACGGGTCTTCTCAAAAACACGCAAACTTCCGTTCTCGACATCGCCATGCAGAGCGGATTCAATACAAAATCAAGCTTTAACCGTGCCTTTCGCCGTGTGATGAAAACCTCCCCTGCGGAGTATCGGGCGGCGGTGCGGGAAAGCGAAGGATACGGAGGGAATTTATTGAAACAGTATCATCTTGCCGTAGATCTGGGGGCATCCAGCGGACGCCTGATTCTGGGCGGTCTGGAAAACGGCCGCATTGTGCTGGAAGAGGTATATCGTTTTGAAAACAACGTGGTGCGCCGCGACGGACACCTTTGTTGGGATTACGATCGCCTCTTTACGCAGATCGTCAACGGCCTTCGTCATTGTAAGGACATCGGAAAAATCCCCGCCACCATGGCCATCGATACCTGGGGCGTGGACTACGCTTTGCTCGATGAAAAAGATCGGGTTCTGGGGGAGACCTATTCCTACCGCGACAGCCGTACCGTAGGGATTCCCGAGAAGTTTTTCGAGGTCATGCCCGAAGGGGAACTTTATGCCCGCACCGGATGTCAGGCTCAAGCCCTGAATACCCTCTTCCAGCTCTATGAAACCTACCTCAGAGAGCCTGAAATTGCCGCCCGCACCAAGACCTTCCTCATGCTCCCCGAATACCTCAACTTCCTGTTGACCGGGGTGAAAATGAACGAATACACCAACGCCACCACCACCAATATGATCAACTGCGAAACCGGAACATGGGATGAGAAAATCCTCGATTTGATCGGCTTTCCCAAGGAAGCCTTCGGCTCTCTCCATCAGCCCTGCCGCGAGGTGGGTGCACTGAAGGCGGAGATCGCCGAAAAGGTGGGCTTCTCCTGCCGCGTGATTCTTGCCGCCAGTCATGATACCGCATCCGCCGTGCTTGCCGTGCCTACAGTGAAGGATAATATCGTATATATTTCCAGCGGAACCTGGTCGATTTTCGGCACTGAGCTGGATCGGGCGGTTACCTCGGATGCGGGCTTCAATGCCAAATTCACCAACGAGGGTGGATGCGGCGGACGGATCCGATATCTGCGCAACATCAACGGTATGTGGTTTGTCCAATCGGTGCGCCGTGAATTGGACAAGAAATATTCCTTTGGACAACTGGCCGACATGGCCGCAGAGGCCAAGGACTTCCCCTCCGTTGTGGATGTCTGCGATCCCCGCTTTCTTGCCCCCGAGAGCATGATTGCCGAAATCAAGGCCTATTGCCGCGATTCGGGGCAACCCGTTCCTTCCACCGTGGGTGAAATTATGCAGGCCATCTATGCGGGTCTTTCCTCCGCTTACGGGAAATACTACCGTCTTCTCCGTGAGATTACGGGCCATACCTTTGACTGTATTCACATTGTGGGCGGCGGAAGCAAGGATGATTATCTGGACAAGCTCACCGCAAGCATCTGCGGCGTTCCCGTGCTCGCGGGGCCCACGGAATGTTCCTCCATCGGAAATATTCTGGCGCAGATGATCTGTGAGGGGGAGTTTACCGATATTGCAAGCGCCCGCCGTGCCGTTGCCGAAAGCTTTGAACTGAAAACATATGAAGGAGAATAATATGAACCGTTACGAATCTGCAAAAGAACTTTACGCCGCTTTTGGTATTGATACCGAGGCTGCCCTTGAAACTTTGAAAAATATTCCCATCAGCATGCATTGCTGGCAGGGAGACGATGTTCTCGGTTTTGACCGTCCCGATGCAGGCCTTTCGGGTGGTATTCAGACCACGGGTAATTATCCCGGCCGTGCCCGTACTCCCGAAGAATTGATGGCCGACCTGGAAGAGGCTTACAAGATTATCCCCGGCAAAAAACGCCTTAATCTCCACGCATCCTATGCGATTTTCGACGGCGAGCCCGTAGACCGTGATGCTTTGGAACCCAAGCATTTCGCCAAATGGGTGGAATTTGCCAAGAAGCACAACATCGGTCTCGATTTCAACCCCACCTATTTCTCCCATCCCCTCGCCGCCGATGGCCTGACCCTCTCCCATCCCAATGAGGAGATCCGCAATTTCTGGATCCGTCACGGCATTGCCTGCCGCCGTATCGCCGCTTACTTCGCTAAGGAATTGGGTACCCACTGCCTGAACAACGTATGGATTCCCGACGGTTACAAGGACATCCCCGCCGACCGTCTCGGTCCCCGTATGCGTCTGAAGGACAGCCTGGATCAGATCTTTGCCGAAAAACTGGACGGCGTCATCGATTGCGTGGAAAGCAAAGTCTTCGGCATTGGAGTGGAATCCTACACCGTAGGCTCCGGCGAATTCTATGTTTCCTATGCTGCCTCCCATCCCGGCGTGTATTACCTTTTGGATAACGGTCATTTCCATCCCACCGAAGTGGTCAGCGATAAGATTCCCGCCCTCCTGCCCTTCTTCGACAAGATCCCTCTCCATGTTTCCCGTCCCGTCCGTTGGGACTCTGACCATGTGGTGATCTTTGACGATGAACTGAAGGAGATCTCCAAGGAAATCGTTCGAAACGATGCGGTGGATAAGGTTCTCATCGGTCTGGACTTCTTCGACGCCAGCATCAACCGCATTGCCGCTTGGATCGTCGGTACTCGCAATATGCAGAAAGCTCTGTTGTTTGCCCTTCTTCAGCCCGATCTGAAGGCCGCTCAGAACGAAGGAAATTTCACCGATATTCTGGTCCTTTCCGAGGAAGCAAAAACCCTTCCCTTCGGCGATGTTTGGGCAGAATACTGCACCCGCAGCGGTGTTCCCGCAGGTTCGGAATGGCTTGCGATGATCCGTGACTACGAAACCACCGTGCTCTCGAAACGCGGTTAATTAAGATTGGAGGATACTTATTATGTCTATTTTTGATACCAATGTAATGCAGGGCTACATCCGCCTCGGCGACGAGGGCTGGAAACAGGGTTGGCATGAGCGCAACGGCGGTAATTTGACCTATCGCATGAAGCCCGAGGAAGTGGAGG
Organism: Clostridia bacterium; assembly: GCA_017623595.1. GTDB lineage: Bacteria > Bacillota > Clostridia > Oscillospirales > UBA644 > RGIG995. The sequence goes on from JAGAOU010000081.1 coordinate 11,837, forward strand.
ACTGCCGTCCCTATTTCTACACGCCCGGCGCATGGGTTTCTTTGGGAATGACCGTGGAAAATCTGGCGGGCGAGTATTTCATCACCACCGGTACGGGGAAATTTTTCCAGAATTTCACCGTTTCTCCCGAACTGGCCATCGGCATTGCCGAAATCAACGATAAGGGCGACGCCTACCGTCTGGTATGGGGGCTCAACGAAGGCAAAGACCGCCCCACCAGCGAATTTCCCAGCCACCTGATGAACCATTCCGTGAAGAAGGCCGCTAACCCCGATTACCGTGTTATTTACCATTGCCATCCTGTGGGTGTTATTGCGCTTACCTTCATCCTTCCCTTGGATAATAAGACCTTCTCCCGCGCTCTCTGGTGTACCATGACCGAATGCCCAATCATCTTCCCCCACGGTGTGGCCGTGATTCCCTGGATGATGCCCGGCGGTCTGGATATTGCCAAGGTCACCAGCGATTACATGAAGGAATTTGACGTTGCTATTTGGGCTCATCACGGAATTTTTGCCGCCAGCACCGATTTCGACAACACCTTCGGGCTTATGCATACCGTGGAAAAATCCGCTCAGATCTATCTGAATATTCTCCACACCGGCAAGCCTATCCTGCAGACCATTACCGATGAGTACCTGCTGGCCATTGAAAAGGATTTCAAGATCACGCTGAATCATGATTTTCTGAACTGATTGCTCTTGACAAATCCGTCGTTTTGTGATATTATAATGTTATAAAAAGCACCCCTTCGCTTCTCTTGTATCCGAAGGGGTGTTGTGTTAAAATTTCTCCCAACAAGGAGGTCTGTGTTATGTCCGAATTCAAGATCAACGGCAACCGATTCGAATTTGACGGGAAGCCCATGCAGGTCATTTCCGGTGCCATTCATTATTTTCGTACCGTCCCCGAATATTGGGACGACCGCTTGAAAAAACTGAAGGCCTGCGGATTCAATACCGTGGAAACCTATATCCCTTGGAATCTGCACGAACCCAAAGAAGGAAAGTATTACTTTGAGGGTATCGCCGACATTGAGCGCTTCCTCGAAACGGCAAAGAAATACGATCTGAAGGTCATCGTCCGACCCAGCCAGTATATCTGTGCCGAATGGGAATTCGGCGGCCTGCCCTCCTGGCTTCTGAAGGACCGCAATATTTCCTTGCGCTGTGCCGATAAGAAATATTTGGAAAAGGTTGATAATTATTTCAAGGTGCTTATTCCCAAGCTCGCCAAGCATCAGTGCACCGTGGGCGGGCCTATCATCATGTGCCAGATTGAGAACGAATACGGTTCTTACGGCAACGATAAAGAATATCTTTCCTTCCTGGAAGGGAAGATGCGGGAATACGGCATGAACATCCTGCTCTTTACCTCCGATGGATCCAATCATTACTATCTCCACGGCGGAACTCTGCCCCACGTGTTCAAAACCGCTAATTTCGGCTCCCGACCCAAGGAGCAGTTTGAAAATCTGAAAACCTTCCCCACCTTCTTCGGCCCCATCATGTGTACCGAATATTGGAACGGCTGGTTTGACCATTGGGGCGAGGAGCACCACGTCCGTGAGCCGGAAGAAGCGGTGGCCTGTTTCAAGGAAATGCTGGACATGGGCGCTTCCGTCAACTTCTATATGTTTCACGGCGGCACCAACTTCGGCTTCATGAACGGAGCAAACTGCCCCGGGAAGAAGGATTATCAGCCCACCATCACCAGTTATGATTATTGCGCACCTTTGACCGAGGAAGGCAACACCACAAAGAAGTATGATCTTCTTCGGGAGCTTCTCAAGGATTACAGGGAAGATGAGGACAATTATGACATTGTCCCCGTTGCGCCTTCCGTTGCTTACGGTCGGGTCCGCCTGACTCAATCCGCTCCTTTGCGCCTTTCTGCCGATCTTTTGGCGGAAAAGCAGACCTCCCGTGCCATTCTCCCCATGGAGCAGTACGGTCAGATGAGCGGGTCCATTCTCTATCGCACCCATGTGGCAGGCCCCAATCCTTCTACCAAACTGGAGTTGTGGGATGTGCATGACCGCGCCCATGTCTTTGTCAACGGAAAGCGCATCGCCACCGTCTACCGTAACGATACCTATTATGTGGTGGAAAATGTCTGCTTCCCCGAAGAAGACAACGTGCTGGATATTATTGTGGAAAATCTGGGGCGTATCAATTTCGGACCCTATCTCCACGATGAAAAGGGGATCACCGATGCGGTTTGCATTTATCCTCCCCATCAGCATCTGTTCGGCTGGGAGGTTTGGCCTTTGGAGATGGATGATCTCTCCAAGTTGGTCTATGACGAGGGCGACCCCTGTGAGTTGCCTGCCTTCTTCCGCGGAACGCTCACCGTTACGGACAAACCGAAGGATACCTATATCCGTCTTACGGGCTTTGAGCACGGCTCTGTTTGGATCAACGGCTTCAATCTGGGGCGCTTTTGGAACTCCAAGGGTCCCCAAAGAACTCTCTATCTCCCCGCTCCCCTGCTGAAGGAAGGGGACAACGAGATTGTGGTTCTCGAATACGATGCTGTCACTGAGCCGGTGGTGGACTTCGAAGATAAAAACGATATCGGATAAAACATCCGCAAACCCCGAATTTTTTCTCGGGGTTTGTGAATTTTATGCAAATTTTTGCTCTCCGCGTTGGTTTTCCCTTGCATTTCGCTTTGTATTATAGTAAAATATAAGTTGAAAAACTACTGAATGAGGTGCGAAAATGGTAAACAAAAGCATCAAGGAATTGGTCGGCTATGCCGTCGGAAAAGGGTTGATTTCCAATTATGACATCACCTGGGCGATTAACCGTATTCTGGAGGTTATGGGGTTGGATGAATATACCGAGCCCGAAACCGTTGCCAGCGAGCCCCGCCATCTGGAGGATATTCTCAAGGAACTGATCGACAATGCCGCTTCCCGCGGTCTTCTGGACGGGGACAGCATTGTTCAGCGTGATCTGTTTGATACAAAATTGATGGGCGTGCTCACGCCACCCCCCTCTGCGGTCATTGAAAAATTCCGCAAGGATTATGCGGTTTCTCCCAAAACCGCCACGGACAATTATTATCGCTTCAGTGGGGACACCGATTATATTCGCCGTTATCGCATCACCAAGGATCTCAAATGGGTTACCCATACGGCCTACGGGGATCTTGATATTACCGTCAATCTTTCCAAACCTGAAAAGGATCCCAAGGCCATCGCTGCGGCAAAGCTGGCGCCCCAGTCTTCTTATCCCAAATGCGCCCTTTGTCGGGAGAATGAGGGGTATGCGGGCCGCCTCAATGCCGCCGCCCGTCAGACGCATCGTGTTATCCCCCTCACCATTGACGAACGTGATTGGTGCTTGCAGTATTCCCCTTATTCGTATTATAACGAGCACTGCATCGTCTTCAATGCGGAGCATACCCCCATGAAGATCGATCGCTCTGTTTTTGTCAAGTTGTTTGATTTCGTGTCGCAATTTCCCCATTATTTTGTGGGTTCCAATGCGGATCTGCCCATTGTGGGCGGCTCCATTCTCAGCCATGAGCATTTTCAGGGCGGGAACTATGATTTCGCCATGGCAAAGGCGGAAATTGAGCGGGAGTTTTCCTTCCCCGGCTTTGACACCGTCCGTGCAGGAATTCTTCGTTGGCCCATGTCTGTCATTCGTCTGTCCTGCGAAGAATCCGCTCCCGTGGTGGAATTGGCCGATAAGATTCTCACCTGCTGGCGAGGCTACACCGACGCAAAGGCTATGATTTATGCTCAAACCGACGGGGAACCCCACAATACGATTACCCCCATCGCCCGTATGCGGGACGGCCGTTATGAATTGGATTTGGTGCTGCGCAACAACATCACCACTCCCGAGCATCCCGACGGGCTCTACCATCCCCACAAGCATTTGCACCACATCAAAAAGGAAAACATCGGTCTGATCGAGGTCATGGGCCTTGCCGTGCTTCCCTCTCGCCTGAAGACCGAAATGGCGGCGGTGTCTGAGGCGATTCTTGCAGGCAAGGACCTTCGTTCCGATCCTCTCACCGCATCCCATGCCGATTGGGTGGAGGAATTCCTGCCTCGCTATCCCAAGGTTACCGCAGAAAATGTGGAGAGTATTCTTCACCATGAGATCGGTGTGGTCTTCGGTCGGGTTCTGGAGGATGCAGGGGTGTACAAGTGCACCGAAGAGGGCAGAGAAGCCTTCATGCTCTTCTTAAAGTCTGTAAGGTAAGGAATGTTATATGGAAAAGAAACATCATCACGGAGGTCACCGTGCTCGCTTGCGACAACGGTATCTTTCATCCCCCGAGAGCGTCAATGATCATGAATTGCTGGAGCTGCTTCTGTTTTATGCCATTCCGCAGAAGGATACCAATGAATTGGCACATCGCCTCTTGGCGCGCTTTGGCTCTTTTTCGGAGCTTCTCTTTGCTTCCCGGTCCCAGATTGCTGCCGTGGAAGGAATGGGGGAGACCTCTGCACTGCTTTTTCCTCTGATTCAGGATTTGTTCCGCCGCCATCTGAAGGAAGTTATTGATCAGTCTCCTCAGAAGACCTTGCAACGCTATCATGTGCCCGTTGTTGCAAACCGATACCTCCCTCTGTTCGATGGTCTGCGGGTGGAAAAGCTTTTGGTGGTGGGGCTGGATGTCAATCACCGTGTGATAGGTGATGTTTTGGTTGCATCGGGGGATCAGGATTCCGCCCGTCTGAATATCCCCAATTTGAGTAAGTTTTTGTTGCAGCATGACCCGAAGTATGTTGTGGTTGCTCATAACCATCCTTCCGGGGTTGGGCTTCCCTCCGAATCGGACTATGCTGCGACGGACTCTCTGCGCGGCTACCTGGATTATTGGGGTATTCCCCTTCTGGATCATCTGATCTTCGATGGGCAGGGGGACTATGTGTCCTTTTTGGAAAGCGGAAACCTTCAGGTGAGCCGTCCCAGTTACGGAGTCTGGCTTCATGACCCTTTGCCGGTGATAGAAACACCTTCTGCAAAGGATGCAAAGGGACCTGCCCCCGCAATGGAGATCGCGGATCTTGAAATTGTGAACAATTTGCAAAAAGATGGGGAAGATGCTTGACATTTCCCACAAAACGTGATATAATAACCAAGTTCCTAAGACAATAGGTGCTTTATGCTGAAATACGCCTATCGAGGACGCAAAAACAAGTTCATAAAACCCGTGCGGTTTTTTTGATGCTCTTTTGCGCCTTGAGGTGCAGAAGAGCATTTTTGTCGTCCATGTCTTTTCCGGAGGTGAAAATAATGGCAAGTGAAAAGATTCTCGAATCCAAGAAGCAGGTAGTTAACCAGATTACCGATCGCATCAAGGCTGCTTCCGCCGGTGTCTTTGTAGACTACAGCGGTATCAATGTTGCTGACGATACGCAGCTTCGTCGTGAGCTTCGTGCCGCCGGTGTTGAATACACTGTCGTCAAGAATACTCTGACCAAGTTCGCACTGAAGAATGTCGGCTACGAAGCCCTCGATGTCCACATGGAAGGCACCACCGCTCTGGCAACTTCCACCGATGATGTGGTAGCTCCCGCGAAGATCCTCTGCAAATTTGCGAAGGATCACGAAAACTTCAAGATCAAAGCCGGCTTCTGCGAAGGCGAAATCATGGATGAAAACGGCGTTAAGGCCCTGGCTGCTGTTCCTTCCAAGGAACAGTCTCTGGTCAACCTTATGTACGTTCTCCAGGCTTCTACCCGCAACCTGGCAGTGGTGTTGAATCAGTACGTCGAAAAGATGTCCGAACCCGCAACCGAAACCGCAGAAGCGTGAGTGTTGTAATCATCACGCAAATCAAAAACCTTATTATTCAGGAGGAAATTTAAAATGGCTAGCGAAAAGATCACTAACATTGTTGAAGAACTTAAGACTCTTTCCATTATCGAAGTTGCCGAACTCGTTAAGGCAATTGAAGAAGAATTCGGCGTTTCCGCCGCTGCTGCAACTGTTGTTGCTGCTGCTCCCGCTGCTGACGGCGCTGCCGCTGCTGCTGAAAAGGACGAATGGGATGTTATCCTTGCCGATGTTGGCGCTTCCAAGATGGGCGTCATCAAGGTTGTCCGTGAAATCACCGGTCTTGGTCTGAAGGAATCCAAGGAAATCGTTGACAACGCTCCCAAGGCTGTCAAGGAGAAGGTTTCCAAGGCTGATGCCGATGCCGCTAAGGAAGCTCTCGAAGCTGCCGGCGCTAAGGTTGAACTGAAGTAATTTCACCTCATGCCAAACGGCACGACCCGAAAGGGGCGTGCCGTTTTCTGTAGACAAAAACGAGCGAGCTGTTTTACGGCTCGCTCATTTTGCTGTTCATCAATTGTCGAAATAAAAGGTGATTCTGTTATTCAGTACAGAATTTTTTATGTTTTTACCGCTTTGGGTGCATGGGATTTTCGATACTCTCCCGGCGTTTTTCCGATGTGGCTTCGGAAGGTTCGGATGAAATAGGTCTGATCGTTAAATCCGCACTGCCGCCCCACCTCGCCGATGCTGATTTCACTTTCCCGCAGCAGCTTTTTCGCATTTTCACACCGAACCGTGTTCAGAAATGCAATCATGGATTGCCCTGTGTAACGATGGAATTCCCGCGCCAGATAACACTTGCTCCATCCTTCTTTTTTTGCAATTTTGTCCAGCGAAATGTCCGTGTTGCTTTCTGCACGTATTTGTCCTATAATTTTTTTAATTGTTGTATGAATCTTTTTCTCGATTTTTTCAGTCGTCTTCGGGTTGCTGTAGCCCTCACAGAGGGTCAGTATGATCTGCAATGCGCAGCTTCGCAACCCCAGAATACGGTAGGGGAGCGCTTCTTCCGACAAGAAAAGCTGTTCAAAGCGATCCACAAGACAGGTCAGCTTCTCATCTCGGATAATGGGAGAAAAGAGGATTTTGTTACTGTCAAGATAGTTGTGTAAAAAATAAGATCGGTCGATTATCAGACAGGAATAGCGCATGTTTTCCTTCGAAAAAATGTCGTGAAGCTGATTGGTGCTGATGACCGCCAGATCCCCTTCTTCCACAGCGTAGGTATCCTCGTTGATACGTACAGTGCCCCGCCCCTGTGTAATTCTGAGGATTTCAATGTTTTCGTGCCAATTGCAGATGCAGGAAAGATGGGTTGCGCTGCAGTAAAACTGGTTGCTGAAAATAAAGGGCAGATCCGGTTGGTCTATCTGGTGCATTTCGTATCGGTTCATGAAAATCCTCCTGATTGTTTTTTTTGTCAATATTGTCCGAAAATAAATCAATAACATCTGTTGCAATTTTCCTTTTTTTATTGTATCATAAAACAAAGGGAATGTCAAGCCCTAAAATAAAGGAGTTGGTATTATGAAAAAGAAGTTTGCACTGGCAATTGTGCTTGCTCTTGCTTTCAGCATTTTGGCGAGTGCGTTTTCCATGGTAGCAGTTGCTGCTGCGGATTATGAGGCCGTGGACCTTGATTGGAAAAAAGGATCGTACTATGACTCTCTGACCGCAAACACCAACAACCGCTATTATTCTGTTCTTCGCTGTGCCGAGGGGGATAACATAAAAATCCATCTTCCCTCCGACAAGTGGGTCATTTGGGTTTATCCCGCCGATGCGGCAGGTTCCTTCAAAGACGTGGAGGGTCATTGGTATTTCAAGGTGACCAATGCTGCGGATTTTGAATATACGATTCAGGAAGTTTCCGGCAGAATTCCCACGGAACTGCGCTTGACCGTTTGTCCGGACCCCGACAGTGTGATTACCGATGCTATGTGGGCTACCTTCGACGGTGAGGTGTCTATCGATACCACTGCCGGATATGCACCCGACGGAAATTTCTGGAACAAGCGTGCTTACTACGGTTCCCTTGGCGGCGCAAATACTGTCAATACCCGCAGACATCTGATTCTTTCCGTTGAGGAAGGCGATGTTGTTTCCTTGGATTTCACTTCCACCAAGTGGAAGGTATGGCTCTATGCCGGTGATTCGGAAGGTCTGCTCAATGTGGATGGAACCAAGAATTATCTCGGTCTTACCGAAGACTATGATTTTGAAGTGAAGCCCATTGACGGAAGAACCCCCACAAAGGTTTATCTGACCGTTCAGATGGTAGCAGATGCCGCCATTTCCAAAGCGGATTGGAAAGCTTTTGATGTTGCTGTTTCTGTGAAGGATTCTCAGATCCTTGATAAAAACGGTCGTGAATGGCAGCCCGGTGCATTCTACCACACCGCAGACCCGGACCTGTCGGTCGCTACCACCCGCAGATATACCGTAATTTCCTGCAAAGAAGGACAAACCTTCAAGTTCTCTTTGGCGGAAGGTCCTTGGCGCGTCTGGGCTTACTACGCAGACGATAACGGTTCCATCGGCGGCAAATATTTTGAAGTCAAGAACGGCACCGAGTACAAGGTAGAAGCCATTGACGGAAAAATGCCCACCAAGATCCGCTTGACCGCCTGCATTGAAAAGACCATCACGGATGAAGATTGGGCGAAGTTCGATCTGAAGATCGATGTGACCGATCCCGCAATTAAGGATAAGAACGGTCGCGAATGGAATCCCGGTGCGTTCTATAATACCGCAGAACCGAACCTTTCGGTCGCTACCACCCGCAGATATACCGTAATTCCCTGCAAAGAAGGACAAACCTTCAAGTTCTCTCTGGCGGAAGGTTCCTGGCGTGTCTGGGCTTACTACGCAGATGACAACGGTTCCATCGGCGGCAAATATTTTGAAGTCAAGAACGGAACCGAATATAAGGTAGAAGCCATTGACGGTAAAATGCCCACCAAGATCCGCCTTACCGCCTGCATTGAAAAGACCATCACGGATGA
>JAGAOU010000082.1 GCA_017623595.1 Clostridia bacterium
AGCTTATCAAACAGCTCTCCCGCCGTCACTTTTCCGTCTTTATTCTGATTATTATTGTTAGCCATAATATCCCCATCGCGTCTCACAACGCTTCCTTTTATTCATTACGCATCAAACCTTGCGCAAAACAAATGGGTTTCCGTTATCCCTTCTGCACTCTTGCGGCATGACAGATCAGTACAGCCGCAGCAGCCGAGACATTCAGTGAATTCACCTTGCCGTACATGGGAATGGACACGGTATAGTCGCACTTTTCTCTGACAAGACGACTGACCCCGCTGTCCTCACCGCCGAGAACAATGGCACAGGCGCAGTTAAAATCCGTATTGTAATAGAGATCTCCCCCGGCCTCCGCAGCAAAGCACCAAACGCCCGCTTCCTTCAGCTCGTCAATCACCGAAGCAATGTTGGACACCTTGGCAACCGCCATATGGAGAAGCGCACCCGCAGATGCCTTCGATACAGCCTGAGTCAGACCGCACGCACGCCGCTTCGGGATAATCACCCCATGAGCACCGGCGCATTCCGCAGTACGGATAATAGCCCCCAGATTATGAGGATCCTCCACACTGTCGCATATCACGATCAAAGGCTTTTCGCCCCGTTCGGCTGCAATAGCAAGAATATCCTCCACAGAGCAATAGTCCTTCTCAGCCGCAAACGCCGCAATCCCCTGATGGTTTTCACCGCCGGAAAGCTTGTCAAGCTGTCTCACGTCTGTGTTCACCACAGGAATGCCTGCTTTTTTTGCCTCAGCAACCAAAGCAACAATAGAACCTTCTCTGTCGGACACAAGGATCTTGTCCACACTTGCCCCGGATTTCAAAAGCTCCCGCACCGCATTTCGCCCGATGATAATATTACCACCGGTGGGCACATCAAAAGCGTCTTCCATATCCGAAGCAGGTCTTTCAACCTTCGGAGCTGTCTTATCTCTACCGGAAAAATCCTTTCGGAAGCTCCCGCCTTTTTTGTTGTTTTTTGTATATTGTCTTTTTTCTTTTTCCATGAAATAAAATCCTATCCGACGGCTTTCCGCAGAGAATCTCCCAAACGAAACGCCGCAGTATTACGGTCAAGGCACAGATATACCTATACCTAATACCATTATAACACAAAAAAACTGATTTGTACATAGAGTTTTTACACAAATAATTTTCTTATTCCTCTTTTTTTGCACAATTATGCTGTTTTTTTACAAAAATTCGCAAAAAAAGAGCTTTCCCCTTCGGTCTGCACCGTTTCACACCCGATGGGAAAGCCCTTTTCAATTGTTTCAATTCAAAATCTTACAGAACATTGGACAAGAACGCCTTGGTTTTCTCGCTCTTCGGATGGTCGAAGACTTCCTCGGGAGTGCCCATTTCCTCAATCACGCCGTCGGCCATATAGATTACCTTATCGGCAACCCCTTTGGCAAAGGCCATTTCGTGGGTAACGACGATCATGGTACGGTCGGTGGATTTGAGTTCCCGGATAACCCGCAGCACTTCGCCGGTCAGTTCCGGGTCAAGGGCGGAGGTGGGCTCATCGAAGCAGAGGATATCCGGCTTCATGGCAAGGGCGCG
>JAGAOU010000083.1 GCA_017623595.1 Clostridia bacterium
AAGCAACAAAACTGCCGCAGCAATCCACAAAACGAATGCTTTTTTTCGTAAAATCATCTGACAGTCTCCTTTTGTTCGTGGGATTGGAATAAAAACGCACAGCCGATTTCTCGGCCGTGCGCTTAAAAACTTGCCTCTATACAATCCTTCCACAAGGAGAATCTCAACAGTTTTAATCGCACGGATGGTAGTTTGATCAAAAAAAGCAGCTTCATGTTGATTCCTCCTTATCGTTTTTCTGTCTTCATTATAACATATGCAGTGTATAGTTGTCAAGGATCAATGTTTTTTTGATTTGTGAATTGTTCTTTAACTATGTATGGGGATGCTTTCACCCCAATTTTCTGCGATAAATCTTCATGAAGTCCTCTTCCGTGACGCCGCCGCAATCAATGGGCAGATCGTGCTCGGGCATGACGTCCGTGTATCCGCCCAGAACGGAGGAGTGGTCATGGCCACCCATTTTATATAGGTTGTGCTTTTCGCAGAAAGTGTCAAAGAAGGCCTTGTCTTCCTCGTTCAGATCGGGATGAATCGTTTCGAATCCCATGACTCCGAGGGCGATCAGATCTTCCGCATAGGGTTGGAGATTGTGGGGGTGGGCTACTACGGGAACACCTCCCGCTTTGAGGATGATTTTGATTGCGTCCTCGGTTTCGGGGGCGCCGTATCCGATAATGCGGGTGATCTCCTTGGACTGCTCCTTTGTGGGACGGAAATTATTACGGAAGAATTCGGGATAATCTCCCCGTTTCAGAAGTCCCTTTTCCAAGTAAGTTTCAAAGATTTGATTGTTGCACAGATAATCGTTGAAGCACCATTTCGTTGTCACATCTTCCCAGGTGACTCCCTTTGGCAGAGTTCCTCGCTTTTGTCCCCATTCCATCAGCAGTCGGGAGCGGATGGTCTGATGGGCAGAGACCCTCTTCAGCAATTCGGCCATGTCTTCCTGATAAGGGTTGAAGTCAAAGCCCAGCAAATGAACGCCAACTCCCTTGTATACCGTGCCGAATTCACATCCGAGGATGGAAAGCAACCCCTGCTTGCGGGCTTCCTTTTGCAGAAAGTAGGTTCCCCGCACCGTGTCGTGATCCGATAAAATAATTCCGCCGTGGCCCAGTTCCTTTGCCAGCGCGACCAGTTTTTCGGGGGTGTATACTCCGTCGGAGAAGGTGGAATGATTGTGACAACTTGCAAACAGCATAACGAATCTCCCTCTTTATATAATATGTAGGTTGCACCCTTGTCTTCATTATACCATATTTTTCGGGAATGTCAAGAAGTTTTCCTTGACATTCGGGAAAAAATTTGGTATAATCATTTGGAACGATTACAAACCGAAAGGAAGTCTTGGTTTTGGATCAAAAGAAATTAGATCGCATCAGCGAATTGACCCGAATTTCCCGTGTCCGTGAGTTGACCGAGGAGGAAAAGGTGGAGCGGGAAGCTCTGCGCAACGAATACCGTGCCGCCATGCGTGCCAGTCTGGAAGGCACCTTGAGCCGTACTTATATCCAATATCCCGATGGGACCAAAAAGAAAGTGGAGAAGAAGGACTGATGGCGTTTATATATGATACCCACATCCATACCTCCGCCGGAAGTCGCTGCGGGCATGTTCCTCCGGAAGAGGTTGTGCGCCGCTTTAAGAAGCGGGGATATACGGGGATTTTTATCACCGACCACTTTTTCAATAATCCCAGCACCACCGTTCCCTTCAAGGAGATCCCCTGGGAAGATGCCGTTGAGCAATATTGCCTTCCTTATGAAACGGCAAAGAAGGAAGGGGAGAAGGTCGGCCTGCAGGTGTTCTTCGGCTTTGAGAATTCCTATCAAGGAAACGATATCCTTACCTACGGTTTGGATAAGGAATGGCTTAAGGCCCATCCCGAGATTATGCAAATGCCGATTCGGCAGTATTGTGAGTTTGCCCGTTCCGAGGGCGGCCTCGTTGTACATGCGCATCCATTCCGAGAGGCGGGATATATTGATCTGATCCGTCTGATGCCCCGCAGTGTGGACGCCGTCGAGGTGTTGAATGCGGGTTGCTCGGATTTCCAAAACGCACGCGCTGCGGAATATGCTGCCAATTACGATTTGGCTGTCACGGGCGGTTCGGATTATCATGCGGGTAAGTCCTTCCTTTGTGCTACTTCTTCTGAGGTTCCTTTCGCTTCTGTCGGTGATTTTTGTGATGCAGTTCGTCGGCGGGAGGTTACTCCGATTGTTACCTATGACCGTCGGGACGAAAAGATTCTCTGTGATTGATTTTTAATGTTTTTACTTCTTTTGATACCGTTTCGGAGCATTTTCGAAACGGTATCATTTTTTATCCCACAAAAGCAATGTTAAATTGCACAGTTTAAGTGGGACGATAAATATATTTTATTGTATGAAATAAACAAATTATTTAAAACCAAAATGGTTTATAAGTTTGAAAAACATGATAATATCAACGGTTTCAGCGATTTTTTGACTCCGAAATTCAAGAAAAAAATTTTCAAAAAGGGGTTGACAAACGATGAAATTTGTGGTATAATACTCAAGCGCCAAAAAAACGGGGCAAAAACCTCGGGTGAGACGCGGATGAACCTTGAAAATTAAACAGTGAATTTTGTACCCTGTTGATTCCGAAATAACAAACCTTTGGGTTTGGAAAATCGGAAAAAGCATAATGAGAAGTAAACTCGTAAAAATTACGGAACACGAACCAGAAATCTTCTGGGTCGGACAGTCTAATGACATTAACGGTTCTACGGAACTGTATTGATTTTGTTAGAGAGTTTGATCCTGGCTCAGG
>JAGAOU010000084.1 GCA_017623595.1 Clostridia bacterium
GAAGGCAATCGGTGCCGACAAGACGGTTATTCTTTTCTGCCACTATCCCTTCTCCTCTGTGAGAACCATTGAGTCTCCCTCTGTTCAGGCGGCCGGCAATACCTGCGGATCTGCTCTGAAGCAGGTGTTGGATGCGTATCCCAATGTCATTTACTGCTACGGTCATGTTCACAGCGGCGACAAGTGGTGGGCTAAGACCTCCACTGCGGACATTGTCAAGCCCCAGGGCGCTGCTTCTTTGGTGGACCGCGGCGTTTACAAGACCAACAAGTTTATCAACGCACACATGGGCTCTATGGGTTATTATGATAACGAATATCAGCCCGGTGGACTTTCCGCAAGCGATCCTTTGGTGGTTCAGTTTGTGATGATTGAACTCTACGCCAACCGCATTGTCTTCCAGGCGCATAACACCGGCATGAAGTATGCTCCCGGCGGAAAGAAGGACGTTACGCCTCTGATCATTGCCCGCGACCTCGCCGCTCAGTTCGGTCTGGATCCTTCGGAAGGGGTGTACAAGAAGGGCGATGCCTACGGCGGTTCCTCCGACACCTCTACCGCTACCACCTCTACGGCTACCACCACCGACACTTCCGCCACCACGGACACCGCAACCACCGGTTCTGTTTCCGAACTGCCCTCTGTTACCGACAGTCTGAACACCTCTGTGAGCGGTGGTGAGAACACCTCCAACAGCCTTCCCATCATTCTCGGTGTGGTTCTTGGCGTTGTCGTGCTCGGCGCGGTTGTGTTCCTGCTTCTCTTCTTGAAAAAAAATAAAAAAGCATAAATTAATCCAGGAGGTATATTGGATGAAAAACACATTAAAAACCCGTCTTTTGTCTCTGGCTCTTGCGCTGGTTTTGTGCTGCGGGCTCTTTACCGCACTGACCTCTACCGCCGCAACGACCGAAACAAAATACGGTGCTGCAGAAGAAATGGCAACGGGGGTCTATACTATTGTAGTCCCCAACATCACCCCCACGGGAATGTCCGCCGGTGCTTATTATATTGATCATGGTACCGCTGTCAACCCCGGATTCCTGTTCAAGTCCTTTGATGAAAAGAACCATGACGGCGCCGCTGTCTGGAAGGTCACCAAGGTTTCCGACACTGAATGTACAATTCAGAACGAATCCAAGGGGGATCAGGGGTATATCAACCTGTCCGCCGATTACATCGGTTACGGCAAAAAGCAAAACCTGAACTACGAATTCTCCGCAGGTAAGGTTCGCTTCTTCGTCAACGACGGCGGCAAGAAGTGGTATATTCGCTTTACCAACAGCAATCGCAATGAATCCCGCTTCCAGTCCGGTACCGGAGAAGCCAGCCACGAGTTCAAGCTCTATGGCATGATCACCACCACCATTGAAGATCCCGCCCCTGAGCTTGTGATTCCCCCTCTGACCGGGGATCCTATTCTGACCCTCGCTTGTATTTCCGACCTGCATGCCGACTACGGTTTGCAGAACAAGGCTCCTTACGTCCGTAACTCCGTAATCAAAACCATTAACGCCATCGCAAAGAATGAGAACGCCGACATCCTTTTGGTGGGTGGTGACAACACCTCCGATAACGGCGGCACCTCCCATACCGGCGGTTGGACCAAGGAAACCTTCGCCAACGTTATGGATAAATATAAGGAACTTGCCGCATTTGCCACCCCCGACGGATATTCTCTCTGGGCTGCAGGGAACCACGAGTTCCAGGCAGGTGAGGATGAGGGCTACAACTCCTATGCCGAATACATCGACATGATGATCGAAGCCAACGGGGAACCCCTTTCTATTTTCCGTCAGAAGGACGATACCGCTCTTGCAAATTCCAAATATCCCGACTTTGTCCTTGGCATGCATTATAATATCAAGAATTTCGACTTTATCATCATTAACGCTCCCTGGGGTAAGAGCATGCAGTACTCCATGGGCACCTATAAGTGGCTCTCCGAGCGTCTTAAGAGCATCGGTAAGGAGAAAACCGTCTTCCTTCTGACCCACTATCCTCTTACCGACAGCCAAAACATCTCCACTCCAACCTACGGCACCAGCGGTTCTCATTACACCTCTCTGACCGGGATCCTCAAGAGCTATCCCAACCTGGTATTCCTTTACGGACATAACCACGGCGGTTCTGAGAATGTGTACATCAATGACGATACCTTTGAACGCATCACTTCCTATACTGCAAAGGGCAAGCCTGTCTACGACCGCAACGTTATCCCCACATCCTTCATTACCTGCTTCATGGGCTCCATGTCCTATTATAATTACCATCTCAATCCCGGTGGATTGACCTATGATGATCCTCAGATTATTCAGAGCCTGATGGTATATGTCTACAATGACCGTATTGTGTTCCAGATGAAGAACTACGGTAAGGCTTTGGCCGACGTCGTTCCTCTGTCCTGGACAGTTATGCGTGACATTAAGAGTACCCTGGAGGATTCCACGGGTAATGAGGACTCCACAAACACCTCTACCACCCCCGGTAGCACCTCTTCCGGCAACGGTGAAGGCAATGAAACTACCGACGGAACCGGTAACGATGCAACCACCAATACCAACACCGGGACCACCGATACCCCCACCACCGGCAACACCGAAACCGGTACGGGCAATTCCGATGTGACGAATACCAACGGTGATGCTACAACCACCGATCCCGTTGCTTCCGATGATTCCAATTTGGGATTGATCCTGGGCATCGTGGGCGGCGCACTTGCCCTGATTGGTTTGGGCTTTGGTGCCTTCGTATTCCTTTCCATCCGCAAGAAATCCGCAGCAAATAAAGAATAATTGTCTTTTGAGGGTCGGCGTTTTCGTCGACCCTCAATTCTGCATATGCGTACCAATTGAGAAGGAATTCCGAAGAAAGGTTGGGAATTTGTCTCACGGTCTTGACTTTGATTCCGACTTGTGGTACAATAAAAAAGAGAAGACTCTTTCCCTCGGAAAGGACGGTGCTTTTATGGATCCCAACAGCAATAAGGTGAGCATTTATGTGGAAC
This sequence comes from Clostridia bacterium, assembly GCA_017623595.1. GTDB lineage: Bacteria > Bacillota > Clostridia > Oscillospirales > UBA644 > RGIG995. The sequence goes on from JAGAOU010000084.1 coordinate 3,008, forward strand.
ATCTTCTTCAGGACGACGATATGATCCGCCAACTGGAGGGCTATGTTCAAATGCAGCACGTCTATAATGCTGCCATTCGGGAAGTTACCACCAAATTACAGATTCTGGACGAAGAGTTCCAGTGTCGATATGATCATAACCCCATCCATCATATGGAGTCCCGCCTCAAATCGCCCCGCTCCATCGTGGGCAAATTGCGCCGCAGAGCCGAAGAAATCAGCGCCGATTCTGCCCGCCGCAACCTGACCGACATTGCGGGAATCCGCGTTATCTGCTGCTATATTGAGGACGTTTATCGCATTGCGGAGCTGCTCCTCCATCAGGACGATGTGACCCTTCTGCGCAAATCCGATTACATTAAAAATCCAAAGGAAAACGGCTACCGCTCCCTGCATTTGGTCATTCAGATCCCCGTTTATCTCTCCGACCGCACCGAGCTTGTCCCCGTAGAGGTTCAGCTCCGCACCGAGGCCATGGACCTTTGGGCAAGCCTGGAGCATCAGATGCGCTATAAATCCACAAAAGAAATTTCCCTCGATCTGCAAAATCAGTTGCGCGAATGTGCTGAATCCCTCGCCGCCGTTGATACCAAAATGCAACGCATCTATAAACACCTGCAATAAGTTGGATTTCGGGATGTTTCTTTGCAAGAATCGTTCCGAAGGTGCTTGTTTTTTTATTTTCTTGCATCTTTGTCACACTTTTAACTTGACTTTTTTGCGAATATTTGATATACTAATACAATAGAGGAAACTGTCCGTGTTTTACGGCGTGAAAGGATCTTGTTTTTCATGAAAAAATTGCTTGCACTTATTCTTGCGGTTCTGATGACCGTGTCCCTTTTTGCGGGGTGTACCGGAGGAGAGCCGGATACCTCCTATGCCATCACCGCTAAGGTCAACGGCGAAACCGTGACCTTCCCTGTGGAGCCCTATCTCTACTATCTCCAGTGGATGCGGGACTACTATTATGCTTATATGCAGACCGTTGCCGCACAGTCTCAGAAGAAGCTGAATTGGGAGGAGGTTCTTAAGAGCACGGCTCTGACCGCACCCGATACCCTGTCTCAGTTCCTTGTGAAAACCGCACAGGATCAGTATATGGCATATCTTTATGTGGAAGAAACCTTTAAGGAATTGGGTCTGACCCTTTCCGCAGAGGACGAAAAGGCCATTGATCAGATCATTCAGCAGGACTGGGTTTCTTTGTACGGTCACGATACCTTCAATACCATCCGTCAGAATCTGGGCATGACCTATGATGAGTTCCGCAATCTGATGGCCAGCAACATCAAGAGCGAGAAGATCGTGGAATACTATTACGGCGAAGGCGGTGTAGAAGAGATTGCCGAAGAGGAAATGCTGGACTATTATCGGAACAACTATGTCCGCTTTAAGTATGTGATCTTTATGACCAAGGACTCGGACGGCAACAAATACGGCAGCGATAAGATCAAAGAGATCGAGGGCAAGCGAGATGCCGCTTTGGCAGAGCTTGCCGCAGGCACCTCCTTTGAGGATGTGTTGGTGAAGTATTCCGAGGATTATACCGATATTACCGACAAGGATCTTACTGCCTCCGAAAGGGAAGCTCTGGAGCTTCAGAACAAAACCATGCTGGAGGAAGGCCTGATCATTGACGATAAGGGTGTCTTCAGCGAAACTCTTGCTACTTATTACAATATCACCGTGGATGAGGATATTGTGGAGGAGGTCTTCTCCATGAAGGATGGGGAATACCAGGCCGTCACCATCGACGATTCCATTTGGATTGTCAAGCGCTATTCCGTGGACGAAGAGGAGTCCTATTTCGAAGGCGTGAAGGAGCAGGTCTTTAAGGCGCTCTATTCCGAGGATCTGTCCGCCAAGCATACCGCCTGGAGACAGAAACTGGATTATACTTACAACCAAGCTGTTTTGGACAAGTATGCGCCCGAAACCCTGACCGATATGTTTGACTTCTCCGGCACCGGAGCCGCTCAGTGATAAGCAAAGCAAACATAATAAAGCCGCAGGCGAGGAATCGTCTGCGGCGTTTTTTAACAAAAAAACGAACGGATGGGGGAAAAGGGTTGCAATTCGGTAGAAATGGTGCTATAATTGGGGTACAAAATCTTTTGGGAGGAATGTATTATGAAACTGTCGACGAATATGGGCAATATTATGTGCCGTTATGATTTTGCCGAAAGCATTGATCGGATGAAGGCCGCAGGCTTTGAAGCTATGGACTATTCTCTGATGGATATGGTGGACGATAACTGTCCCTATAATCAGGATGATTACCGTGCTTTGGCGGAGTCTGAGCGGGCGATCAGTGATGCAAAGGGGATTCCCGTGACCCAAACCCATGCGCCCTTTACCTTTTCTGCCGCGCAATGGGATGACCCGGTGTATTATAATGAAGTTCTGTTTCCTCGCATGGTGCGTTGTCTGGAGATTTCGGGAATTCTCGGTGCCAAGGTTTGTGTGGTGCATCCCATTCATCATACGACCTATCGGGGGCATGAAGAAGAGATTTTTGAACGGAACATGGCATATTATCGCAGTTTGATTCCCTATGCGGAAAAGTATGGTGTGAAAATCGGTGTGGAGAACATGTTCCAACGGGATCCTCTGCGCAAGTATATTGTGGCAGACGTGTGCTCCTCTGTTTCGGAATTTATCCGTTATATCGACACGCTCAACAGTCCTTGGATCACCGCTTGTCTGGATGTGGGACATGTAGCCCTGCCTTTCTCGGAAACTACTGCCGCCGATGTGATTCGTGCGCTGGGACATGACCGCCTTGGGGCGCTGCATATTCATGACAACGATTACACGCGGGATCAGCACAATCTTCCCTACATGGGAAAGTTGGATTGGCCCGAAATCGCTAAGGCTTTGGGTGAGATTGATTATAAGGGTGATTTCACCTATGAGGTTAACGGTCTGTTTATCTTTGACCGCGACGAAGGGTTCCTACCCATCGGTCTGAAGTTTATGGCCGACGTGGGACATCACATTGTGGATATGGTGGAAGCCGCCCGCCCCGCAAAATAAAACAGAAGATATGCAACATCCCCCTCTCGCGAGAGGGGGATGTCTCAGCTTATCGATAAAACATAAACAGAAATTCCTATCGCCGCCGCAAATATTTGCGGCGGAAATTTTGGGTTCATTTTTTCCCTTGACTGTTTTAGGAGGGTGAGAGGTCCTCGGTGTTGGTTTTGCGATACTCCGTGGGGGTGAGGTGATGGTATTTTCGGAACATTCGGTTGAAGGATCGCAGGTTGTTAAACCCGCAGTCGAAGGCGATTTCGGTCACCGATCCGTCCCGATCCCGTAGACGCACGCAGGCCAAGGAGAGACGATAGAGCATGAGAAAATCCAAAAAGGAAGATCCTGTAGCCTCTTTGATGCAATGGGAAAAATAATATTTGGAATAGCCGCAATGCCGGGCAATTTCATCCAAAGAAATGGGGTCGGCGTAATGCTCGGAGATGTATTCGTTGACCTTTCGCAGCAATAGGCTTTGGCTGGCAAGGCGCTTTTTTTCTTCCCCCACAATGGGTTCGTGCTTCAGTTCCCGCACCACCGCAAGGAAGATGTCATAGCGGCATCTGCGTAGGGCCATGTCTTTGCCGATTTCGTTGCCGTCCGATTCCTTCACCATCTGTAATATTCCTTTGCGAAGGGAATCATAGCCTTCTTCTCCCGGAGAGACCCGATTCCGCTTCAGCCGAAGGGTGGAAAAGTCCACCCGATCATTCTGCTTCGGCAGAAGGCGCAGCACCTCCACCTTGTTGGGGCTGACGGTGGAAAGGGAATGGATTTCGTCGGGCATAAACACAAAAATGTCTCCTGCGTTGAGCAAAGAATCTCCCGCTTCCCCCCCTACGCGCACTGTTCCCGACACCACAAAACCGACTTCCATCTCCTCGTGGATGTGGGCTACATAACTGACGTCGGAGCGATGAAACACCGCATAGGGGGCATCGTCGGTGACTCGGCGGCGAAACTCTTCAAAATAGATCTTGTTCATGGCGTTCTCCTTTGAAAAATCCTACGATCTCTATTATACCACACTTTTTCAAAAAAAGCAAGATCTGTCGCATGAATCGGCAAGAAAAACATTTTATCACACCTTGTTGTGTGGTATAATAATTACGGAAAAAGCCCAAGGTTCTTGGGTTTTTTCGAAAAATTGTATATATCGTTCGTCCGAGATATACTCAATTGCTGAGACCTGTATTTGTCCGAATACGGGTCTCGGCGCCTTTTTATACTATATTGTGAATTTTTTCGGAAAAATGGAAAAACCCATTGACAAATACCCCATGGGGGTATATAATAAAACAAGAAACAAAGAAAGTGAGGTTGTTTTATGGAAGAATTGCAATGCTGCTGTCAGAAGAAAAAACAACGCTCCGAGGGGGAAGCCAAGGGGTTGATCAACCGTCTGAGCCGTATTGAGGGGCAGGTGCGCGGGATTCGTCGCATGGTGGAGGAGCAGGCCTACTGTACCGATATTCTCGTGCAGGTCAGTGCCATCAATGCTGCCCTCAATGCCTTCAATCGGGAGCTTTTGGCAGAGCATATCCGTACCTGTGTGGCGGAAGGTCTGCGGGACGGTAATGAAGACGTGGTGGAGGAACTGGTGCAGACCCTTCCGAAGCTGATGAAATAAGGAGAGACGCGCATGAAAAAATATAACGTAACGGGCATGTCCTGTGCCGCCTGCAGTACACGGGTGGAGAAGGCTGTTTCCGCCCTGCGGGGAGTGGATTCCTGTTCGGTCAATCTGCTGACCGGATCCATGACCGTGGAGGGGTCGGTTTCCTCCGAAGAGGTGATTTCCGCCGTTGTCGGTGCCGGCTACGGAGCCGAGGAGGCAGGCGCAGCGGGGAAGGTCTCCGCCAACCGTGCATCGGGGGGCGAGCAGGCGGAAAAAATGCTGATTACCCGACTTGTGTCCTCGGTGATCCTGTTGTTGGGGCTGATGTATGTGTCCATGGGGCATGTGATGTGGCATTGGCCGTTGCCTGAAGTGTTGAGGCATAATCCCATGACGATAGGGCTCATTCAGCTGATGCTCACCCTGGCGGTTATGGTCATCAATCAGAAATTCTTTATCAACGGATTCAAGGGACTTCTGCGCCGATCCCCCAACATGGACACCCTTGTGGCGCTGGGCTCCTTCTCCGCCTTCGGGTACAGCTTGTGGGAGCTTTTTGCTATGGGCGAGGCTCTGTACGGGGGTGACATCGAAGGGGCTCGGCACGGCTTGCATGGGTTGTATTTTGAGTCCGCCGCCATGATTCTTGCGCTGATCACCGTAGGAAAAATGCTGGAAGCGCGGGCGAAGGGAAAAACCACCGATGCCTTGGAATCTTTGATGAATCTGTCTCCCAAAACCGCTACCGTTCTGCGGAACGGAGAAGAGGTTGTGATTCCTGCCGAGCAGGTGCGCCGAGGGGATGTGTTTTTGCTCCGTCCGGGGCAGGCGGTTCCCGTAGATGGCACGGTACTGGAGGGGCATAGCGCAATCAACGAGTCTGCCTTGACAGGGGAGAGCCTTCCCGTGGAAAAAGAGACGGGCAGTATGGTGTATTCGGGGACGGTCAACCAATCGGGGGTCTTGCGATGCGAGGCTCTGCAGGTGGGTGAAGATACAACCCTTTCCAAAATCATCAAAATGGTGGGGGATGCGGCTTCTTCCAAGGCGCCCATCGCCAAGGTTGCCGATAAGGTTTCGGGGATTTTTGTGCCCGTGATTTTGATTCTTGCCGCCGTGACCGCCACGGTGTGGCTTCTTTTGGGCGAATCTGTGGGCTTTAGTCTGGCACGGGACATCTCCGTTTTGGTCATCAGTTGCCCCTGTGCTTTGGGGCTTGCCACCCCCGTAGCCATTATGGTTGGAACGGGAAAAGGGGCGAAGAAGGGAATTTTGTTCAAAACCGCCGCCGCATTGGAGGGGGCGGGACATGTGAATATTGTGGCGCTGGATAAAACAGGCACCGTCACCTCCGGGCATCCCACGGTCACCGATCTGATCCCCGCGGAAGGGTTTTCGGAGTGGGAACTGTTGTCCCTTGCCGCCTCGTTGGAGCAGAACAGTGAACATCCCTTGGCGGAGGCGGTCCGTCGGTTGGGTGAGGAGCGCGGTGTTTCGCTTTCCCCGGTGACGGATTTTGAAATCCTGCCCGGCAACGGTTTGGTTGCCCGCATGGGAAACGACTTGTTGTTTGGTGGAAATCTCGCCTTTGTTACGCAGAAAATTACTGTTTCCGCGGAAGCGAGACAACGGGCGCAGGTTCTCTCCGAGGAAGGAAAAACGCCTCTGTTTTTCGGGCGTAATCAAGAGCTTTTGGGCGTTGTTGCCGTGGCTGACACGGTGAAGGACGACAGTGCCGCTGCCATCGCCCGCATGAAGGAGATGGGCCTGCGGGTTGTGATGCTGACGGGGGACAACCAACGCACCGCTGCCGCCATCGGCGCCCGTGTGGGCGTGGATGAGGTGTATGCACAGGTCCTGCCCGACGGCAAAGAGCAGATTATCCGTCAACTGCAGCAAAAGGGCAAGGTTGCCATGGTGGGAGACGGCATCAACGATGCCCCCGCTTTGACCCGTGCGGACGTGGGAATCGCTGTGGGGGCAGGCACCGATATTGCCATGGACTCCGCCGACGTGGTGTTGATGAAGAGCGACCTTTCTTCCGTGGCGTCCGCCATTCTGCTGGGGCGAAAAACGCTGCGGAATATTCATCAGAATTTATTCTGGGCATTTTTTTACAACGCTCTTTGCATCCCCCTTGCCGCAGGCGTTTTTGTGCCGCTGGGGATTACCCTGAATCCCATGATCGGAGCCGCCGCTATGTCCCTCTCTTCGGTCTTTGTGGTGGGCAATGCCCTCCGCCTCAACCGTGTAAAGCTTTCCTCTCCCAAAGAGGATTCAACCGAAATAAAACCCGAAAAGGAGATTGAACTTATGAAAACAATTCTTACTGTCCCCGACATGATGTGTGCCCATTGCGAGAAGGCCATCCGCACCGCCCTTTCCAAGGTGGAAGGGGTTACCGAAATCGATGTGGATCTGAAGGCAAAGACCGTGGCCGTCAGCCATACCGATGCCGTCACGGCGCAACAGCTTCTGGACACCGTGGCCGCCGAGGACTTCCATCCCACTCTTTAAGAGCATAAAAACAAGCCTCCCCGAATCGGTGATTCGGGGAGGCTTGTTTTTTATGAATTTTCTGTAAGAATTGTTTATAGGCATTGACAGTTTTTGGGAAATATGCTATACTGAACTTAAGAAAGGAGCGTCTGTATGAAGCGAATTCTTGTATTTCTATTGTTAGGGGTTCTTCTCTTTTCTTTTGTCGGGTGCGAGCCGACAGCTTCTTCCGGCGGCGTGCAAGGGAAAAATGATACCTACCCCTTTAAATTCTCATATTATGATGAGCATGTCGTTTGGAAAAAGGGATCGAGCGCAAGCCCTCTCGGAGAAAATTTTAGAACCTTTTATTTGGTGACTTCCATCGAATATCTTGGAGAGGAATCCTTTGTTTCCGAACGAGACTTTCAGTCTTTTCAGCCTACAACCGTGACCGTGTATTCTCCCGAGTCCGGATACAAATGGGAAAAAAACAATCCTTATTTTACCCCTTCCCTAAATCGGTCGAACGAAATTTACCCGGGACAAGTGGGTATGGTAATGTATGGCTTCGATGTGACGGATGAGGTTCCTGCAGGAAAATATCACATAAAAGTTACCTTCTTGGACTATACTCAGATTTTCGAAAACGCCATTGAAATTGTAGAATAACGATTACAAAGGAGGTACATGTATGTTAAAACGGATTTTAACCTTCCTACTGTTTTGTGTCCTCCTCTTCTCTTTTGTCGGGTGCGGCCCGTCCGAAGATGTATCACAGAACAGCGATGGAACGGATTCCCAAGAAAACAATCCTTCCACATCCTTCGAAATCCTCCAAAATGGCGGCCCGTTCAAGTTTTCATATACGGGAAAGAAAACGGTTTGGAACCGCGGTGAAGATGTTGTTGCAGTAGCATCGCAAGAATATCTGGGTGAAGAAGTCTATCCTTATAAAGGCTCTTCAAGTCTTGGCCCGCACATCACCGTTTATTGCAATGTTGACGGAAGTCTTGAATTGACAGAAGAAAGTTATGGTATTCCGAATACAACAACTTGTACTACTGATGTTCAAGAAGGGATTCAACCGGGCGACGTTGATCGTTTTGATGCCGTCATGCACGTTCCGGACGATGCCCCCTTAGGGAAATACCACATAAAGCTTTCCTTCGAGGGGTATTACCAAATCTTCGAAAATGCTATTGAAATTGTAGAATAACCACCCCATAAAAAGGTCTCCCTTTGCAATCGCAGAGGGAGACTTTTCTTATTCTTTTTTCGTCAGATCCTTCACCGTTTCTGCGGCTAAAATGAAGCCTGCGCAGGCGGGGACGAAGACGGCGCTTCCGGGGGCGTGGCGGGTGGAATCGGGATCGTCCACCACGGTTTTTTTCGGCTCTTCTTCGGAGTAGACCACCTTGAGATGGGGGATGTTCCGTTTCTTCAGTTCCCGTCGCAGTATCCGCGCCAAGGGACATCCTTGGGTCTTGTACAGATCGGTCACTGCTAATTTGGTGGGATCCAGCTTGTTCCCCGTGCCCATGGAGGAAATGATGGGAATGTTTGCGGCGGTGGCACGGCAGATGAGGTCTATTTTCGAGGTGACCGTGTCTATGGCATCGATGATATAATCAAATTGGGTCAGGTCTATGCTGTCCCCATTGTCGGGGGTATAAAACAAATCCACGGCGGTGACGCGGCATTGGGGTGCCACGGCGGCGATGCGCTCTTTTGTCACTTCGGTCTTTCGCCGTCCCACGGTGTCTACGGTGGCGCAAAGCTGGCGGTTCAGATTGGATTCGGAGAAAACATCGCAATCAATCACCGTCAATGCCCCCACGCCGGTCCGTGCCAAGGCTTCCACGGCGTAAGATCCTACGCCGCCCAACCCGAATACCGCAATATGGCAACGCTTCAGGTGATCTACCTTCTCTTTTCCCAACAGAAGCTCCGTGCGCTCCAAAGGATTTCCCATGCTTTTCCGCCTCCTCGAATGTTCTGCTTCTATTATACCTTTTTTTCTCCCTTCTGTCAAGATGGAATGTATATTTTTTCCTTCGGTTGGTGAAACTAAGGGCAGAATGTTACACAAAAGGAGCATTGTTATGAGCAAATTCTATCGAAACCGAACGGGTTTTCTTTCTTCGCTTACCAAGGGCGGCGGGTTGTATGCGGCGCTGGGTGCGACGGCGCTGATTGCCGTCAGCCTGATTGCCCTTCTGTTTTCCCCCGGGGAGCCTGCGCTGGAGGTGGTGGTTCCCTCCGATACCGTAGGGAATACCGATTCCGTCGTGACCGATTCCCTGACGGAGCTTTCTTCGGTGTCTTTGACCACCTCCGATTCCACCGATGATTCCTCTCAGGGAGCCACCGAAGATGCTTCGGGGACGATCCCCGAGGAGGATGTGGGGATGATTTTGCCCGTTTCGGGGACTGTTGGCACCGATTTTTCCCTCACCGTTCCTGTATTTTCCGAGACCATGAACGATTGGCGGGTGCATCAGGGCATCGATTTTCTGACGGAAGGTCAGATCGATGTTGTGGCCGTGGCCGATGGGGTGGTGGAGCAGGTTTATATTGATGAATTGATGGGGCTGACGGTGGAGATTGTCCATGCCGACGGTACGATTTCCGTTTATCAATCCCTTTCGGGGGAGGCGGCGGTCATCGGCGGACAGGAGGTTCGCCAAGGGGATGTGATCGGCAAAAGCGGCAACAGCGCCGATTGCGAATGTCTTGTGGGGGATCATCTCCACTTTGCCTTGGTTCGGGAAGGAGTTTATTTGGATCCCAACGACCGTTTCACTTCCTGACCGTGGCGGCGGGGAAAAAGGTCTTGAGGATGGTTTCATAGTCCCCGCCCCGTTTCGCCAATTCGTTGGCACCGTATAGGGACATTCCGTTGCCGTTTCCCTTTCCTTTGCACAGAATCGTTACCGTTTGCTCGCTTACGGTGATGCTGAAGCAAAGGGAGGGAAGCCCCAGCCGTCGGGCAACCTCTTCTCCCGACAGCGCCGTATCGCCCGAAGTGACCGTTTCCACGCGGCCGGTTCGGGCTTTTTTCACGGTCAGCGTGTCTGTGCATCGGGGAAAAATGGCTTGTACCTCGGAGAGGGAAAGGGAGATTTCCGTCTCAAAGCCTTCGGCGGTGAAATCATAGGGACATTCAATGCCCTCCGCTGTAACGCCCCAGGAAAGGGGAAAGGTTTCGGCGGCGATGGGGACACCGTTCTTATGAAGGGTTTGTCCCCACACATCGGCGACGGCTTGCTGCAGCTCGGGCCAGTAGCGGGCAAACCAGGCATCCCCCCAGCGAAGCTTTGCCTCTTCGGGGGTGTACCAGTTCTCTTCGGGTGCAAAAAGCATGCGGGAGGCCTCTGCCACCACCACCGCCTTTAGTCCTTCGGGATGGTATCCCTGCACGCCCAGCGCCGCCAGCCGTCCCGTCAGATAATCTGCCGCAGACACCCCTTGTCCTCCTATTGTAATCCATTCGGGGAAGGAAACGGCCGGCTCCTCTTTCGGTGTTTCTCCCGTCGATTCCCCGTTTGAGAGGCATAAAATCGGGGCAAGAAAGAACAAAAGAGTGAACAATGAAAGAAAAGTAACAAATCCGCGCATGATTTTTCCTCCAATCTCTTGACGAATCCGAAAAAATGTGATATAATATACGGTAATATAAATATTATGATGAGTTACTGTACCCTTCTTTGGTGAGAGGGCGTATTATGTAAAAGTGATTTGTATATCGGAGGTGTTCTCTCATGTTTGAAACCGAAAAAGAACGTGAGTTGATCATAGACCGGTTGAGTGAAGACTATCGCAAGAATAACTTCATTGATCCGCATGTTTATGAAAACTACAAAATCAAGCGCGGCCTACGGGAGCCCGACGGCTCCGGCGTTATGGTCGGTGCTACCCGCATTTCTTCGGTGCGCGGCTATGTGATGGAGGATGGCGATCGGATCCCTGCTCCCGGTCAGCTGATCTATCGAGGTATTGACGTATCTTCTCTTCTGAAAGGGTATGAGGCGGAAGGTCGCTTCGGCTTTGAAGAGGTTGTATATCTTCTTCTGATGGGAAAGTTGCCCACCTACGAGGAGCTTGCGGAGTTCAAGGCTCTGCTTTCTTCCGTGCGTGAGCTTCCCGACAACTTTACCGAGGACATGATCATCAAGGCTCCCTCTCGGGACGTGATGAACAAAATGGCCCGTTCGGTTTTGGCCCTGTATTCCTATGACGACAATCCCGACGATCTTTCTCTGCAGAATCTTCTGCGTCAGTCGATTCAGCTGATTGCCCGTCTGCCCATTATTGCCGTGCAGGCATATCAGGTCAAAAAGCGCCATTACGATAAAGAAAGTATGTATCTGCACATCCCCTCTTCGGATATGGGAACGGCGGAAAACTTCCTGCACATCATGCGTCAGGATCAGAAGTTTACCTCCGAGGAAGCTCATCTTTTGGATGCTTGTCTGATCATGCACGCCGAACACGGCGCGGGGAATAACTCCACCTTTACCTCCAGAGTTCTTTCTTCCACGGGAACCGATACATACTCTGCCATTGCCGCATCCATCGGCTCTTTGAAGGGGCCCCGTCACGGCGGTGCGAACCTGCAGGTCTGCAACATGATGGAAGATATCAAGGCCAACGTTGCCGATTGGAACAACGATGATGAGATTCATGAGTATCTCTGCAAAATTCTGCGTAAGCAGGCCGGAGACCATAGCGGTTTGATTTACGGTATGGGGCATGCGGTATATACCTTGTCCGATCCCCGTGCCGTTGCCCTCAAGGAGCGGGCAGGCCGTTTGGCGGAGGTTAAGGGAATGGACGACGAATTCCGTCTGATTTCCGCTGTGGAGCGGTTGGCGGGCGGCGCCTTTGCGGAGGTCCGCGGGGGCGATAAGATTATATGCGCCAACGTGGATCTGTATTCCGGATTTATCTATCGGATGCTCGGCATTCCCACAGAACTGTATACTCCCTTGTTTACCATTGCCCGTGTGGCGGGCTGGTGCTCTCATCGGGTGGAGGAGCTTTCCTCCGGCTCCCGAGTCATGCGCCCCGCATATAAATTTATCGGAGGCAAACACCTGTACGTACCCATCAACAACCGTAAGTAACTGTCATTCGGAGGTGGCGAAGCATGCCGATCAAAGGAATCCGACGCAAGAAGAAAAAGTTGGATATGTCCGAGTCCGTGCCTGTTAAAAAACACTATTTTCGCCGATTTTTCTACGCCTTTTCCATCTGTTTTATTGTCTTTGGGCTGATCGGAGTGGTGTGGTTTGTCTACACCCAGGATCCCAATGCCTTCGGCTCCTCGGTGAAGTATTTGGATCGAGGATATGAAGCGCTGGAGCAAAGCGATCTGAAAACCGCTCTGGAATACTTTGAAAAGTGTTTGGAGGAGGACCCCAAGGAAAGTGAAGCTCGTCTGAAGGCGGTGGAGATCTATCGCGCCCAGGGCAACTATCAGAAGGCGGAAAAATTGCTCACCGAAGGATTGAGCCTTCAGCCTCGCTATGAGGAATATTACCGACAGATGATTTACCTGTTCACCGAGCAGAACCGCATTGCGGAAGCGCTGGATTATATGAACGGGATCACCACTACCTATATTGTCGTCAAACTCAATGAGGAGCGTCCATCCGCTATAACCTCCCAGCCTCTGCCCGGGGTCTTTTCTCAGGGGATGGATGTAACCTTGAACGTGCCGGAGAATACCACGGTGTATTATACCACCGATGGCTCCGCGCCCGACCGTAATTCTGAGATTTACATTCCCGGAACCAGTATTCGCGTGGATCGTGGTACGGTGCATCTGCGTGCGGTGGCCCTCAATGACGCAGGTATGCCCAGCATGGAATACAATGCGGCCTATCGTGTTTATAACGAAAACACAGAATACCAATTCAAGGATGCCAAAATCGAAAAGCTGGTCCGTCTGATGTTGAACAAGCCCTCGGGTACGGTTTATTATAAGGATCTGGAAGGCATCACCACCGTTGATTGCTCCGCCGGCGCCGCCGCAGGAGTGAAGGGATCGGTGAGTGTTCTGGACGATCTTTTGGAAATGGCAAACCTGACCACGCTGAATCTGGACGGGGAAAAGGAGATTTCTTCTTTGGATCCCCTGCGCCGTCTCAGCCAGCTGCGGACCCTGTCTATGGACGGATGCGGTCTGACCGACGGACATCTGTCTCAGCTTTCCATGATTATCTGGCTGACCTCCCTTTCGGTGGAAAACAACGAAATTACCACCCTTTCCCCCATCGTTTCCATGGTGTCTCTTTCCGAGTTGGATGCTTCGGGGAACAGCATCAAATCGGTTCCTCAGTTGACCCGTCTCGCGTCTTTGCGGACCCTGGATCTTTCGGGGAATGCGTTGAGCTCTTTGTCCTGGCTGGCGGGGCATCAGTCGGTTTCGGTTCTCAATGTTTCCAATAACCTGATTCCCGATATTTCCGATTTGGTCTCCTGTGTGGCGCTGACCGATCTGAACATTTCCTCCAACCTGGTTACTTCGCTGACACCTCTTGCCGCCTGCCGCCGTCTTTCTACGCTGGATATCAGCGGCAATGACATCGTAACGCTGCAGGATCTTCAGGGGCTTACGGGGTTGATCAACCTCTCCGCCGCAAATACCAAGATTTCCTCCATCGAGCATCTGTCCCTGATGACGGGCCTGACCACTCTGAATGTGTCGGGCACGCTGGTGCGGGACTTCACTCCTTTGGCGGGCTCTCCGCTGAAGAATCTGTATGCTTCGGAATGCGGCATCTCCGATCTTTCTTCTCTGGTAATGCTGGGTGCGTTGGAGGTTTTGGATGTTTCGGGCAATGCCTTGCGGGAAATCGGTGCAGTGGCACTGATGTACCGTCTCAGCATTCTGAACATCAGCAACAACTATATCACCGATTTTACGCCCCTTCTCAATTGCTCCGACCTGACCTCGGTGCGCAGCTCGGGCAGTAAGATCCCCGATTCAATTCGTGCTACCCTTTCCTCGAAGGGCGTCACGGTGGTTCAGTAATATACTACGTGGAAAATATTATAATACGATAAAAGTGAAAAGGAGAATTATACCCATGGCTTTTTACTATGAAGAATGCTCTCATACCTTCAGCGAATATCTGCTGGTCCCCGGTTATTCCGGTGCGGAGCATATTCCCTCCAACGTTTCCCTGAAAACACCCCTGGTGAAATTCCGTAAGGGGGAAAAGCCCGCCATTTCCATGAATATCCCTCTGGTTTCCGCCATCATGCAGTCTGTTTCCGACGATAATATGGCGATCGCCCTTGCAAAGGAAGGTGGCGTTTCCTTCATTTACGGATCTCAGACCATTGAGGATGAGGCCGCTATGGTGCGCCGTGTGAAGGGATACAAGGCAGGCTTCGTGACCTCCGATTCCAACATCCGTCCCGATGCTACCCTGGCCGACGTTCTGGAACTGAAGGAACGGCTCGGTCACTCCACCATCGCCGTCACCGAGGACGGCACGGCCAACGGAAAACTGCTCGGTATTGTTACCGGCCGAGATTACCGTGTCAGCCGCATGGCTCCCGATCAGAAGGTGGAAACCTTTATGACTCCTCTGGAGAAGTTGGTTACCGCTCCCGAAGGCACCACGTTGAAGGAAGCCAACGATATTATTTGGGATCATAAGCTCAATTCTCTGCCCATCCTTTCCGCCGACGGTAGACTGGTTTCCTTCGTGTTCCGCAAGGACTACGATCAGCACAAGGGCAACCCCATGGAAATTCTGGATGATCAGAAGCGCTACATTGTCGGCGCCGGCATCAACACCCGTGACTATGCGGAGCGTGTTCCCGCCTTGGTGGATGCAGGGGTTGACGTGCTTTGTATCGACTCCTCCGAGGGCTTTACCGAATGGCAGAGCCGCACCATTAAGTTCATCCGTGAAAAGTACGGCGACACCGTGAAGGTGGGTGCCGGGAACGTGGTGGATCGGGAAGGCTTCCGCTTCCTCGCCGAAGCAGGTGCCGACTTCATTAAGATCGGTATCGGCGGCGGTTCCATCTGTATCACCCGTGAGACCAAGGGCATCGGTCGCGGACAGGCTACTGCGGTCATCGAGGTTGCCAAGGCGCGGGATGAATATTTCGAAGAAACCGGCGTGTACATTCCCATCTGCTCCGACGGCGGTATTGTTCACGATTATCACATCACCCTTGCTCTGGCTATGGGCGCAGACTTCTGCATGCTGGGCCGTTACTTCTCCCGCTTCGAAGAATCCCCCACCAATAAGGTTATGGTCAACGGCAACTACATGAAGGAATACTGGGGCGAAGGCTCTGCCCGTGCCCGCAACTGGCAGCGCTACGATCTGGGCGGCGCCGCGAAGCTTTCCTTCGTGGAAGGCGTGGACTGCTATGTTCCCTACGCAGGTACGCTCCATGACAATGTGGGTGTGACCCTCAGCAAGATCCGCTCCACCATGTGCAACTGCGGCGCTCTTTCCATTCCCGAGCTCCAGCAGAAGGCAAAACTGACCCTCGTCAGCTCCGTCTCCATCGTGGAAGGCGGCGCCCACGACGTTGTGGTCAAGGACAAGGTTCAGAACTGAACCGAAACAGTCATCCGAATATGATATGAGGTACCGACCAAGTTGTCGGTACCTTGTTTGTTGAAAAGCCAAGGAAAAACTTCCTTCAGTGCCGACGGATCGCATCCATCGGCAGATTTTTGTAGAACAACCTTACTACAAGGGACAGCCTTTTAGTTCGGCGGCCCCTTATGATGGCAGGCGGTTGTGAATTTTCTGTAAGAATTATTTATAGGCATTGACAGTTTTTGGGAAATATGCTATACTGAACTTAAGAAAGGAGCGTCTGTATGAAGCAAATTTGGTTGATTCATCCTCTCAGATGTCTCTTTTTCGGAATTCGGTATCTCAAGGTCTCCAAATCGGGGTGCAGGGCGTAATCCTCGCTTTGCACGGTAATTACGGACACCGCCGATTCCGAAAGGGGAATCACAATGAGTATCTATTCAGCAAATGATTTAAACAATCCTATAACGGCTTCTGTTTTAGGTATAAGTTCTAATGTAGAGTTTATACGTTTTACTGCACCTTCTGCCGGGAACTATGTAATAGAAGTGTATCGATATGGTTCAACATCGGATACAAAGTTTTTAGCGTTGGCTTATGATTATTGAGGAGGAACAAGATTATGTTGAAACGTATCGTGTCTTGTCTTCTTTTTACAATACTCACTTTATTGCTTGTTGGTTGTGCGTCTTTTGAAGATTCGACAGAAACCGATAGCGCAATGAATTCCGCAGGAAACAACTCCAAGCCTTCTCCTGACTCTTTCAAAAACACCGGACCGTTTCAGTTTTCGTACAATACAGACAATGTTGTATGGAAAAAAGGTGAAGGCGGTCATGTTAGAGGCGAATGGTTCACAGTTGAAACAACGGTGGAGTATATAGGGGATGAAACTTATTATTCCGAATTGGGATTTATTCTTTTTGAAACAAACCCCGCTGTTTATTACAATGCTGACGGCAGCACAGAGATTACAGAAGAAACGTTGATGTTGGATTATCTGGATAGCATGGATGCAATAGAACGGCAGCCGGAGCATGAGGTTAATCCGGGCCAGATCGGCACCAGAAGTTTTTTAATACAAGTTCCGGACGATGCCCCCCTGGGAAAATACCACATAAAGCTTTCTTTCGAGGGGTATTACCAAATCTTCGAAAACGCCATTGAAATTGTAGAATAACGATTACAAAGGAGGTACATGTATGTTCAAACGAATTTTATCTTTTCTGCTGTTTGGTGTCCTCCTCTTCTCTTTTGTCGGGTGCGGAGATTCCGGAGACGTTCCTTCGGATACTTCTTCGGAGTCGGATACCGAAAAATCACTCTTTAAGTTTTCCTATCATGACGAATACACCGTGTGGGAAAGAGGAGAAGGAAAACTCGGCGAAGAATACCGACAATATCCCCTTGTCACGACGATTGAATATCTTGGCGAGGAATCTTATGCATATCAGTCTGACAGAAAGTTCCTCGGAAACGGAGAGCGCGATTCTTGTCCGAGCATCGTAATCTACAGCAATGAGGACGGAGGCTTGGGGCTCACGGAACACAGTTATCGGATGGTTTCAAGCGTCTCAAACGCAGACACTTCTTCCGAAAAACAACAAGAGATTCTCCCCGGAGAAGTTGCTGTTTCCTGTGTTCATTTGAAGGTGCCAAAGGATGCCCCTGTTGGGAAATATCATTTGGAGCTTTCCTTTTTGGGACACTCCCAAGTATTTGAAAACGCCATTGAAATCGTCGATTCCTTGGATTCCTTCCGAGGAGAAAAACCGGGTTCTTACCCGTTCAAGTTGTCCTTCTATGATGATTATGCTGTCTGGAAACGAAGTGCTTGCAAGAACGGCGAGGAATATTATTGGCAAGCCTTTGTTACGGCCATTGAATACATCGGAGAAGAACCTTATGTATACAATACGAGCGGTGCGTTTTACGGGACAACGCCGGCATTTGCAATCTATTATAATGAAGACGGCAGTACGGAGCTTACAGAACAAAGCTACCAACTGTCTCGCGGAAACATCAGCGCAAATCCCTCCGTACCTGTCGGTCAAACGATTCAACCCGGAGAATTCACGGTTAATTCAGACTTTGTGAAGATCCCAAAGGATGCCCCCTTGGGAAAATATCACATAAAGCTTTCCTTCGAGGGCTATTACCAAATCTTCGAAAACGCCATTGAAATTGTAGAATAACCTTTACAAAAAATCCCTCCCCTTGTATCGCGCAGGGGAGGGGTGAATTTTTATTCTCTTTCAAAGCCTACCAAAAGGCCGCCTTTTTCGGCGTAAAAGCTGCAGAGCGCACGGCAAGGGGAAATTTCCACGGAGGCATTTTTGAATTCCTCCATAATCAGTCCTTTCAGCGTGCTTGCGGCGGCTTCGTTCTGACAATGGGAAATGCGCACCTTTCCGCCCCGATGCCCCATGGATTTCATGGTTTCCCACAGAGTGGTGAGGGCTCTTTTTTCTCCCGGAACCTTGTTCAACAGCTCCAGGGTTCCTTCCTCGCCGGCCTTGCCCACAATGCGGATGCCCAAAAGCCCCGCCGCCTTTGCAACCAAAGGATTGACGCGACCGTTGTTTGCCAGGTTGCGCATGGATTCCAGCATAAAGAGAAGGGCGGTCTTTTTTGTGTATTCCGCAATGCTTTTGCGCAGATCGGCAAAGGAATGTCCCGCAAGGATTCCTTCCTTCAGCTTTTCCGCAATCAGCTTCAGCTCGGGCCCGGCGGACAGCGAGTCAATGACGTGCACCACACGGTCGGGATGTTCCCGTTCATATTCTTCCTTGGCGATGCAGGCGGAGTTGTAACTGCCCGAGAGGCCGCTGGTGATGGTGATGCAAAAAATCTGTTTTCCCTCCCCGAAGGCCTGCAGCCAATCCTCGGGAGAAGGGCAGGAGGTGGAGGATCTGCCCCGATATTTGCTCAGGTCATTTACCATTTCTTCGGTGTCAAGGTTGATGTCGTCGGTGTATTCCTTTTCGTCGGTGATGATCTTCAGGGGCGCCGAGGCAAAGGGAAAATCCTTCCATTCGGTCAGGTCCGCAGAAGAGTCCACTACGATTTTAAAGTTGTTCTGATTCATAGAGACCTCATTTCACAACAATTCTGATTCAGTCTTTATTATATCTTATATCCTCTCAAAAAGCAACCTACTGTTTTGTTTGTCCACTCTCTGCTTCGGGGAGGGGGTTGTAGAGGGTTTTTAAGGGGATTCTACTGTGGGTAGAGTCAAAACTGTGTGAATTTTGGAAAAAAGAGAGAACTTCTCAAAACGGTCTTGACAAGCCGCTTCTTTTTTTATATAATAAAGAAAAAAGGGAGGAATCTGTTATGATCAATGCTTGTGTTGTCGGTATGGGAGGCCGGGGCTACGGCCTTTTGCGCGGAGTCCTGTTGAATAATAAAGATATTCGCATTCTTGCAATTTGCGATTTGTATGAGGATCGTGTTGCACGTGGTGTTGAGGCGGCCCGTAATGCGGGTATGACCGAGGTCAAAGGCTTTTCCGATTACAAGGAGGCTTTGAATACCAAGGGGCTGGATGCGGTTTATGTGTTCAGTGATTGGAGTACCCATGCTCAAATTGCCATTTATGCCATGAAAAAGGGCATCGCCGTGGCCAGTGAGGTGGGATGCGAGTATACTTTGGAGAATTGCTTCAATTTGGTGCGCACCCAGCAGGAGACGGGCACGCCTTACATGTTTGTGGAGAATTGCTGCTTTGGCAAGGAAGAACTTCTTGCAACCTCCATGGCGCGCAACAATCTGTTTGGAACCATCGTTCACTGTGCGGGGGCATACGGTCATGACCTGCGCCATGAGGTGGCTTACGGGCACGTGAACCGCCATTATCGGTTTGATAATTATCAGAACCGTTGTTGTGAGAATTATCCTACCCACGATTTCGGCCCCATCGCAAAGCTTTTGAATATCAATCGGGGCAACCGAGTGCTTACCGTTTCTTCCTTCGCCACCAAAGCGGTGGGCTTGGGTGAATACATCAAGACCCGCACGGATGCCACCGAGGAGATGAAAAACGCACAGTTTAAGCAGGGAGATATTATCACCACAGTGTTGACCTGTGCGGGTGGGGAGACGGTGCTTCTGAGTCTTGACACCACACTGCCCCGTTCTTACAGCCGCAATTTCACTGTCCGCGGCACAAAGGGTGCCTATTATCAGGAAACTCACAGTGTGTTCCTGGACGGGGAAAAGGAATATTGGGATCCCGCGGATTATCATCAGAATACTTTGAAAAATGCCGTTCAATATGAAGCGCAGTACCTGCCCGGCCTTTGGAAGAACATCACCCCCGAGGAGCAATCGTTGGGTCATGGCGGCATGGACTGGTTTGCTTATAAGGCCTTTGCCGAGGCTCTGCAGAAGAAAGAAGCCATGCCCATCGACGTTTATGACGGGGCTACCTGGCAGGCCATCTCCGTTCTTTCTGAGATTTCCATTCAGCAGGGCGGCGCCCCTCAGGCGATGCCCGACTTTACTGACGGTCAATGGTTCAAGCGTCCCTCCAAGGATGTCTGTGATTTGGCGTAAGCGTTTAAAAAAATCCCGTCTCCGCATTGCGGAGGCGGGATTTTTGATGTTCGGAATTCAGATCAGCGATCAAAGTGACCGGGAACCAAATTAAAGGTCCAGGAGAAGGCCTTGTCGGTGAAGTCATACTTGGGACCGATGGCGGGACCGCAGGAGTTGGAGCCGCTGCCCAGCTGACGGTAGTCCACGTTGACCACAACAGCCTTGCGGGGTTCCAGTTCGTAGTCATGGGCGGTGTTTGTCAGATCCTCGGGGGTGAAGCGGGAGGCGTTGAAGGTGAAGGTTGCATCTTCTTCGCTGCCCGTGAAGATCATACCAAAGCCCATGCGGGTACCAACGGCTGCCTTGGAGGTGCCCCAGTGGGCGCCGTTTTCCTGAGGCTTCACGTAATGCTCGAAGTTCTTATCGCAATCGGTTTCATACAGGCCCAGCTTTGCGGCGCCGTGCTTGTCGGAGTAGGCCTCCATGGGACCGTAGCCGAAGTATTTCATGCGCAGGCAATCCTCGGGCAAAATCAGTTGGACGCCGAAGCGGGGAAGATGACGGACATTGTCACGAACGGTGACATCGGTATGAACCTGCATCACGCCGTCGCCCTTGACGGTGTAGGTCACGTCAGCAAAGACGGCGGGACGGTGGGGAGCCGCA
>JAGAOU010000085.1 GCA_017623595.1 Clostridia bacterium
AAATTGTGAAATATTGCTCCTTCGTCGCAATGTGAAATGAAATTTGCCCACATTCGCGAAGCGAATATTTCACACGCCGCAGGCGTATTTCACATTTCGCAGAAATATTTCACTTGCCCGCAAGGGCAAATTTCGTTGAAAAAAGCACTTGCTTGCGCAAGTGCTTTTTTCTGGCTGGGGAATAGGGATTCGAACCCCAACAAACAGAGTCAGAGTCTGTCGTGCTACCTTTACACAATTCCCCAATAATTATATGCTTGGTAGAGACCTTGGATATTATACCACGTCTTTTTTACTTTGTCAACGGTGTTTACAAAATGTTCAAAAACTTTTTTTCTGTCAAAAGGATTCTCGATGCTTCGAAGAAAAATCATTTTTGCGCTCATTTTTTAATTGACATTTTTCTCTGTTTGTGATATACTGTAAGAAACCGATTGTGGAGGAGTATACCATGGATGCGCTTGAAAAGTGGGTTGCAAAGAATCGAATCCTCGCCTGGATTTTGATGGATCTGTTGTTCGGATTTGCTCTGTTTGTGCTGATTGATAACATCATCGTCTTTGCCGTTTTGATGTTGGTTATCATCCTGATCAACTACCTATTTGTGGAATCAAGCGTGATTCGTCTGATGATAAAGCCTCTTGTCAGTTATCAAGAAGGCGATCCTGAGCCCTTGTTGAACACAACCGCAGAGCTTTTGACCTACCGATTGACCGACGCCAACCGTCTTACGGTGGCCATGAACTATTGCGTTGCCCTTCGGGAGCATCATCGCTATGAGGAAGCGCTGGATCTTTTGTTGTCCGTGAACGTGGATCGCCCCTCCTCGGGTGCTTCTCCCGTAATCAAATTTGTGTATTATAACAATCTTTCGGATCTTTACGATCTTCTCGGAGAGGATGCTCCTCGGGATCTGTATGCCCAAAAGGCCCTTCAGATCTACAACGATCTTCCCGACGGACGGGCGAAGAAGAACTACTTGCCTACCTTTCGGGTGCTATCCGCCTCCTTGGACTATCGTGCAGGAGAATACGATCGAGCCCTGCAAACGCTTCTTCCCCTTCCCGAGAAACCGCCGGTATCCAAGCTGGAATACTCCTTTTTGGTTGCGAAGGTTTTGCTTGCGGCAGGACAGCGGGCGCAGGCAACAGAATATCTGAGCCAAATCATCGAAAACGGAAGAAATCTGGGCGTCGTGCGGCGGGCTCGTAATCTTCTATCCTCCCTCGAACAGAATTGAAAAAGGAGATATTGCAATGAAACGTACCGAACATAGCGAACCTCAATGGAAGTTCCCCTTTGTGGAATACTCCCCCGAAAAAACCGACAAGAAATTGCCCCTGATTCTTCAACTGCACGGCGCAGGAGAGCGGGGTGCGGGCGGAGAAGATCTTTGCAAGGTAGATATCCACGGCTTTTCCAAGATGGCAATGGAAGGGGAGTATGAATGTATCTTTATTATGCCCCAATGCCCCATCGGATCCTTTTGGGCGGCCCATGTGGAATCGATTCTCGCCTTTGTCGATCAACTGAAAGAATCCTATCCTATCGACGAGGATCGTGTGTATCTTACGGGGCTTAGCATGGGCGGGTTCGGTACATGGTTTACCGCTATGGCAAAGCCCGACCTGTTTGCCGCCATCGCCCCTGTCTGCGGCGGCGGAATGCCTTGGAATGCAGGGGTTCTCAACATGCCTGTCTGGGCCTTCCACGGAACCGAGGATACTGTGGTGCTTCCTCATAATACGGAAGATATGGTGGAAAAGCTTCAGATGCTGGGCAAGGATGTGACCTATTCCCGTCTCGAGGGTGTGGGACATAACGCCTGGACTTATGCCTATAACGATGCTCTCTATTCCTGGCTTTTGGACAAGAGAAGATCCTGAGAATATACCAATTTCCCCGTCAAAGACTCAAAATGAGTTTTTGATGGGGATTTTTCTTTGTTTTATGCCGTTTTTTTCGATTTTTTTCCTTTACCCCCTTGACAAGACGGGGAAAATATGCTATAATCTGTTTTATATTGGTAGAGGCGCATTTCGTCATCAGTAGTTTGCCCGCAACAACGCTTGTCCGAAGCGGGGCGAAGGAAAGGGACGGGTGCCGAAGACGGTCCGCGGATCAGGATCGATCTGGCAACGGGAAACAAGAGTTCCGCTGCTGTCGCAGAAATGCGGAGTGCTATCCGAATCAACCGAACATACAGGTGCGGGTTCCCGTCGCCGTTCTTCGTGATAGTTTGCCGCCTTTTTGTGCAAACTGTCATTTTTTTATTTTTCATAGAAGGAGTTCCGATTATGAACAAAACCGTTTTTCAAGGTGTTGCAACCGCTATTGTTACACCCATGACCGCACAGGGTGTGGATTACGATACTTTTGACCGTCTTCTCGATTGGCAGATCAAGGAAGGGGTAAATGCCCTCGTGATTGCCGGAACCACCGGGGAAGGCTCCACTCTTTCCGATGAAGAGCATCGTCAGGTGCTGAAGTTTGCCGTGGAATCGGTGAAGGGGCGTGTTCCCGTGATTGCGGGGACGGGTTCCAATGATATTGCCTATGCCGTGGATCTGACCAAATTTGCCTGCGATGTGGGCTGTGATGCCATGTTGGTGGTCACCCCATATTATAACAAAGCCACCCAGAAGGGGTTGATCCGCTCCTTTACCGAGATTGCGGATGCTTCCACCAAGCCTTTGATTCTTTACAATGTTCCTTCCCGCACGGGTTGCAATTTACTTCCCAAAACCTGCGCGGAGTTGGCCGATCATCCCAATATTGTCGGCATGAAGGAGGCCAGCGGCAACATTTCTCAGATCGCCGAGCTGGCCGCTCTTGTCCGCGGGAAAATGGACCTTTATTCGGGCAACGACGATCAGATCGTCCCCGTCCTCTCTCTGGGCGGAAAGGGCGTTATTTCCGTTCTTTCCAACGTTCTGCCCCGTAAGACCGTAGAGATCTGCGATTCCTTCTTTGCCGGGGATGTGGCAAAGAGCCGCGATCTGCAGTTGGATCTTTTGCCCTTGATCAATGCTCTGTTCAGTGAAGTCAATCCCATTCCCGTCAAGGCCGCCATGGCTGCCATGAATTTCGGAGAGAACTATCTCCGTCTGCCCCTTACCCCTATGGAAGCACAGAACGAGGCGATTCTTCTGTCTCTGATGCGGGAACAGGGGCTGAAGGTCTGAGAGGTGTCCTATGTCTTGTGAAATTTTGGTTTACGGTATCGGCGGACACATGGGACGGGAAGTCGCTGCGCTGACCCTTTCGGGGTATCGGGAAACCTCCCTTGCCGCAGGGGTCGATCCCAACGGCTATGACGGAAATGCGATTTGTCACGGAAGCCTGGATGACGTGACCGAGCATTGCGATTGCATTATTGATTTTTCCCATCATTCCGCAACCAAGGCCCTTCTGGAATATGCGGTTTCCAACTCCCTTCCCCTGGTTCTTTGCACCACGGGGCATACGGAGGAGGAAAAGGATCTGATTCATGCCGCCGCAGAGAAAATTCCTCTGTTCTATTCGGCCAATATGTCCCTCGGTGTGGCTCTTTTGGTGGAGCTGGCCAAGAAAACCGCCGCCGCCATGCCCGAGGCGGAAATTGAAATCGTGGAAGCCCATCACGACCGCAAGCTGGACGCTCCCAGCGGAACAGCTCTGTTGATTGCCGAATCGTTGCGGGAGGTTCGTGGCAATGTTCCTTTTGTCTGCGGACGGTCGGGACAGGCCAAGCGCACCAAGGAAGAGATCGGAATCCATTCTCTTCGCATGGGAAACGTGGTTGGGATCCATGAGGTTATCGTTGCCACCAATACCCAGACCATCACCCTCAAGCACGAGGCTCACAACCGCTCCCTTTTTGCCGAGGGTGCCGTTGCCGCCGCCCGTTTCCTTGTAGGTAAGCCCGCAGGACTGTACAATATGAATTCCATGTTAGCAGAGTAATTTCAGGAGAATATAAATTATGGTAAAAGTGTTGAAATTCGGCGGTTCTTCTCTTGCCGATGCGGAGCATTTCCGCAAGGCTGCCGCCATCATTAAGTCCGATCCCGCAAACCGCTTTGTGGTGGCTTCTGCCCCCGGGAAGCGTTTTCCCGAGGATATCAAGGTTACCGACCTTCTGTTGGAGTGCTATCGCCTTGCCCGCGCAAAGCAGCCCATCGACGAACCCTTCGGTCAGATTGAAGACCGCTTCCGTCAGATCATTGCCGATCTGGGATTGAATCTTTCTTTGGAGTCCGAATTTGCCACCATCCGTCTTGTCATCAAGAATCGTGCAGGCCGTGACTATGTGGCTTCCCGTGGGGAATATCTCAACTCCATGATCCTTGCCGAATATCTGGGTTATGCCTTCCTCGACGCCGAGGATAGCATCTTCTTCACCGAAGAAGGGACATTGGATCTTGCCCGCACCGACGAGTCTCTGGAAGTCCTTCTGGAGGAAGCCGGAAGTGCGGTTATTCCCGGCTTCTACGGCTCCATGCCCAACGGCACCGTGCGCACCTTCTCCCGCGGCGGATCCGATATTACGGGTTCCATTGTTGCCCGTGCCGCCAAGGCTGATCTTTATGAAAACTGGACCGACGTTTCGGGAATGCTGATGGCAGACCCCCGTGTAGTCAAGAATCCCGAGCCCATCCCCTACATCACCTATCGCGAACTGCGGGAATTGTCCTACATGGGTGCCAGCGTTATGCATGAGGAAGCCATTTTCCCCGTTCGTGAGGCCGGTATTCCCATTAACATTCGCAACACCAACTGTCCCGATGCTCCCGGAACCATGATCGTCGCCTCTAATGATCAGGCTGCCGCCCCCACCCGTGTCATTACGGGTATTGCGGGGAAGACGGGATTCTCCGCCATCTATGTGGAAAAGGCTTTGATGAACGGTCAGCTGGGCTTCGGCCGTCGCGTGCTTCAGGTTTTGGAGGATAACGGCATCAGCTTTGAGCACCTTCCTTCGGGTATTGATACCATGACCGTTGTTGTGGAGACCTCCGCTCTGGAACCCCACAGAGAAGCGGTTGTTTCCTCTCTGAATAAGAAAATTTCTCCCGACCATCTACACATTCATGATGATCTTGCTTTGATTGCCGTCGTTGGTCGGGGAATGGTCAGTGCCGAGGGCACCGCTTTCCGTGTGTTCAAGGCCCTTGCCGAGGCGAAGGTCAATGTCCGTATGATCGATCAGGGCTCCAGCGAGCTGAATATCATCGTCGGCATCAACGCCGCAGATTATGCCACCGCTCTGGATGCCATCTACCGTGAATTTGTGAAATGATTCTTTTTGAATTGGATTGATAGCTTTATGATTTGCGATAATCTTACCGCCCTTGACGGTGTGCTTCACTTTGCGGGGCAGAATACTCTGGCTCTCGCACAGGAATACGGAACGCCTCTCTATGTTATGGATGAGGATCGGATCCGTACCAATTGCCGCACCTATAAAAAGGCTCTCGAAACCTTCTACGGTCCCGAAGCCATGCCTCTTTATGCGGGAAAAGCCGCCAGCTTTACCCGCCTGATCAAGATCATCAAGGAGGAAGGCTTTGGGCTGGATGTGGTTTCCGCAGGGGAGATCGCCACGGCGAAAAATGCGGATTTTCCCATGGAGCATGCTTACTTCCACAGCAACAACAAAACCGACGCGGACATCGCTTTGGCTATGGATTGCGGAATTGGTTATTTTGTTGCGGATAATGTAGAAGAGGTGGATGCGGTCAATGCCATCGCAGGGGAGAAGGGGATCCGTCAGAAGATCCTACTTCGCCTGACTCCCGGTATTGACCCTCATACCTATGCCGCCGTCGCTACGGGGAAGGTGGATTCCAAATTCGGCTCTGCCATCGAGACGGGGCAGGCCGAAGAAATCACTGCCCATGCGCTTTCTCTTTCCAATATTGATCTTGCAGGGTTTCATTGTCACGTGGGTTCTCAGGTGTTTGATTCCGACGTGTTCCTTCGCGCCTCCGAGATTATGCTGGAATTTATCTCTCATATCCGCGCCCGTTTCGGATACACCGCCCGTATGCTGGATTTGGGCGGAGGCTACGGTGTTCGTTATGTGGACAGTGATCCCGTGAGTGATATTTCCGCAAATATCGCTCAGGTGGCCTCCGCCGTGAAGGCAAAATGTGCGGAATTGTCCTTGCCCCTGCCCGCCCTTCGGATGGAGCCGGGACGCAGTATCGTTGCGGATGCGGGGATTACCCTCTACACTGCAGGTACTGTCAAGAAAATCCCCGGATATAAGAATTATGTCTCGGTGGACGGTGGCATGACCGACAATCCCCGTTTTGCTCTCTACGGCTCTTCTTATACCGTCCTCAATGCAGGCAAGCTGAACGAGGACTGTGATTTTGAATGTTCCGTGGTGGGACGCTGCTGTGAAAGCGGCGATATCCTGCAGGAAAATGTGAAAATGCCCTCTTCCGTGGGCCGAGGGGATATTATCGCCGTGCTTACCACGGGGGCTTACAATTACTCCATGTCCTCCAATTATACCCGTATTCCCCGTCCTCCCATTGTGATGGTGTCCCGAGAGAAATCGCAGGTTTCTCTGGCCGTCCGTCGGGAAACGGCACAGGATGTTCTTTCCTTGGATCTGTAAATGCTCAATCCTTCCTCTCGCTTCGGCGTGGGGAAGGTTTTTTTATGCAAAGTCCCGTTTTCGGTAGGATGTTTCATTATCAACATGTTTTGCGGCGGAAATATTTCATTTTTGTATGAATTTATCGTTTTTTTTGTTAAAACCTTTGACTTTTGCCGAATTTTGATGTATAATATTTTCTATTCAATAAATATGTAGACATTTTTTTTCCGCACCGATGCGGATGCTTTTATCGGAGGATAGCAATGAAAGGATGTGAACCCCTTTGTCTGGGGTTGGATATCGGTTCCACCACCGCCAAGGTTGTTGTTCGGCAGGGCGAAAGCGTTCTGTATGAACGGTATGAGCGCCATTTTTCCATGGTGCGTCAGAAGGCCGCCGAACTGTTGGAGCAGGCCCGCTTTGTTGTGGGGGATGCTCCTGTTTTTCTTGCCATTTCCGGTTCTGCGGGCTTGGGACTTTCCGAGGTGGTCGGTGTTCCGTTTGTGCAGGAGGTCTATGCCACATCGGAGGTGGTGCGCCGTTTGGAGCCCGACACCTCTTGTGTTATCGAGCTGGGCGGGGAAGATGCGAAAATTATTTTCTTTGACGGCGGCGTAGAAGAGCGCATGAACGGTTCCTGCGCCGGCGGAACCGGTGCTTTTATCGATCAAATGGCAACCCTTCTCAATGTGACCGCCGATGAATTGGACGAGCTTTCTTTGCATTATACACGGATTTATCCCATCGCATCCCGTTGCGGCGTTTTTGCAAAAACCGACATTCAGCCCCTTCTCAACCAAGGCGCACGCAAGGAGGATGTGGCGGCAAGTATCTATCAGGCCGTGGTTAATCAGACTGTGGCAGGGTTGGCGCAGGGACGTAAGATTCGGGGGAAGGTTCTGTTCCTGGGCGGACCTCTTTATTATTGCAAGGGGTTGCGTCAGCGCTTTGCCGAGACCCTCGGCCTGTCGGCGGAAAACGCTGTTTATGCGGAATATGCCCGCTTTTCTGTGGCTTTGGGAGCCTCTTTGTATGCTGAAAAAACAGGGAAGACCGAATCTTTGACCGAGGTGATCGACCGTGTTCGAGCCTGTCGGACCGATCTTTCTGCTTCTACCCGCTTGCCTGCCCTTTTCGATTCTCCCGAGGATCTGGCGTCCTTCCGTGCCCGTCACGGGAAGAATACCGTGCAAACCGCCGACCTTTCCTCCTATACGGGGAATGTGTGGATCGGAATTGACTGCGGGTCTACTACAACAAAGCTTGCGGTGATCGGTGAGGATAATACGCTTTTATATACGTATTATGCCTCCAATCGGGGCAATCCCGTGCAGATCGTACGGGAGCAACTCATCGAAATCTACCGTCTCTGCGGGGACCGGGTGACGGTCTGCGGCTCTGCGGTTACGGGGTACGGAGAAGATTTGATTCGTAACGGCTTCGGAGTGGATTACGGCATCGTAGAAACGGTTGCTCACTATACCGCCGCCAAGTATTTCCGTCCCAATGTGGATTTTATTCTCGATATTGGCGGCCAGGACATCAAATGCTTCCGCATTCGCGACGGCGCCATCGACAGTATTCTTCTCAACGAAGCCTGCTCCTCCGGGTGCGGCTCCTTTCTTGAAACCTTTGCCCGTGCCATGGGCTATACTATCGCCGAGTTTGCGGAAAAGGGTCTTTCCGCCAAGGCGCCCGTCAATTTGGGGAGCCGTTGTACAGTGTTTATGAATTCCTCGGTCAAGCAGTCCCAAAAAGACGGGGCTTCTGTGGAGGATATTTCCGCAGGTCTTGCGGTCAGTGTGGTGAAAAATGCAATTTATAAGGTGATTCGTGCCGCCTCCGCCTGCGAATTGGGGGAAAACATCGTTGTGCAAGGGGGCACCTTCCACAACGACGGTGTGCTTCGCGCTTTTGAGCGGGAATTGGGGCATGAGGTAATTCGTCCCTCTATTGCGGGACTTATGGGGGCCTTCGGTGCGGCGCTGTATGCAAAACGTGCCGGCCACTCCACCCTTCTTTCAGCCGAAGAATTGGAGTGCTTTGTTCATACTTCCAAGTCTGTTCTTTGTCAGGGATGCACCAATCATTGTCATCTGACTATCAACGATTTTGGCAGCAAGAAGCGCTTTGTTTCGGGTAATCAGTGCGAAAAAGGTGCCAGCTTGAAATCGGAAGGGGCCCTTCCCAATCTTCATGAATTTAAGCGTAACTATCTCACGTCTCTTCCCACGGGCGAAAATCGTCGGGGACGCATCGGGCTGCCCATGGCCCTGGGAATGTATGAGCTTTTGCCCCTTTGGAACGGTATATTTACCGCGCTTGGCTTTGAAACCGTTCTGTCCCCTCTTTCTACTCGTCAGATCTATGAAAAGGGGCAGTTTTCCATTCCCTCCGATACGGCTTGTTATCCCGCCAAGATCATGCACGGGCACATCGCATGGCTTTTGGAACAGGGGGTGGACGGGATTTTCTATCCCTGTCTGACCTATAATGTTGACGAAAAGGCGGGGGATAATCACTATAACTGTCCCGTAGTCGCCTACTATTCCGAGCTTCTCAACGGAAATGTGGAGGAGCTTTCGGGGACGAAGTTTTTGTATCCCTATCTCAACATTAACTCTCCTCGTCAGTTGACCAAGGAGCTACAGAAATATTTGTCGCAATTCTTTGGTCCCATTCCGCGGGGCGAGGTTCGTCGGGCGGTGAAAGAGGGCTTTGCGGCCTATGATGCTTATATGGCTGCCGTCCGTGCCGAAGGAGAGAAGTCTCTCGCCTTTGCCCGTAGGGAGGGAAAGCGCATAATGATCCTTGCGGGGCGCCCCTATCACATTGATCCCGAAATCGGTCACGGAATCGATAAGCTTGCCACCTCCCTCGGATTTGTTGTGGTGTCTGAGGATAGTATTTGCCACCTTGTGGCGCCTCAACGGGTGCGGGTTCTCAATCAATGGACCTACCATGCCCGTCTGTACCGTGCCGCCCGCTACGCGGCAGAGCATGCGGATACCCAGCTTGTTCAGTTGGTTTCCTTCGGATGCGGTGTGGATGCCATCACCACCGACGAGGTACGGGAAATTCTGGAGGGCGCAGGGAAATATTATACGCAGCTGAAGATCGACGAAATTACGAATCTGGGTGCGGTGCGCATCCGCCTGCGCAGCCTTTTGGGTGCTCTGGAAGAACGGGAGGAGAAAAGATGAGCAAAGAGCTTTATTATATTCCCTTTACCGAGGATATGAAAAAGGACTATACGATCCTGGTCCCCAACATGCTTCCCCGTCACTTTAAGCTGATCCTGCAGGTCTTTCGTAATCATGGCTACAAGCTGGATTTGCTGGAAACCGATGGGCCGCAGATTGCGGAAATGGGGTTGAAATACGTCCATAATGACACCTGTTATCCCGCCATTCTTGTCATCGGTCAATTTTTGGATGCTATCCAAAGCGGAAAATACGATCCCCATAAGGTTGCCCTGGTGCTCTTCCAGACCGGAGGC
Organism: Clostridia bacterium; assembly: GCA_017623595.1. Classification (GTDB taxonomy): domain Bacteria; phylum Bacillota; class Clostridia; order Oscillospirales; family UBA644; genus RGIG995. Next base: position 10,092 of record JAGAOU010000085.1, read on the forward strand.
GGGTGCCGCGCTTCCAATTATCTTTCGCTCCTGCGCAAGGCCCTGGGACGGGCGGGGTATGATTATGTTCCTGTCATTTCCCTCTCTCTTGCGGGCATTGAAAAGCATCCCGGGTTCAAGCTTACCGTTCCTCTGCTTCACCGCCTGTTTTATGCTCTGATTTATGGAGATCTGATTCTTTCGCTGACCGATCAGTGCAAGCCCTATGAATTGGAAAAGGGCTCCGCCGAAGCCTTGGCCGACGAATTTACGGAGCAGTTGGCTGCAAAAATGGAGGAGGAAGGGGTTTCTTATAAAAAAGTATTGCGCAATTGTGAGGAAATTGTCCGTCGCTTTGCCGCCCTTCCCATGAACCGAGTCCCCAAGGTCAAGGTTGGGGTCGTCGGGGAGATTTATGTTAAATATTCCCCCTTGGGAAATAACAATCTAGCCCAATTTTTGGTGGATGAGGACGCCGAGGTTGTCATGCCGGGGCTTTTGGATTTTATGTATTACTGCATCTATGACAATGTTCTGGATTACGAGCTTTACGGACTGCGTCGCTTGACCCATCCCATCTATCGGTTCGCATCGGATTTTATCATAGAAAAGCAGAAGGGTATCATTGACCTCATCAAAAAAGAGGGCACTTTCCGTCCTCCTGCCCCGATGACGCATACCGTGGAGCGGGTGCGCTCGGTTATCGGTCTTGGCACCAAGATGGGAGAGGGGTGGCTTCTTCCTGCAGAAATGCTGGAACTTTACGATGCGGGGGTGAAGAATATTGTCTGCACCCAGCCCTTCGGTTGTCTTCCCAATCATATCTGCGGCAAGGGTATGATGAAGCCCCTCAAGGATCGTCATCCCGATATGAATATTGTAGCCATTGACTATGATGCGGGTGCGACCCGTGTCAATCAGGAAAACCGTATTAAGTTGATGCTTGCCAATGCAAAAGAGCAATTGGAACAAAATCCTGAAACATAATAAAAAACCGAGGACCGTCGTAAGATGGTCCTCGGCGTTATATTCTTACAAAGATTTGCTTAATCTTTTTTTCGGTATTGGTGCCACAGTAGCAGAATCACCAACAGAATTACCGTAATGCAAAAGGCAAAGAGGAGCCACTTGGAGATTTCTGCGGTGAGAAACCCCATGGCTCGATTGAATCGGTCGGTGACAAAAAGGGTCAGCAAAATGAATGCCTCAATGAGAGAAGTGTGGATAAGAACTACCGTCAGAGTCGTCAAAAATCGTTTCATTGAGCCACCTCCCCGATACAGATAATGTCAAACAGCTTGCGGGGATCTTCGCCGCCGTGGCCATTGCGGACCATGGTCCCGTTAAAATAGCCGTGGGCGGAGGCTCCCCCGTCCATATTGTATGCGGTGACACATCCAAGATTTTTCATAATACGGGCAAGGGCTGACAACTTGATTCCCGTAGGATTTTTTCCGTCCACCACAATGAAGATGTAGTGCCCCGGCTCGATTTCTCCGATGGCAACCCGAGGGTTGAGCCCGCCAATATCATAATTCTTCAAAAAGTTGGTTTTGTTGATGCCGTTCTCTACCAGGATCGGTCCGAAATTCCAGATCTGATAGGGATTCTTGGCCATAATCTCTTCCCGATTGTAATTTTCGGGAGTGTATACCGAGAGGTTTCCTTCCTGATCCAGAACACAGACATCGTGAATCACATAGTCGGATTCCCTCAGCTCCACGCCGTTTCGGATTACCGCATATGCCGCCTGATCGTTGCCGCAATAGTCGCCGCTGACCGCAAGAACGCATCCCGATTCGGTCACCATATGGGTAAAATAGTTTCGTTCGCTCATGGATGCGGAGGTATAAAGATTTTCAATATTACGCACATAAATGTCCATCACATAATAATTCACGGGAACTGCTTCTCCGTCAAACACATGGGTGGTCAACGTGAGATCCAGATCCCAGCTGATGTAGCGGTCGGCGGAGGAGACTACCTGTTCAGGGGTGCGGGCAAAACGGTCGGGAAATTTTTCTCCAAATTGTCCTTCATCTACGGTTGCGGAAGGATCTGTCTGCTCGGAATCGGAGGAAGACGCAATGAAACTGTCTGTACCCGTATATGTATCGGTGTCCGTATTCTGCGGCGGCAAAGACGGAGTTGTGGGACGGGAAGGGGTCAAAATCTCATTTTCCACAATGGGATTCCCTCCCAAATTCCATAGGGTACGGATGTGATGAAAATAGCAAAACACGCAAAGACCGATTCCGCAGAGGATCAGATCGGTCAGCAATAATACCCAAAGGGGCGTTCGTTTCTTTGAAGACAAGGGAATTCCTCCTTTCCGAAAAGGATTTCTGCTACAAGTATACCATATATCGACACAAATGTCAAGGATTACGGTGGCAAATCGAAAAAAGTTGCATATACATGGAATGAGCAAAGCCTTTGCGGTATTTGCAAAACGATTCGAGGAGGAATCAAGGAAATGCCGAACAACAGAAACACAACCCCTGCGTCCGATTTCCGCGAGACGGTATGCGTAAATGTGGATCGGATCTACGACTGCTGCAAGGATCGGGATTGCATGCAGGATCTGCGGGTCTATCTGCCCGAAGAGTATCAGGAGATTCTCGACAATGCGGTGAGCATTAAGCCCGGATGCGCGGAGATTCTTTGGTCCTACATAGATGTGGAGCCGTTGGCGTTCAACAACGGATTCTACACGGTGGACATTCAGTTCTTCATCCGTGTGTCCTTCGATGTCTGCACGGGACAGGGGCGTCCCCAGCGCATCGAGGGGTGTGCGTCCTTCAGTAAAAAGACCATTCTTTACGGCAGCGAGGGAGAAGCGCGGATTTATACCTCCGAATATGCTCCCCAAGGCTGCGACCGAAATCCTGAGGTTCGGAGCAATCGCCCCAGAGCCACGGTAGAGGTGCTGGATCCCATTGTGCTTTCCGCCCATATCTGTGAGCCCTGCGATCCCTGCGGGTGCGATAATTTGGATGTGTCCTCCATTCCCGGTTACATCTGCGCCTGCTTCGGAAGCGCGCCAAAAGACAACGAGGGATGCCGCAAACTGTATGTGACACTGGGACTTTTTTCCATCGTCCGTCTGATGCGGGAGGTTCAGTTGCTTATTCCCGCCTGCGACTTCTGCATCCCCGAGAAGGAGAGCTGCTATCCCTCCGAGGAAGACCCCTGCGGTCTGTTCGGACAGATGGAATTCCCTCTGGATCAGTTCTTCCCGCCCAACCGAAACGGCAACTGTGCCGACACTTGCGACAACTGAATCCGAAAAAGTATCTTTGGATAAAATACGCTCCACCCTTTCGGGCGGAGCGTATTTATTTCGGTTGTTATTTTATCGGGTCGTTGCGGTGATGGCTCACATGATAGGAATGAATTACAGAGCAGAGGGCCGCAGGGAAGAATCCGATGAGCAGATAGATCCAGTAGGGAGAGAAGTGAATGAATTCGAAAAGATAGTCCACCCCAACCGCATATCCTCCGCACAGGATAAAGTGATAGAGAAAATATATGATCAGATTGCGCTTGAATCCGATATAACCCCCAATCCATCCTACCAGCTGAAGCAGCAGGAACATCACTGTTCCCAGCAGAAATGTGATCCCGGCAAGGATTGCAATTTCCTTGATTCCCAAAAAAGGAACCCGATCTTCGTGATAGTATACGCTGAAGGGGTACATGATCGTAGTGACCCAAAAGGCGGCAACGCAGGTTGCCCAATGCAAAAATGTGCTCATTCGGAAGAAGCTTTTCATAATATTTGTTCCTTCTTTGAAAAAGTTCCGTGAAACTGTAGATAGTATACCATATTTTCAGGGACTTGTCAAGGGCCAAACACTATTTGTCGATTTTTCGCTGAAAGAACTTAACGATTTCCACAAAGGGGATCACCGATGCTGCCAATCCCAGGGCGGTAAAATACTCTGTCATGGATACGGGCGTGAAGGAAAACATCTTTGCAAAAATCGGAACATAGATCACTGCCGTGGTCAGAATCAGGGAAAGTATCATGGCTCCGAAGAGAATCCAATTGGTATTTTTGAGAGAAAACAGTGATTTTCTTTGGGATCGCAGGTTGAAAGAATGAAAGATTTCCGCCATAGACATGGTCAGAAATGCCATGGTCATCCCGTCGGGAGAATTTGCAATTTCCCATCGACCCGATTCGATGAAATGGCCAATGAAATAGGACATCAGCGTCAGTGCGGAGACTAGAACACCTTGGTAGCATACATCAAAGCCCACCCCGCCCGAAAAGACCCCCTCTTTTGGATTTCTCGGCTTGCGTTTCATGATGTCGGGCTCGCTTTTTTCCACTCCCAGCGCCAGGGCGGGAAATGTGTCGGTGATCAGGTTGATCCAAAGAATATGAACGGGATTCAGGATGGTGAAGCCCAGCACCGTTGCCATGAAAATCGAGATAACCTCGCTGAGGTTGGACGCCAGCAGAAACTGTATGGCCTTTCGGATGTTGTCATAGATTTTCCGTCCCTCTTCCACCGACGACACAATGGTGGAAAAGTTGTCGTCGGCAAGGATCATGTCCGCCACGTTTTTGGTCACGTCGGTCCCTGTGATGCCCATGCCGATGCCGATGTCTGCGCTTTTGATGGAAGGAGCATCGTTGACCCCGTCCCCTGTCATCGCAGTGACAAATCCCTTGCTTTGCCATGCTCTGACAATCCGATCCTTGTGTTCGGGACGCACCCGTGCATAGACCGAATATCGTTCCACACTTTTTTGAAATTCCTGTTCCGACATCTGATCCAGCTCCGCTCCCGTCACCGCTCCTGCGGGATCGGTGAGAATTTTTAACTCCTTTGCGATGGCAATGGCGGTGTCAATGTGGTCTCCTGTAATCATAACGGGACGAATCCCCGCAGAACGGCATTTTTGAATGGCCTGTTTTACCTCGTCACGTACCGGGTCGATCATTCCCACCATGCCCACAAATACCAGATCCCGCTCTGAGTTATCTGAGGTGTAGCTTTCGGGGAGAGTATTGTGGGCCCGCATGCCCAACGCCAGAACCCGCAAAGCCCTACCTGTCATTGTTTTTTGCCCCTGCTCCAATTCCTTTCTTATGGACGGTGTCAGGGGGATCGGTGTCCCGTTGCTTAATACTTTTGTGCAACGGGCAAGAATCACATCGGGGGCTCCCTTGGTGTATTGCACCGTGCCGCTCCGACACCGATGAAAAGTGGTCATCATCTTTCGCTCGGAGTCAAAGGGGATTTCTCCCACACGGGGAGATTTCTGTGTTAAATCGGGCTTTTTCAGTCCCATCTGCGCTGCATATTGCACCAAAGCGCATTCGGTGGGCTCTCCCTCTGCTTGATTGTCCTTCCATTCCGCATCGGAGCAGAGGGCCAGCCCCTCCGCTAAAAGAGCCTCGTTGTCGGTAATGCGATCCACCACCGTCATTTTGTTATTTGTCAGCGTCCCTGTTTTGTCGGAGCATATAATCTGAGTGCACCCCAAGGTTTCTACTGCGGTCAGTTTTCGGATTACCGCATTTCTCTTCGACATTTTTGTTACGCCCACCGAAAGAACAATGGTCACCACCGTTGCCAGCCCCTCGGGAATGGCCGCCACCGCCAATGAGACGGCGACCATGAAGGTTGAGAGGAGGTTTTTTCCGCTGAAGTCCCCTTCCTTGAGGAGGGTGAACAGAAAAATGAACAAGCAAATGCCCAACACCGCCCAGGTGAGAATCCTGCTCAACTGGGATAGCTTTTTTTGTAACGGGGTTTTGGATTCCTCCGTGGAGGAGAGGGCAGAGGCAATCTTTCCCATTTCGGTGTCCATCCCGATGGCTGTGACAATCCCCTTCCCCCGTCCGTAGACCACAGTGCTTCCCATGTATGCCATGTTGATCCGATCCCCCAAGGGACAATCCTCCTGACGCCGGGGGAGAGAATCGGAGATTTTGGTCACGGGGGTGGATTCTCCCGTCAGCGCCGCCTCTTCGGTTTTTATGTCAAAGGATTCCATGATCCGCAGATCGGCGGGAACTGCATCTCCCGCCTCCAGTAGCACAATGTCCCCTACCACCAGATCTTCGCTTTTCAGATGCACCATCGTGCCGTCCCGCAATACCTTGGAGGTGGCGGCGGTCATTTCCTTCAGTGCTTCCAGGGCTTTTTCTGCCTTACTCTCCTGAAATACCCCCAAAAGTGCATTGGTCGCCACTACAAAAAGAATGATGAATACGTCTGCCGCCGATTCATGGGCAAAGTATGCGGTCAATCCCGAAATCAATGCTGCCGCCAGTAAAATAAGGATCATCGGGTCGGTCAGTTGATTGAAAAAGCGAGAGATAAAGGAGATCTTTTCTCCCTCCGCCAGTTTATTTTTGCCTATGCCCCGCTCTGCGGCTTGGGCGGCGGTTAATCCCTGCTCCCCGCTTTTTGTGTCCCGCAGAACCGTCGGGATCGATTCATAATAGTGTTTCATGTTCTTTTCAAGCCTTTCCAAAGATTGTTACGGACAAATTTGTCAAAACCCTTGCATTTTGTTCTGATTTGTGTTATACTGACAGTGAACCAATGGTTTTTGTTTATTTTATGCTTTTGACATACCGTTTATACGACGGAAAGGAGATACCGTGGCTTCCTTTGACCAATTGACTGCGCCCCTGCTTGCTTGGTATTTTCGGTCGGCTCGCAAAATGCCCTGGCGGGAGGACCCTACCCCCTACCATGTCTGGCTTTCCGAAATCATGCTTCAGCAGACACGGGTTTCCGCTGTGATCCCTTATTATGAACGCTTTTTGAGGGAGTTGCCCGACGTGGCTTCCCTTGCGGCTTGTGACGATGAAAAGCTGATGAAATTGTGGGAAGGATTGGGATATTATTCTCGCGCCCGCAATTTGAAAAAAGCGGCAATCCGTATTGTGGATGAGTTCGGCGGCGTTTTTCCCTCGGACTATAAATCCGTGCGCTCTCTGCCCGGCATCGGGGATTATACCGCAGGTGCTATTCTTTCCATTGCTTTTGGATTTCCTGAGCCTGCCGTGGATGGAAATGTTTTGCGTATTGTTGCCAGGATTACGGGTGATTACTCCGATATCATGGAAGAATCTACCCGCGCTGCCTGTCGGGATCTGATTCGCGCCCACATGCCTGCGGACAATACCTCTGCCTATACCCAGGCCCTGATGGAGTTGGGAGCTACGGTTTGTCTGCCCAACGGTGTGCCTCTTTGCGAATCTTGTCCCGCAAAGGATTTTTGTGTAGCCCACAGGGATGATTTGATTGCGCTTTTACCGGTCAAGACGCCCCCCAAGCCGCGGAAGATTGAGCAACGAAAGGTCTTTTTTGTGTTCTTTGAGGATAAGGTTGCTCTTCGGAAACGCCCGAAAAAGGGCCTTCTTTCGGGACTTTGGGAGTTTCCCAATGAATTGGACTCGGTCTCTGTTGAATCCCTCGGGCTGACAGGGGCGGCCGAGGGAAGCTTCGGTACGGGAAAGCATGTGTTTTCTCATATTGAATGGCGTATGACCTCTTATGTGTATCGCTCCAAATCCGATCGATTGCCCGAGGGGTATGTTTGGGCAGATTGGGATCAGCTGAAATCTGTCTATGCCATTCCCGCCGCTTTCCGTGATTTTGCAAAGCCCCTGGAGCAATATTTTTCCAAGGTTGACTCTTGATTGTTTCTGTGTTGCATTTTTAATGTTTTCATGGTCCGAGGGGCGAAGTTCGTCTCTCGGTCTTTTTTCGCCTTTCTGTTGCAAAAGGTTGAAATGTTTATGAAAAAAACGGCAAAAGGGATTGACAAAGGGCTCGCATGCGGTTATAATATATAAATAATATAATAAATATTTCGAGGTAATTTATTATGATTCGTAGCATGACCGGGTACGGCCGCGCTCAGCAGGCAACCGAAACCGGGGACATTACTGTGGAGATTAAGGCAGTCAATCACCGTTATTTTGAACTCAACGCCCGTATGCCCCGTGCATATCTTTCTTTGGATGATCCCATCCGTGCCGAATTGCGGAAATCCATCGTTCGCGGTAAGGTGGATCTGAATCTTTCCGTCTCCCGTAAGGAAGGGGACGACACCAATGTGACTGTGGATCGGGCCCTTCTTTCTCAGTATCTGAAGGAGCTGCGTGCCGCTGCTGAGGAGTACGGTCTGAAGGATGACCTGACCGCTTCCTCCATGCTTCGTCTTCCTTCCGTGGTCTCCACCGAGAACGGGGAAGAGGATATTGCCGAGATCTGGCAGGAAATTCTGCCCGTGCTGAAGGAAGCCCTTTCCTCCTTTGTTTCCCAGAGGGAAGAAGAGGGCAAGCGCCTTGCGGATGATATTATTCAAAAGTGCGAGGAGCTGAACTCCTTCGCTTCCCGCGTGGAAGAGCATCTTCCCGCCCTCATGGAAGCATATGAGCTTCGCCTGCGCACCCGCATTGAGGAATTGCTGGGAGAACGGTCGGTGGAAGAGGGACGGATTTTGACCGAGGTTGCCATTATGGCGGATAAAACTGCGGTGGATGAAGAGCTTGTCCGTCTCCGTTCCCATACCGCCGCTTTGAAGGATATGCTGGAAAAGGGCATTTCCAACGGCAAAAAGATGGACTTTATCGTTCAGGAGCTGAATCGGGAGGTCAACACTCTTACCTCCAAGATCGGGGATCTGGATATCACCCGTATCGCCATTGAGATGAAATCCCTCATCGAAAAGATCCGCGAACAGATTCAGAACATCGAGTAAGGAGTCTATTATGCAACTGATCAATATCGGATTCGGAAACGTGGTGGCTGCAAACCGCATTGTTGCCATTATTTCCCCCGACTCTTCCCCCGTCAAGCGCCTTGTTCAGGACGCGCGGGATAAGGGTACCCTTGTGGATGCCACCTACGGCCGTCGCACCCGTGCCGTAGTGATAACCGACAGCGGTCATGTGATTTTGTCCGCTTTGCAGCACGAAACCATCGTCAACCGTGTTCCCGGTGCGGAAAATCCCTTGGACGATCCCGATCCGGAAGGAGAAACAGACCTATGAGCAGACCTCGTTTGTTTATTGTTTCGGGTCCCTCGGGCAGCGGAAAAGGTACCATCCTTTCCGATCTGCTCCGGCGGCATCCCGATGTGTTTTATTCCATTTCCGCCACCACCCGTGCTCCCCGTGAAGGGCTGGAGCAGGACGGCGTGCACTATTATTTTCTCACCCATGAGAAATTTGAGGAAATGATCGCCCAAAACGGTTTTATCGAATATAACCGCTATTGCGGCAACATTTACGGCACTCCTCGCAAACCGGTGGAAGATGCCCTCAAAGAAGGCCGCAGTGTTATTCTTGAGATTGAGACCGCAGGCATGCGGGATGCCTTTGCGCAATATCCCGATGCTGTCACCGTCTTTATTGCTCCTCCTTCGCTGGAAATCCTCGGTCAACGTCTGCGGGGCAGAAAGAGCGAGGATGAGGAAAAATGCCTTCGCCGCTTGAAAAAGGCTGAAGAAGAAATGACCCACAGCGGTGATTACCGCTATGTGGTGGTCAACGGAGATCTGGAAGAGGCCCGCAATGAGCTGGACCGTATCTTCCTCGCCGAGACCGCCGATCTTTAATCACGTTTATTATCACATTTTACCGAAAGGAATTGTATATCATGATCTATCCTGCAGTCAGCACCCTCATCAAAGAAGAGCGTCAGTGTCGCTATTCTCTCGTTATTGCCGTTGCCAAAGAAGCGCGCACCATCGCCGAGCGGGCAAACAATAACAAGGAGCGCCTCTCCGAAAAGCCCATCAAAATGGCCGTTAATGCTTTCTCCGACGGAAAAGCGGTCTATTCCGAGCCCGACGGAAGCGAAATCGAGGAATAATTTTTTCAGAGCATCAGGAGTATTGTTGTCATGAATCGGTCGGTGGGCGTTGCCGTGGAGGGAATTCCCCGTTCTGCGGATAAGCTTTACGAATATCTTCTCCCCGAGGGCGTTGACGCTCCCGTGGGAAGTGTCGTTACCGTGCCCTTCGGCCATTCGGACAGAGCCCTGCGGGGCGTGGTTCTCGGCCCCGGGGAGGGCAATCCTCCCGAGAAACTCAAAACCCTCCGTTCGGTGGGGGAGTGTTATCTTTCCGCCGAAGCAGTGGGGCTGATCCGCTATATGCGGGATCGGTATTTCTGTACCTGGTTTGAAGCCGCCCGTTGCCTCCTTCCCACAGGGGTGTTCGGCGGCTCGGTCAAATCCCTGCAGGCGGCTTTTGTCCCCGACGAAGGGGCCGCCGCCGCATATATGGAGGCCCATTACTCCAACCGCAAGCACTGCGATGTGCTCGGATTCCTGCTTGAGGAAGGTCGGATGACCGTCAAGGAATTGACCTATATGGCAGGCGTTTCCGAATCTGTGATTAAGACCCTTGCCAAAAAAGGGCTGATCGCTTTGGAAAAGGCGGAGGTTCTCCGCAACCCCCTCAAAGATCGCCCTGTCCCCGAAACGCCTCCCGAAGTTGTTTTGAATGAAGAGCAATCGGTGGCCGCCAATGCCATGATTTCCGATCTCTCTTCGGGGAAGACCCATCTTCTGTACGGTGTTACGGGCAGCGGAAAAACCCATGTTTTTATCCGCCTCATCGATGAGGCCTTGAAGCAGGGGAGACAGGCGGTTTTGATGATCCCCGAGATTTCCCTGACCCTGCAGATCGTCAACCGACTCTATGCCCACTATTCTACCTCTCTTGCTATCCTTCACAGCGGACTTTCCATGGGAGAGCGCTTTGATGAATGGCGCCGCATCCGTTCCGGGGATGCCCGTGTGGTGATCGGCACCCGTTCTGCGGTTTTTGCCCCCGTCTCATCTCCCGCTTTGTTCATTATCGACGAAGAGCAGGAGCACACCTACAAGTCCGAATCCTCTCCCCGCTACCATGCGAGGGAAATTGCCGCCTACCGTGCCGCCCGCGGCAAAGGACTGTTGGTCTTGGCCTCCGCCACCCCGTCTTTTGAAAGCTTTTACCGTGCCCAAAAGGGCGTGATCGGCTATGAAAACCTGACCCAACGCTTTAACGGCCGTCCTCTGCCCAAGGTTCTTGTGGCGGATTTGCGCCGTGAAATGATGTCGGGCAACCGTTCCTGCATCGGCCGTACTTTGGGGATGGAGCTGGAGAAGAATCTCCAACGGGGAGAGCAGTCCATTCTGTTTATGAACCGTCGGGGCTATCAATCCCATATCACCTGTACCAAGTGCGGCACCGTGGTTAAATGCCCCCATTGCGGCATTGCCATGACCTATCACTCCTACAACAACCGTGTGGTCTGCAACTATTGCGGCCACTCCGTTCCCTATCTTTCCACCTGCTCCTCCTGCGGTGAAAAGCGCCTTTTGTACAGCGGCGTCGGAACCCAGAAGGCGGAGGAAGAGCTGCAGCATCTGTTTCCCGAGATTCGGATCTGCCGCATGGATGCGGACACCGTGGGCGGGAAGTATACCAGAGAAGGGATTCTGAACGATTTTCGGGACCATAAATACGATGTCCTTCTCGGAACACAGATGATCACCAAGGGGCTGGATTTCCCCAACGTCACGCTGGTTGGCGTTTTGAATGCGGATATGTCCCTGTATACCTCGGACTTCCGCGCCTATGAAAAAACCTTTTCCCTTCTCACTCAGGTGGTGGGGCGTGCGGGACGGGCCGAGAAGGAGGGCCGTGCCGTGGTGCAGACCTATTCTCCTTCCCATACCGTGCTTTCCTACGCTTTTGCGCAGGATTATCAACGGTTCTATCAGGAAGAGACCGCCCTGCGCCAATCGCTTCTTTATCCGCCCTACTGCGATCTTTGTCAGTTCTGCTTCCTTGCGGATACGGAGTCCGATGCCTTCCGTGCTGCCGAGGAGTTTTCCGACCGTCTTCGTGAGGCCGCCGCAGACCTTCCCATTCGTCTGATTCTGCCCAAGGCAACCGCCGTTCCGTTGGTGGGAGGAAAAGCTCGGGTGCGGGTTCTGATGAAATGCAAGGACAGCAAGGCACAACGAGATATGATTTCGCAAATTTTGGATGATTTCCGCAAGGAAAAGAGCAACCGTGATGTGGTTGTCACGGCGGATATGAATCCCGTCAATATACTTTGATTTTTCCCGAAAGGATGTTTATTATGGCTATTCGCAATATCGTAAAAGAAGGGGACGAAATTCTGACTAAGGTCTGCCGTCCCGTTACCGTTTTTGATGACCGTCTGCGCACTCTCGTTCAGGATATGAAGGACACCTTGGCAAAGGCTAACGGCGCAGGTCTTGCCGCCCCTCAGGTGGGAATTCTCAAGCGTTTGGTTCTCGTTGTGGACGATGATGATACCGTTCTTGTTTTGGTAAATCCCGTCATCACCGCCACCGAAGGCACTCAGACTCCCACAGAGGGCTGTCTCTCGGTCCCCGGTGTGTGGGGAAAAACCGTGCGTCCCGCCAAGGTTACCGTGGAAGCGCAGGACGAATACGGAAACCCTGTTAAGTATACCCGCACCGGTATTGTCGCCGTCTGCTTCTGCCATGAGGTGGATCACCTGGACGGTCATCTGTATCGGGAGCATGTCACCGAATACGTTCATTTTGATGATTGAGGAAAAGTATGAAGATTTTGTTTATGGGAACTTCTCCCTTTGCGGTGGAAAGCCTTTCCGCCCTCCACCGATCCGGTGCCGAGGTGGCCTGCGTAGTCACTCAGCCCGACCGCCCCAAGGGACGGGGCTACAAAATGACCTGCACCCCCGTTAAAGAATTTGCTTTGGAAAAGGGATATCGGGTCGAAACTCCGGAAACACTGAAGGAGGGTGCTCTTTTGCCCCTTTTGGAGGAAATCAATCCCGACCTGATTGTGGTTGTGGCCTACGGAAAGATTCTCCCCGCCTATGTTCTGAATTATCCGAAGTTGGGTTGTATCAACGTCCACGGATCTCTTCTTCCTATGTATCGCGGCGCCGCTCCCGTCAATCACGTCCTTTTGGACGGTCAGACCGAAACGGGCGTCACCACCATGTATATGGATGAGGGAGTGGATACGGGGGATATGATCCTCAAGGCCTCCACACCCATTTCCGACGACGATACCTTCGGTACCCTTCATGATCGCCTGGCTAAGATCGGCGGCGATCTTTTGGTGGAAACGCTGGATCTCATTGCCGCAGGTACGGCACCCCGTACCGTTCAGCAGGGGGAGACCTGCTATGCTTCCATGATCACCAAAGAGACCCGTCGCATGGATTGGAATTCTTCTAAAACCAAGCTGCACAATCAGGTGCGCGGCCTTGCTCCCGATCCCTGTGCCTTCGCTTTTTGCGGCGGCAAAAACATCAAGATTCTCGAATCCGAGCCGGTGGAAGGGAATTGGGACGCTCCCGTGGGCACGATTGTGGACAAAAAGCATCTTGTCATCCGTGTGGCCGACGGCGGCCTGCGGTTGAAGACCGTTCAGCCGGAGGGGAAAAAGCCCATGTCCGGAGAAAGCTTTTGCGCGGGAAACCGCGCCGACCTCTTTGAATAAAGGAGTTGTACCATGGATTATTTGATCGAACTTATCACGCAAGGTGGCTATTTCGGGTATCTTGTTTTTATGCTTCCCGTTATCATCTTGTCTGCTATCGCCAGTTATAGTGTGAACGCCAATTATCGCATCTATTCCGATGTTTCTACCCGTAGCGGGTTTACCGGCGCTCAGATGGCGGAAAAAATCTTGCAGCAGAACGGTATTTACGATGTCCGCGTGATTCAGGTTTCGGGGCATCTGACCGATCACTATCACCCAAAGGAGCGCTATATCGGTCTGTCCCAGGAGGTTTATCAGTCCACCTCCATTGCTGCCCTCGGTATTGCCGCCCATGAGGCGGGGCATGCGGTGCAGCACAATGTGGGTTATGCACCGATCCGCTTCCGTTCCGCCCTTCTGCCCGTGGCCAACGTGGCGTCCTATCTTTCCTGGATCATTATTTTCCTCGGTCTTTTGATTCATCCTGCCCTCGCCATCGGCGGATTGATCCTCTTCGGCACCGTGGTTCTGTTTCAGTTTGTCACTCTTCCCGTGGAATTTGATGCTTCTCGCCGTGCGCTGGCGGTGCTCAATGCGGGATATCTGAACAGCGACGAAATGGAAGGTGCCCGCAAGGTCCTTCGCTCTGCGGCAATGACCTATGTTGTGGCGCTTTTGACCTCCCTCTGGCAGATGCTCCGACTGGTTCTCATTGTGTTCGGAAATCGGGATAGGAGATAAATTTTGGAAAAGATCGATCTTTCGTCGCTCACCTTCGAGGAACTTTCCGAGGCTTTGAAATCCCTTTCTCTGCCCGCCTTTCGTGCCGGGCAGATCTACCGCTGGATTTCCCGCGGCGTCTCTTCCTTTGATGCCATGTCCGATCTTTCCAAGGATCTTCGGGAAACTCTTGCGCAAACCTTTTCTCTTGCGCAGGTTTATGAGGAGACCTGCCTTGTTTCCTCCGACGGAACCAAAAAATTCCTCTTTCGCCTTGCCGATGGGAACCACATCGAGACGGTTCTCATGCGCTATGAGCACGGCAATTCGGTTTGCATTTCCTCTCAGGTTGGATGCAGTATGGGATGTCGCTTCTGTGCATCAACACTGAAGGGCAAGGTCCGCGATCTGACGGCAGGGGAGATGTTTGCTCAGATTGCCTACATAAACCGCACCGATCCCGTTTCCCATGTGGTTGTCATGGGCGTGGGCGAGCCTTTGGATAATTTCGATAATCTGGTTACGTTTGTCCGCAATCTTTCCTCCCCCAAGGGCTTCGGCATGAGTCAGCGTCATATTTCGGTCTCCACCTGCGGCCTTGTGCCCAAGATCGATCGCCTGGCAGAGTTGAATCTCCAGATTACCCTTTCGGTCTCCCTTCATGCCCCCGATAACGAGACCCGTGATCGGATCATGCCGGTCAACAAAGCATATCCCGTGGAGAAGCTGCTGGCCGCCTGTGATCGCTATACCGCAGCTACCGGCCGCCGCATTTCCTACGAATACATTATGATCCGCGGGGTCAACGATACGCCCCGCCATGCACAGCTTTTAGCCAAGCATTTGCATCGGAAGTTGGCCCATGTGAATCTGATTCCCATGAATCACGTGGATGAACGGGATTTTCAGCCCTCCACACCCGATGCCATCCGTCGCTTTACCGCCATTCTGACCGAGCAGGGAATCAACGCCACCTGCCGCCGCAAATTGGGCAAGGATATTGATGCTTCTTGCGGTCAGTTGCGCGCCCGTTTTGAGAAGAATAATCCCACCCGCTGACCCCATTTTTTCCCCGAAAGGAAGGGATATCCCATGAAGTTTTATGTTATGACCGACGTTGGGCGCAAGCGCGCCTCCAACCAGGATGCCTTTTGTTGCGCCCGATTGGACAACGGCGTGGAATTTGTGGTGCTCTGCGATGGCATGGGCGGTCACCGCGGGGGCAATGTTGCCTCCGAGATCGCCGTGCGCGGGTTCCGTGAACTGCTTGCCGCCTGCATGACGCCCGAGCTTCGTCCCAAGGAGCTCAAGAGTCTCTTGTCGGGGATCATCGTTCGGGTCAGCCGCACCATAGAAGCCACCGCCGAGGAGAACCCCGATTTTTCGGGAATGGGCTCCACGGTGGTTCTGGCTGTTCGCTGTGGCAAAAAGCTTTGTGTTGCCCACGTGGGGGACAGCCGCGCCTATTTGTATCGCGCAGGAAAGCTTCGCCGTCTTACGCGGGATCATTCCTTGGTGCAGGATCTCATTGATCGGGGTGAAATCACTCCCGAAGAGGGGGAGACCCATCCGCATCGCAACGTCATCACCCGTACTCTGGGGTATGCGGAGGATTCCGAGCCCGAAATTATGATTTCGGATATCAAGCCCGCCGATCGGTTCCTGCTCTGCTCCGACGGTCTGACCGTCACCGTGCGGGACGGCGAGCTGGAAGAAATTTTGAATACAACGCCCTGTGAGGATTTGACCGAGGTTCTTGTGTCCCGTGCCCTTGCGGGCGGCGGACCCGACAATATCACCGTCGGCATCCTTTATGAAGAAGAAAGAGAGGGAAAGTGATATGAGCCAATTGTCAGGAAGCGTGATCAACGGTCGGTACCGTATCCAAAGCACGCTGGGCATCGGCGGAATGTCCGTGGTGTTCCGTGCATACGATCTGCAGGAGGATCGTGAGGTTTCCCTGAAGGTGTTGCGCGCCGATCGCTTGGGCGATCAGGAATCCCGCCGCCGTTTTTATAACGAATCCCGTGCCATAGCGCTGATGTCCCACCCCAATATCGTCAACGTGTATGATGTGAATTTTGAGGGAAAAATCCAGTACATTGTCATGGAATATATTGACGGGGTCACGCTGAAGGATCGTATGGATCAGAAGGGACAGCTGTCCCACGAAGAGGCGATCCATTATCTTAAGCAGATTCTCAGTGCCCTTCAGCATGCACATTCCAGAGGTGTTGTCCATCACGATATCAAGCCTCAGAATATTCTCCTTCTTTCCGATGCTTCTGTGAAGGTGACCGACTTCGGCATTGCCTCGGTCCCCAATTTTGAGGAAGACACCTCCGGCGATGAGGCCGTGGGGTCTGTGCATTACATTTCTCCCGAGCAGGCGCAAGGGGACGTTACCGACGAAAAGTCCGACCTTTATTCCGTCGGGGTTATGATGTACTCCATGCTGACGGGACGGCTTCCCTTTGATGCGGAATCTCCCACCGATGTGGCCCGCATGCAGGTGGAAAAGCCCCCCTATCCTCCCTGCAAGCTGATGCCCGAATTGCCCATCGGCTTCCAGCAGGTTATCTTCCGTGCCATGGCAAAGCGCCCCTCCGATCGCTATCAGAATGCGGCATCCATGCTCGCCGACCTGGAAAAGCTGGAGGAGGATCCCAAAACCACCTTCCCTTATCCCAAGGAGTTTAAGCTTGCTCTTCGCAAGCGCAGGCCTACAACGGGAATAGCGGGCTTTTTCCGCTCTTTGTTCCCCGAGGACGATGATGTGTATCGCCATTCCCGCAACAATATTCTTGCGTCTGTCAGTGCTATGCTCTGTGCCCTGCTCGTGGTCTTTATCGGTATCGGCAGTATGGTGATGGTGGTGTCCAACCTCTATAAGGAATATATCAGCGTTCCTTCCTTTATCGGTATGTCCTACGATGAGTTCGAGACCGATTATGAACTTGCCAAGAACTTTGTTTTTGAGGTTCAATACGAATATGACAGTGCCGTAGAGGCGGGGATTATCATTGAGCAGACGCCTCTTGCAGGGGAATCTCAGGCTGCAGGTTCTACGGTGAAAATTGTTGTCAGTAAGGGCGTTCGTACCATCGCAGTTCCCGAACTGGCAGGGAAGACTGAAAAGCAGGCGGAAGCCGCACTGCGCAACAGTGGGCTTACCTGTGTTCGCAAAGCGGAGGTGGGCAGTGCAACCACCGAGGAAGGTATCGTTCTTCGCTGTGAGCCCTCTGCCGGCACCGAGCTGAGCGAAGGCGCAACCGTGACCATTTACGTTAATGTCCGTGCCGCCGTTACGGAGGCAATCATGCCCCAATGCGTGGGCAATCCCAAGGATGTGGCGATCACTGAGCTTTATAAGAGAGGTTTGACTCTTGTTTCCATCAATGAGGTCTACAGTGATACCGTTGCCGAAGGGGTTGTTATTACTCAGTCTCAGCTTACAGGTGCTTTTGTTCCCCTTTCCGAAAAGATTGTCCTAACGGTCAGTAAGGGACCCGAGGTGACGGTTACGGAGCCTGAAGTGAATGAGTAAGCAGGGTATCGTGGTCCGCGGTCTCGGCGGATTGTATGAGGTCCTTTGCGATGGCGTTGTGTACGAATGTCGCGGCCGCGGAGGGCTGAAACGGGATCGCAATATCTTATATGTAGGGGATTTTGTGGAATTTGAGGGGGAAGCCATCGAAAAAATTCTTCCCCGTCGCAATGTTTTGCCCCGTCCCCCCGTGGCGAATCTGGATACTCTGTTTATCGTTGTTGCCCTCTCCGATCCTCTGCCCAACCTTTATACGTTGGATAAGCTCACCGTTATCGCCGAGCATTGCGGAATTTCTCCTGTTCTTGTGTTTAACAAAACCGATTTGCAGGACCCTTTGGGAGTGGCCGAAACCTATTCCTCCGTGGGGTATCCCACCGTTTCCGTCTGTGCGAGGACGGGGGAAAATGCGGAACTTCTCCGTCGGATGATGGAAGGCAAAACCTGTGCCTTTGCAGGTCTTTCGGGGGTGGGAAAATCCACCCTCGTCAACACTCTTGCTCCCGATCTTTTACGGCAAACGGGAGAGGTCAGCCGTAAGCTTCAGCGGGGTCGCCATACCACACGTGCCGTGGAACTGTTTCCCTTTGAGGGAGGACTTTTGGCGGATACACCCGGCTTTTCCGAACTGGAATTTGCTCCCTGCGGTCTGTTGGACCGTTCCCTTTTAGCGGATTATTTTCCTGAATTTGCCCCTTATTTGGGGGATTGCTTCTTTCGGGACTGCGCCCACGGGAAGGAAAAAAGCTGCGCTGTCCGTGCCGCCGTGGAGGAGGGGAAAATTCCTCGCTCCCGTTATGAAAGCTATCTGAGAATGTATGAAGAGATCGGTCCCCTGCGTCCTTGGGAGGTTGCGAAATGAGATGGGTTGTTTTTTGTTGGTCTTCCTCCGATCGTCCCCCTGAGGGCCTGCGAGAGGACGATGTGATTGTTTGTGCCGATTCCGGGCTGGTCTATGCCCGTCGGTGCGGTCTTTCCCCCTCTGTTGTACTGGGGGATTTTGATTCTTACCAAGGCACCCTTCCCACCGGTGCGGAATTGATTCGTCTCCCTGCGGAAAAGGATGACACCGATACCATGTTTGCCGTTCGTCTCGGATTGGAACGGGGTGTTGATGAATTTTTGATTGCAGGCGGCATCGGCGGACGGTTGGACCATACTCTTGGGGCGGTGCAGACGTTGAATTATATTGTTTCTCACGGGGCTTCCGCTGCCATGAGCGACGGTGTGCAGTACATTGAGGTGCTGGACGGTCCCGCAGAAAAGACCTACCGTACCGATGACAGTAAATATTTTTCGCTCATAGCCCTTTCTCCCCGGGTGGAGGGAATTACCCTACGCGGATTCAAATATTCTTTGACCGACGGAGAATTGACCTATGATTATCCCCTGGGGGTCAGCAATGAGCTTTGCTCCCCTGTTGCAAGCCTTTCCTTTTCCAAAGGGCGTCTTGCCGTTCTCCGCACACGGGATTGATTTTCACACCTGTTCCCTCTGCTGCATAAGATATCAATGAGCGAGGAATTCGATTCCCCGCAAATCAAGGAGGTATTCTTATGAACTGCACCGGTAACTACTACTTCTGGACTGTCCTGATCGCGGCCGTGATCATCTTCTCCGTCTACAACGGCAACACCAATTCCTGCGGATGCAACAACGACCATTGCTGCTGATAAAAAAAGGATATAAGCGGGGCACTTGTTACGAGTGCCCCGCTTTTTCATGCGTTTTGTTCGTGTTGTGACAGTGGAGAAGTCTCCAGACCGAAGCTGATGGAAATGGCACGGTCCACCTTCTCCATGGCCTCACGGTCCAGATGACCCATCCGTTCCTTCAAGCGGCGCTTGTCTAAGGTTCGAATCTGTTCCAGCAGTACAATGGAATCCCGCGCCAGGCCGTAGCTTTGTGCGTCCACCTCAATGTGGGTGGGCAGACGGTTTTTGTTGATCCTGCTGGTGATGGCGGCGGCGATGACCGTGGGACTGTGTTTGTTTCCCACATCATTCTGAACGATCAGTACGGGGCGGATTCCCCCTTGCTCCGAGCCTACCACGGGGCTCAGATCCGCATAATAAATATCTCCGCGGCGAATCGGAAGCATTCCTTTTTCCTCCTGTGATTTCGGATGTACGGTGTTTTTTCTATTTCGGAACAGTAATAGTTTCCTCCCGGGAGGGATTTTTTAATCACTCCAAAATTCGGAAATTTTTCTGTTCATTCCATAATACCGTTTTTGTGGGGAAAAGGTTCCTTGTTTGTAGGGGGGGCGATTCCCGACGATCACATGATTTTCTATCACCGCAACCGCTTTCGGAAAATATTTTTTTGGTTCTTTGTAAAAAAGAACACATTTTTTATAACCCTTTTGACAAGCCGAGAGCCTCGGATCAACCGATCCGAGGCTCTTTGTTATCCTTCGTTGTTTTCTTTTTTCTGTGTGGGCTTCCGATGGGGACGGTGCTTTTTCTTATTGCGGGGGCGGGAGGATTTTTGCTGCTGCGTTTCTTCCTCTGCGGGAATGACTTCAGGCGTCGGTTCCTCCTGTTTCGGCTCTTCTGCGGGCTCTGACACGGGGAGCACAAAGTCTTCCAAATCGTTGGGATCCTTCAACTCCGCTTTTCCGAAGAATTTCGGCGTTTCGTCGGGCTTGTCTTCCAAACGCACCCGCACCCCTTCTTTCAGGGGGTTGATCTCGCAGACCGTGCCGAATCCCTCGGGGGTGCGCACGTAAGCGCCCATCTTGGGCAACTCCTTATAATCATCCTCATAGGCCTTTTGCTCATAGGCAAGGCAGCAGATCAATTTCCCGCAGGGGCCGGAGATCTTCTGCGGAGAGGAGGAAAGTCCTTGATCCTTTGCCATTTTGACGGTAATCTGATCAAAGTCGGTCAGGAAGGATGCGCAACAGACCTTCCGTCCGCAAAGGCCCAGCCCTGCAATGGTCTTTGTTTGATCTCTCACGCCAATCTGCCGCAATTCAATACGGGTCTTGAAGACCGATGCCAGATCCTTGACCAGCTCGCGGAAGTCCACGCGTCCGTCTGCAACAAAGCAGAATACAATCTTGGAGCAATCAAAGGTGTATTCCACATTGATCAGCTTCATCTCCAGCTTGTGCTTTGCGATCTTTTCCGTGCAAATATCAAAGGCTTTTTGTTCCTTTTCCCGATTTTCCGCATCCTTTTTCATGTCCTCTTCCGTTGCTATGCGCAGGACGGGGGAGAGGTCTTTGATATTTTCCGATTCGTCAATTTCCTTGTTTCCCAGAACGACGGTGCCGATTTCGGTGCCCCGTACGGTTTGAACAATCACTCTCTGCCCCGGCTCGGCAGTGATGCCGTTGGGTGCAAAGTAATAGATCTTTCCCGCAGAGCGGAAACGGATCCCGATAATTTCGATCATAAATATGGTCCTTTCCCATTGTTACGCGATGGCCTTCAGACAAAGTCTTGCAAGATTCGCGTTCCAGAATTTTACGTTAATGTTGGTCTGCATGGCCTCTCCCGCACTGTCCCACAGGCGGATCAAGGAGGCATAAAAGGTAGTTTCACTGCCGGAAGCGTCCCGCAGACGTCGCTTCAGATGGAGGGCGAAGGTATTGTAAAATGCGGTAAGGGATTCTCTGTCTTCAAAGTGGAAGACTCCCAATACGGCGGCTGCATCCTTTTTTTGCAGTGCTTGCTCCAATGCGCGGCACTGTTGCCCCTGCTTTTCGTCTTCAGTACCGTAGATTTCCAGGGCTTTGCCTAAAAATCCCGCGGAGAGAAGCACGGCGGTTTTTGCTTTTTCATCGTAGACACCGAAGGTCTTTCGAAAGTGCTCCTCCAAGATCTCTTCGGGTAGGGGGGCCAAAGACAGCACCTGACAACGGGATCGCACTGTGGGAAGAACTCCCTCCTTTGCGGTGCACAACAGGAGAAATACCGCATAATGGGGCGGTTCCTCCAGGGTTTTTAACAAAAGATTTTGGGCAGCGGGAAGCATTTTTTCTGCTTTGTCAATGCGATATATTTTATGCTCCCCATCGTTGGGTGTCAGTACAATGTCCGCCAAAAGACGGCGCAGGTCCTCCACGGGAATGTCTGAGGGGATGTCGATAATGTCCGGATGACAGTTCTGCTTGAACTTGTAGCACTGACGGCAGATTCCGCAGGGGCGGATTTCTCCGTCGCAGACCAAAGCATTCGTGATGATGTTTGCCAAGGTGTGCTTCCCCGATCCTTCGGGGCCTTCGATCAGATATGCGTGAAACAGATGGGCGTTCAGTGCTTTTTTGATGGGCTCGTTTCCGTAAAAACCGCTGAAATTCATGCATCAACCTCAAAATCACAGCTGACCGAGGCTTCAATGACCGAATGAACATAGTCCGAAACCCCCACGTGGAAAGGATGGGCCTTATACTCCGCCAGATCCTCTTTTTTGTCAAAGGAGAGAATCAGCGCCACATCGTAGGATCGCTTGCTGAACAGAACGTCGGTTCCGACCTCCAGCGCCCGCACCTTGGGAACATTTCCCCGCAGGGTGAGGAATTTGTTTTTCAGCGCGGTTTTGTCTTCTTCGGTTCGGTTTTTGAGACGGTACAAAACAATGTGACGGAACATGAAAAAGCCCTCAATTCTTCGCATTCTTCTGTTATTATATCACATTCTTTATACAATTGCAAGAAATTTTAACGAAATTTAAAATAAATTTGCATATCAATACTGGAAATCTTCTCAAAAATGTGGTACAATGGAGGAAAGAAATTTCAAGGAGATGTTCCATGGGCTATCTCACCGTTCGCGATTTTGCGGAATATGAATTTACCGAAAAGAAATCCCGTTTCATCGGGAGAGTTTTTTATACGCCCACCGAGGAGGCCGCAAAGCAGGCCATCGCTTCGGTCCGTGCCGGGGATCCCGAAGCACGGCACCACGTTTACGCCTATGTGATCCACGGGGGAACTACCCGCATGAGCGATGATGGTGAGCCTTCGGGGACGGGGGGCGCTCCCGTGTTGAATGCGGTTCAGAAAAACGGCTTTGAAGATGTAACCGTGGTTGTCACCCGCTATTTCGGCGGTATTCTTTTGGGGGCGGGCGGATTGGTTCGTGCCTATGCAAAGGCTGCGGCAGGGGCTTTGGAGACGGCGGAGAAGACTGAAACTGCGGAATTTGTGAATTTCACCTTGACCTTCCCCTATACAAAAACGGGCACGGTGAATTATGTGTCGGAGAAACTGGGCATCACCGTAAAGGATCGTATTTTTGCCGACAATGTTACCTTTTTTATGTGCTGTGAAACTCCCGTTTCCTTACAGTTGAAGGAGGCTCTTTCCGAGGAGTTGTCTGTGGTGTTTTCGGAAACCGATCGGTTTATTGCGCCCCGATAATCGGAAAATTGTACAAATTTTCCTTTCCCTATTGACTTCTTTTTAAATTTGTTGTATAATGTATAAGAGATAATTTGATCTCGGAGAAAGAGAGGTGTTGTTATGGCGTTTTCCTTCCGCGGCGGGATCCATCCGGATTATCAGAAAGAAAAAACCGCCGCCAGCGTCATTGTCAGTAATATGCCCCAGCCCGAAGAGGTTGTTATTCCTCTGTCTCAGCACATCGGTGTCCCCTGTGAACCTTTGGTCAAGGTGGGAGATCGGGTGTTGGAAGGACAGATGATCGGCGATTGTCAGACCGGACTCAGCGCCCCTATCCATGCATCGATTACGGGAAAGGTGAAGGCCATCGAGCCCCATTGGACCGTTACCGGCATCAAAGCCCCCGGTATTGTGATCGAAAACGACGGCAGCGATGAGAAATGGGAAGAGGCTCCCTTTGAGGGGGCGGTTACCGATCTTTCCCCCGATGAAATTATTGCGTATGCCCGCAATGCGGGTATCGTGGGAATGGGCGGGGCGGCGTTCCCCACCCATGCAAAGCTTCGTACCGCATTGGACCGCAAGGTTTCCACCGTGATTATCAACGGTTGTGAATGCGAGCCCTTTATCACCGCAGACCATCGGGCGATGGTGGAATATCCCCGCTTTATTGTCACCGGTGCAGAGCTGATCCGTCAATGCCTTGGTGTGGATGATGTTGTGATCTGTGTGGAAAGCAATAAGCCGGATGCTCTTGCCACCATGCGTGCCACCTCCGACGGAACGGGAATTTCGGTCCTCGAATTGCCCACCAAATATCCCCAAGGGGGCGAAAAGCAGTTGATCCGTGCCGTCACCGGCCGTGAGGTTCCTCCCGGAAAACTGCCCATGGATATCGGCTGTGCCGTCTTTAATGTGGATACCTGCGCCTCTCTGTATCGTGCCATCTATAAGGGACAGCCTCTCATTAAGCGGGTTGTTACCGTCAGCGGATCGGCCGTTGCCTCTCCCGCAAATCTTTTGGTTCGCATCGGTACCGCCTATCGGGATCTGTTCAAGTTCTGCGGCGGCTTTACCTCCGACCCCTATAAAATTATCACCGGCGGCCCCATGATGGGATCGGCGCAGCACTCTGTGGATATTCCCGTGGTGAAGAACACCTCCTCCCTGCTTGCCTTTGCGGAGGACGGGGGAGAGGAAGGCTTCTCCGAGTCCGATGTTTGTATCCGTTGCGGCCGTTGTATGGCGGCTTGCCCCATGCGCCTTCAGCCCACCAAGATCTATGAGAACGCCGTGCTCAACCGTTTCGGTGAATGTGCCAAGCTGAACGTGCAGGATTGCATCGAGTGCGGTTGCTGTGCTTATGTTTGTCCCGCCAAGCTTTATCTTGTACAAGCCATGCGGATGGCGAAAAGCCAGATTCCGCGGGGAGGAGTGAAGAAATGAATAAACAGCTTTTAGTCAACTCCTCGCCCCATTACCGTTGTAATGACTCCACCATGACCCTGATGAGGGATGTGCTGATTGCGCTGGTTCCCGTTCTGGGCGGGGCTGTGATCTTCTTCGGCTTCCGAGCCTTGGTTTTGACGCTGGTTTCCGTTGCCTTCTGCGTCGCCTTTGAGACCTTGTTCAATTGGGCAACCAAGCGGGAAAACACTGTAGGGGATCTTTCCGCCGTGGTCACCGGTGTGATTCTTGCCTTTAACCTGCCCGTGGTCACGCCCTATTGGATGGTTGCTATCGGTGCGTTCTTTGCCATTGTGGTGGTTAAGTGTCTGTTCGGCGGATTGGGAAAGAACTTCCTTAATCCCGCCCTGGCCGCACGGGCCTTCCTTTTCTCCTGGCCCACAATCATGACCACCTTCACAAAGCCTCTGCAGGAGATGTATTACGATTTGTCTTTCATCTTCGGAGAGCCTATGTTTGTCAATGCGGAGACCGAAGCGCTGGATTCTGTTTCGGGTGCTACCGCCCTGATGTCGCTCAAGCAGGGCATCCAGCCCGAAATGAGCCTGACCGACCTGTTTATTGGAAATGTTCCGGGTTCTATCGGAGAAACCTCCGCCTTGCTGATCCTGATCGGCTTTGTTTACCTGCTTTTCCGTAAGGTTATTACTTGGCATATCCCCGTTTGCTATGTGGGGACCGTTGCCCTTCTGACCTTCCTGTTCCCCGTGGGGAATATGAACAATCTTGTGTACATGTCTTATGAGCTTCTCAGCGGCGGACTTCTGCTGGGAGCTGTGTTCATGGCGACCGATTATACCACCTCGCCCCTTTCCCGTTTGGGGAAGGTGATCTATGCGGTGGGATGCGGCGGATTGACCGTGCTTTTGCGCACCTTCGGGGATCTGCCCGAGGCGGTCAGCTATTCCATTCTGATCATGAATGTGGTAGCCCTTGCCATTGACCGCTATCTCAAGCCGCGCCGTTATGGGATTGGAGGGGAGAACGCATGAGTAAGAACCGTATGTTTTCCCTCGGACTGCGTCTGGCCCTGTTTGTTGCTGTGGTCGTTGCCATGCTGGCGGCGGTCAATGTCTTGACGCGGGATACCATCGCCGAACGCAAGCGTGTGGCAGGCGAGACCGCACGTTCTTCTCTGATGGCGGGTTGCACCTTTTCTCAGGTAGCCGATGCGGAGCTTCCCGAGGATACCTCCGTCACCGCCGTGTATCGTGCGGAAAAGGACGGCGTGTTTATGGGGTACTGTTTTGATGTTTCGGTAAAGGGATACAATGAGATTTCCATGGTCGTCGGTGTCGGCGCAGATCTGAATGTAACGGGGGTCAAGATTCTTTCCCAGACCGAAACCCCGGGTATCGGCTCCAAGGCGGTGGACGAGAACGGCGTGTATTTGCCCCTGTTCAAAACCGTGAACGTGGATGCCATGCAGAGCCATTTTGTCAGCGGTGCCACCATTTCCTCCAGGGGAATTTGGACGGGTGTCAATGATTCTGTGACCCTCTGCTCGATTTTGATGAAGGAAAAGGGGGAATAAGCGATGGAAAAGAAAACACCTTCCGTAGGCCGTATTTTCCGTGACGGTCTTTTGGATCAGAACCCCATTTTCGTTCAGCTTCTCGGTATGTGCTCCACCCTTGCCATTTCCACCTCTGTCATCAATGGAATCGGTATGGGTGTCAGTGTAACCTTTGTTCTGATTCTGTCCAATCTGTTCATTTCCCTTCTGCGGAATTTTATTCCCGCAAAGATCCGTATTGCATCCTATATTGTCATCATCGCCGGCTTTGTGACGGTGGTGGATATGATTCTTCAGGCTTATGTGCCCTCTTTGGCAGAATCTTTGGGGTTGTTTATTCCCTTAATCGTGGTCAACTGTATCATTCTTGCCCGTGCGGAAAGCTTTGCTTCCAAGCATGCACCGCTGCCCTCCGTTCTGGATGGCGTTGCCATGGGGCTCGGTTTTACAGTTGCATTGGTTATTATTTCCGCAATCCGCGAGTTGATCGGTAACGGGACGCTGTTGGGAATCCGGGTGATGCCCGATTTCTATTCTCCCGCCGTTTTGGTCATTTCTCCCGTGGGCGGATTCCTTGTGCTGGGTGCGCTGATTGCCCTCGTGCAGTGGATTCGTTCCCGTAAAAAGAAGCATAAGGGGGAATAAGCTGTGGGATCTATCTTCTTGTTGGCGGTCACCGCCATTCTCATCGAAAACTTTGTGTTTGTGAAGTTCTACGGGATTTGTCCCTTCCTCGGTGTTTCCCAGAAAACCGAGACCGCCGTGGGAATGGGTCTTGCCGTAACCTTCACTATGACCATCGCCTCCGCTTTGACCTGGCCTCTTTATTATTTTGTTCTTCAGCCTTTGGGACTGGAATATTTGGAGACCATTGCCTTCATTTTGCTCATTGCCTGCCTGGTGCAGTTTATTGAAATGTTCTTGCAGAAGGCGATTCCTTCCCTATATTCCTCTTTGGGGATTTATTTGCCGCTGATCACCACAAACTGTGCCGTTCTCGGCGTGGCACTTCTGAATATTCAGAAGGACTATAATTTCATCGAATCCACCGTGTACGGCTTTGCTGCCGGACTGGGCTTCCTTTTGGCTATTTTCCTGCTCTCCCTGGTACGGGAACGCTTCGAATTTGCCAATATCCCCAAGCCCTTCCGCGGTGTTCCCATTGCCCTGATCGCAGGGGGACTTCTTGCCCTCGCATTCAGCGGTCTTCGTCTGAATTTCTGATCAAGGAGGATGTCTATGCTTGCTGTTGAAATGCCTGTTTACATTGAGATTCCCGTAACCATCCTCGTCCTTGCCGCGATTGCCTTTTTATTTGGTGCACGTCTTGCCGTTGCCGCAAAGAAATTTGCCGTGAAAAAGGATCCTCGTATCGATCAGGTCTGTGAGCATCTAGCCGGCGCAAACTGCGGCGGCTGCGGCTATAGCGGTTGTGCCGCCTATGCCACTGCCATTGTGGAAGAGGGTGCTTCCACCGACCGTTGCCCCGTTGCCGGGGTAGAAGCGGTCAACAAGATTGCCGCAATTATGGGCGTAGAAGCAAAACAGCCCATTCGTATGCGTGCGCAGGTAAAGTGTGCCGGGACCTGGGAAAGTGCGAACTACAAATACCTTTATAAGGGACTTGCCGACTGTCACTCCGTTGCTCGTCTGGGGAATGGCCCCAAGGAATGCCGTTACGGTTGTATCGGGCTCGGATCCTGCGTTCATGCCTGCGCTTTCAATGCCATCCATATCGGCGGCGGTGTTGCTACCGTTGCGTACGATCTCTGCCGCGCCTGCGGAATGTGTGTGAATGCGTGCCCTCAAAACCTCATCGAATTGGTTCCCTTTGAGTCCCGCTTCTGGGTTTCCTGCGGATCGAAGGATAAGGGTGCTTCGGTGCGGAATATTTGCAAGGACGGTTGTATCGGTTGCGGTCTGTGCGTAAAGGCCTGCCCCACGGGTGCCATCTCTCTGAAGGATAATATTGCTCATATCGACTATTCTCTTTGCAACGGCTGCGGTTCCTGCGCCGCCAAATGTCCCCGCAAGATTATCTTTGACGGATACGGTCCCGACGGTGTCCCCGGGGATCAGGTTCTGGAACAGATAGGAGTCGAGGAATGAAACGGGAATGGTCTTTCCACCGTCCGACTTCTTCCAAACGACGGATTGTGCTTCTGATCTTGGGCGGAATTGCCCTGTTTGTGCTCGGCTTTTTTACCGCCCGTCCCGTGTTTATGCTTTTGGGACTCCTCTGAATTGCATACTTTTTCACCTCTTCGATGCATATACTGCTCGGGGAGGTGTTTTTTTGTGAAAAAAAATTATTTTTCGGATGTACTGCAGCAAGAACTTTCTTTTTTGTGTAAGGCAGCGGGGACGGAGGATCCCTCGGTTGTGATTTCTTGTTATCAAGCTTGTGATAAACTTCACCAAGCCCTTTCCAAGCGGCTTTTTCAAGCCTTTATCACCCCACGGAGCAGAGAAGATCTGTATCGCCTTTCGGTGGATATTCTGGCGCTTTTTTCGCCTTTGCTCGGGTCCCTTTCCTGTGGGAGAGAGGAGCGGGACCGCATCTGTCGCACAGCCGCCTTGTTTGACGTTTTCCTTCCCGATGAAAGAGCTCTTGTTCTGTGCTCTGAGTTGTATCATTTGTGGGATGGTTTTTCCTGTTCCGAGGCGGCAAGGAAGTGTCGGGAGGGGTTCTTTCATTTGTCGGAGCAGATGGTTGTAACGGCGCTGAAAAATGTATAAATACAAGATCCGGTTCCGTGAAATTTTACCTTTGATTCTTTCTTGTTTGCCCTCCTCTGAAAGGGATTTTTTCGAACAAACATTTTTGCACCTGCAAAAAAACGCGAAAAATGGGGAATAATTCGCTCTTGTGCAAAATGCCGAAAGGTTTTCAACGGTTGTATATTCAAAGCTGTTGATAAGTCTGTGGAAAATGTTCAAAACCGCGGTTTTAACTGTTTTTTCCGCCCTCGGGAAATTTCGGGAAATGTTCCGAAAAAAGCCATTGATAGCGGCAAACCGTTGATGCAAGGGGAAAAATTAAATTTGTCCATCTTTTTGTCCACTCTGCCCATTGGGAAATATATGCAAAAACTTGTACCCTACCCCTCACACCAAAACGGTTTAAAAGTGTGGAAAACCGTGTGGATAAGGTTCAAAACCCCGCATTTTTCAAGGAAAAATCCCATTAATGGCCTGTGGAAAACTTTTTGACGGATGCAAAATAATAGGAATTTTGTCAGGTTTACGTGAATGTTCAATTTATTTCAAATTTAGCCCTTTACAAAGGCGGAAAATTGTGCTATAATAATATATAATATAATTATAATCGAATCATGCGCCCGCGCACCTGCGCGAGACGAAAGGAGAAAGTCTATATGAAAATTAAAATCACCGCCGAAAGCTCCTGCGATCTGTCCAAAGAACAGGTAGAACGATTCGGTATTAAAATTTTCCCCATGGCCGTAACTCTCGGTGAAGATGTGTATCAAGACGGTGTGGACCTGACCCCCGACGGCATTTTTGAATACGTGGCCGCCACTAAGGTTCTTCCGAAGACCAATGCCATTGCTCCCGTTCAGTTTGAAGATTATTTTAACGAGCAGCTGCAGGATGCGGATGCCGTCATTCATTTCAGCATCAGCTCCGGGATTTCTTCCTGCTATCAGAACGCCTGCCTTGCCGCAGAAGAGGTTGAGAATGTTTACGTTGTGGATACCAAATCCCTCTCTACCGGTATGAGCCTTTTGGTTCTGAAGGCTGCCGAGCTTGCCGCCGAAGAAAATGCGGACGCCAAGACCATTGCGGAAACCTGCCGCGCTTTGGTGGAAAAGCTGAATGTTTCCTTCGTTCTCGGCGATCTGGAATATATGCGTAAGGGTGGCCGTTGCTCTGCGGTGGAAATGTTCGGAGCCAATCTCCTCAAGCTCCGTCCCGTTCTTCAGATGGACGACGGAAAACTGGGCGTTCACAACAAGCTGCGCGGACCCCTGCCCAAGGTTTTGGAGCTCTATATCGACGAACGTCTGAACAATGCCGAACCTCGGACCGACCGCGTCTTCTTCACCCATACCTGCACCGACGATACCATCCCCAATCTGGCGAAGAAGTACCTCGAGGACAAGGGCATCTTCAAGGAAATCCTTCTTTCCCGTGCCGGCGCCACCGTCACCTCCCATTGCGGAAAGGATACCTTCGGAATCCTCTTCCTCAATGCGTAATTCCCGGAATAAAAACATAAGGACTGAAATGCTATGAGAAAACTGTTTACCTCCGAATCGGTCACCGAAGGACATCCCGACAAAATCTGCGATCAGATTTCCGATGCCATCCTCGATGCCATTCTTACCGAAGATCCCGCCGCCCGAGTGGCCTGCGAAACCTTTGTTACCACCGGCCTTGTCAGTATCATGGGTGAAATTACCACCACCTGTTACGTGGACTTTCAGAAGATTGCCCGGGGCGTGATCCGTGAAATCGGTTACGATCGTGCCAAGTACGGCTTTGACTGCGACACCTGTGCCGTGCTGTCCGCTATCGACGGACAGTCCCCCGACATTGCCATGGGCGTGGATCGGGACGGTGCGGGGGATCAGGGTATGATGTTCGGTTATGCCTGCAACGAAACCGATACCCTTATGCCCCTCCCCATTTACTATGCCCACAAGCTGGCCAAGCGCCTGACCGATGTGCGTAAGGACGGTACGCTGCCCTACCTGCGTCCCGACGGAAAGACCCAAATCACTGCCGAATATGTGGACGAAAAGCCTGTCCGCATTGACACCATCGTTATTTCCACCCAGCATTCTCCCGACGTTACTTTGGACAAGATCCGTGCCGATCTGATCGCCCATGTCATTACCCCCATTATCCCCGATTATCTTCTCGACGAGAACACCAAAATCCTTGTCAACCCCACGGGAAATTTCGTTGTGGGAGGCCCTCAGGGGGATACGGGCCTGACGGGACGGAAGATCATCGTCGATACCTACGGCGGTACCGCCCGTCACGGCGGCGGTGCCTTCTCCGGGAAGGATCCCACCAAGGTGGACCGTTCCGCTTGCTACATGGCCCGCTATATTGCCAAGAATATTGTTCGCGCAGGCCTTGCCGACCGTTGTGAAGTTCAGTTGGCCTATGCCATCGGTGTGGCAGAACCCGTTTCCGTTATGGTGGATACCTTCGGTACCGGTGCTGTGGGAGAGGACAAACTCACCGAAGCTGTGTATGCCGTTTTTGATATGACCCCCAAGGGAATTATTAAAACCCTCGATCTGCGTAAGCCCATTTACCGTCCCCTGGCCGCGTACGGTCACATGGGGCGTGAGGACTTGGGTGTCAAATGGGAAATGTGTGACAAAGTGGATGCGCTGAAAAAGGCGTGCCTGTAATTTTGAAAGAGAGAATACGATTATGAATGACAGAGAGAAGATCCTCCAATATCTGGAACAGAACGCCCGCTTGACTGCGAAAAACATTGCGGATGCCCTTGATATGGACGAGACCGCCGTTGCTTCCATCATCTCCGACGCTGAGGCAGACGGTACCCTGCGGGGCTATCACGCCCTGGTCAACTGGGATAAGACCGAGCGGGAGCACACCTGCGCCGTTATTGAAATCAAGGTCCATATCCGTCACGGGGAAGGCTTTGAAGAGGTTGCAAAGCGCATTTGTGCCTATGATGAGGTGCAGGATCTTTATCTCATGTCGGGGGGCTACGATCTGATGGTTGTTCTGGAAGGGAAGACCCTTCGGGACGTTGCCCGTTTTGTCGGTGAAAAACTGGCGGTCATCGACGGCGTAACAGGAACCGCCACCCATTTCGTTCTCACCAAGTATAAGGACAAAGGAGTTATGATGGACATCTCCTCCGAGGACCATCGACTCCTCAGCGAGATTTGACCTATGAGTTTGAATTATCAAGACCTGTTGAATCCCGTGGCGCGGGATATGAAACCTTCGGGAATCCGCAAGTTTTTTGACCTTGCGGGCTCCATGCAGGATGTTGTTACGCTGAGCATCGGGGAGCCCGATTTCAAGACGCCCTGGCATATTCGGGAGGCGGGCATCCGTAACCTGAACGAGGGCAAAACCGCCTATACCCCCAATTCCGGGCTGGTCCCTCTCCGCCGCGCCATTTCTTCTTATATGTCCCGCCGTTTTGGGCTGGAATACGACCCCGACGGGGAAGTGATTGTCACCGTTGGGGGCAGTGAGGGAATCGATGTCACCATGCGCACACTGCTTTGCCCCGGGGATGAGGTGCTGATTCCCGAGCCCTGCTTTGTTTGCTATGCTCCTCTTGCCGCCATGGCCGGGGCAACTCCCATCCCCCTTCCCACCTTCGAGAAGGATGCCTTCCGTCTCACTCCTGAGACACTGAAGGCCGCCATCACCCCCAGAACCAAGCTTTTGGTTCTCTCTTACCCCAACAATCCCACGGGGGCCATTATGACCAAGGCGGATTATGAGGCTATTGCCGCCGTTCTGCGCGGTACGGACGTTCTGGTGGTCACCGATGAGATTTATATTGAGTTGGCCTATACAAAAGAACCCCTCGTTTCCTTTGCCTCCATTGATGGCATGCGGGAACGGACGGTGGTGGTCAACGGTTTTTCCAAGGCCTATGCCATGACAGGGTGGCGTATGGGGTATCTTTGCGGTCCCAGAGAACTGATGCTGCCCGCCTTGAAAATTCATCAGTTCGGGATTATGTCTGCCCCCACCACCAGCCAATATGCCGCCGTGGAAGCGCTGGAGAACGGTGCTGAGGACGTGGCGATGATGCGGGAGAAGTACAACATGCGCCGCAAGTTTCTTCTGAGGACCTTTGAACGGCTCAACATTCCTTGCTTTGAGCCCTTGGGGGCCTTTTATGTGTTCCCCAATCTCAGCCGCTACGGCTTGAATTCTGAAGAATTCTGCCGCCGCTTCCTGGAAGAGGAAAAGGTTGCCATGGTTCCGGGAAGTGCCTTTGGGGAAAGCGGTGAGGGCTTCGCTCGGATCTCTTATGCCTATTCCATGGATCATCTGAAAATCGCCATGGACCGTTTGGAACGGTTCATTGCCCGTCTGGAGTGATGTTGTGCAGACCGAAGCTTACGCAAAGGTCAATCTGACCTTGGATATTACCGGGCGGGACGAGCGGGGATATCACCTGCTGTCCTCCCTGTTTGCTACGGTTTCACTGTCTGATACGGTGACGCTGACACCGGGAGGAGAGACGATCACCATGTCCTGTGACTGGCCCTTTATTCCCGTGGATGACCGAAACCTCTGCATCAAGGCCGTCCGTTGCTTTTTTAACGAACTGTCCTTGCCTGAGGAAGGGCTTCACATAGACCTGAAGAAACGGATTCCCGTTTGTGCCGGTCTCGGTGGCGGTTCCTCCGATGCGGCGGCCGTGATCCGCTTGCTCTGCCGTCATTACGGGGTTGCCGAGACCGACCCCGCGGTGCATCGGATTGCGGTCCGTGTGGGCGCCGATGTTCCCTTTTTTCTGAAGGGAGGTCTTTGCCTTGCGGAGGGCATCGGGGATATTCTTACTCCCCAGCCTTCGCTCCGAGGATACACCCTTTTGATTGCAAAAACCTCCGAGCGAGCCTCCACCCCCGATGTGTATCGGGTTTATGACAGCCTTGCCCGTTCCGCAGCCCTCTCCACCCCGTCCTTTTTGCAGGCGCTACGGCGAGGAGAAGATATTGCTCCCTATGTCTCCAATCACCTCACAGAGGCCGCATCCACCCTCTGCCCCTCGGTCCCCCGTCTGAAAGCGCAGCTGATTTCCCTCGGTGCCTGCGCCGCAGAGATGAGCGGAAGCGGAAGCGCCGTCTACGGCCTGTTTCGAGAGGAGAAAACCGCGCGAAAAGCAAAGAAACTGATCGATGCACGATTCTGTCGGATCTGTCGCTTCGTTTGAATATAATTGAAATTTTACGTCTTGAAAGGAATATAAACACAATGCATAGCATGGGTTTGAATGAAATCCGGGAGAAATATCTCTCCTACTTTGAAACTAAGGGGCATCTGAGACTCCCCAGCTACCCCCTCGTTCCCATTAACGACAAATCACTTCTTCTGATCAACTCCGGCATGGCTCCCATGAAAAAATTCTTCACCGGGGAAGAAGAGCCTCCCCGCCGTCGGGTCACTACCTGTCAGAAGTGTATCCGTACCCCCGATCTGGAGCGCGTAGGCAAGACCGCACGTCACGGTACCTATTTCGAAATGCTCGGCAACTTCTCCTTCGGCGACTATTTCAAAGAAGAAGCCATTGCCTTCTCCTGGGAATTTCTGACCAAGGTTTTGGAAATCCCCGAAAATCTCCTTTGGCCCTCCATTTACGAAGGAGATGAGGAAGCCTATCACATCTGGAAGGATCAGATCGGCGTTCCCGAGGAGCACATCGTTCGCCTCGGTAAGGCCGACAACTTCTGGGAGCACGGCTCCGGTCCCTGCGGCCCCTGCTCCGAGATCTACTTCGATCGCGGTGAAAAGTACGGCTGCGGTTCCCCCGATTGCAAACCCGGTTGCGAATGTGACCGTTATATGGAAATCTGGAACAACGTGTTCTCCCAGTTCAACAACGACGGCAAGGGCAATTATACCGAGCTTGCCCAGAAGAACATCGATACGGGTATGGGGTTGGAACGCCTCGCTTGCGTTATGCAGGGCGTGGACAATATGTTTGAGGTTGATACCATCCGCAACATCCTCAATACCGTCTGCCGCATTTCCGGTAAGAATTACGGCGATGATGCCGACGACGATGTTTCCATCCGCATTATTACCGACCACGTCCGCAGTGCTTCCTTCATGATCTGCGACGGTGTTCTTCCCTCCAACGAAGGGCGCGGCTACGTTCTTCGCCGCATCATCCGCAGAGCTGCCCGTCACGGCCGCCTGCTGGGCATTGAGGGTTCCTTCCTCGGCGGAGAACTGTGCGACATCGTCATCCGCGACAACGAAGGCGCATATCCTGAGCTGAAGGACAAGGCCGCCTTCATCAAGAAAGTTCTCTCTCTGGAAGAAGAACGCTTTGATGCCACCATCGACCAGGGACTTTCCATTCTCTCCGAAATGACCGCCGCCGCCAAGGAAAAGGGCGAAAAGACTCTTTGCGGCGCCGACGTCTTCAAGCTTTATGATACCTATGGGTTCCCCATTGACCTGACCCGCGAAATCGCTTCCGAGCAGGGGCTTGATGTGGACGAAGAGGGCTTTGATGCTCTCATGCTGGAGCAGAAAACCCGTGCCCGTGCCGCCCGCGCCAACATCAGCGGCTGGTCCGACGCCACCAAATCCGCTATTACCGCTCTCCCCAAAACCGAATTTTTGGGATATACCGAAGAATCCTGCCAGGGTAAGATCCTTGCTATTTTCGTAGATGACGAAGCTGTGGAAACGGTTTCCGAAGGAGACTGTACGCTGGTTCTCGACCGCACCGTGTTCTATGGAGAAGGCGGCGGCCAGGTTGGCGATACCGGTACGGTTGCCCTTAACGGCGCTGTGGTTGCCGATGTGACCGACACCAAGAAGACCGAGGGTGTATATCTCCATCTTTGCACGCTGACCGACGGGGCTCTGTCTGTGGGCGACTCCGTTTCTGTTGCGATTCAGCCGTTCCGCCGTGCAGCCATTCGTCGTGACCACTCCTCCGCCCACCTGCTCCAGTCCGCTCTTCGTAAGGTGCTGGGGGATCATGTGGCTCAGGCAGGCTCTTATGTGGATGAGCACCGTATGCGTTTCGACTTCACCCATTTTGCCGCCATGACTCCCGAAGAAATCAAGCAGACCGAAGTCATCGTCAATCAATATATCTTCTCTGCGCTTCCCGTTACCGCTACGGTTATGTCCATCGAGGACGCCAGGAAGTCCGGTGCCATCGCTCTCTTCGGCGAGAAGTACGGTAAGGAAGTCCGTGTGGTTAAGATGGGCGATATTTCCACCGAATTCTGCGCCGGTACCCATGTAGATAACACCTCCAATATCGGAATGTTCCATATCCTCTCCGAATCGGGCATTTCCGCAGGGGTTCGTCGTATTGAAGCTGTTACAGGTCTTAATGTTCTTGACCTTCTGGTGGAGAAGGAATCGGTTATTTCCCGTTCCGCTGCCGCTTTGAAGGGCAACGCCGCCGATCTGGAAGGCCGTTGCGAATCGGTGATGAACGAGCTTAAGTCCGCTCAGAAGCAGATCGCCGAGCTGACTGAAAAGCAGGCCTCTGCCTTTGCCGACTCCCTCCTTGCTAAGGCTGAAGATGTGAACGGTACGCCTTTTGTCTGTTGCACCGTGGACGGCGATGCCGCGTTCCTGCGCACCGTTGCCGATCAGATGCGGGCAAAGAACCCCGATGCGGTCATTCTTCTCTCCGCTACGACCGACGGTAAGGTGATGTTTGCCTCCGCTTGCGGTGTCAATGCGGTGAAGAAGGGCAACCATGCGGGCAACCTGGTCAAGAAGGCCGCAACCCTCTGCGGTGGCGGCGGTGGCGGACGTCCCGACTGTGCCGCAGCAGGTGGCCGCGATGCCTCCCATCTGGCCGAAGTTCCCGCCGCAGTGCGTGAGCTTGTGAAGTAAATGACGGAAAGGAATTCGACTATGTGCGTTTTCTGTAAGATAATTTCGGGGGAAATCCCCTCCAAAAAAGCCTATGAGGACGATTCGGTTCTTGCCATTTATGATATCAATCCTCAGGCGCCCGTTCATATTGTCTTTATGCCCAAGCAGCATATCCTTACCTCCGCCGACGGCATCAACGAAGAGAATTGCGAAATCATCGGCAAGATCTTTGTTGCTATCGCCAAGGTTGCCAAGGAGTTGGGATTGAAGGACGGTTATCGCATTATCAATAATTGCGGTGCCGCCGCCGGGCAGACCGTTGCCCATATCCATTTTCATCTCCTTGCCGGTAAAGACGGTATGAGCGAACACATGATCTGATCGTTTTCTTCTTTATATTCTCGAAAGGACCTTATCTATGAATCTTCCCGTGTCCTCCCGTCGTAATTTCGTTTTTTGGACGGTCTGCATTGCCGCCGCACTGGTTGCCGTGATCGTTACGGTGATCCTTGCCGTCTTCCTTGCGCCGCCCCCTGCGGAAGCCCTCCGCTTGGATCAAACGGAATTGACCATTGTTTCCTTCTCCGAGTCTCCTCGGCTGGAGGTCACCTTTGTGCCGGAGGACGCTGTGGCGGAGGCATTGGTATGGTCCTCTTCTGATGCCTCCGTGGTTTCCGTGTCCGGGGACGGACGTTTGACCCCGCATGCAAACGGAACCGCCACCGTTACCGTGGCCACCCAATCCGGCGCTCTTCAGGCGCAGTGTGTGGTAACGGTCAGCGTGATCACCCGCCTGGATATTACGGAACAGGAGCTGTATGTTCCTATCGGGGTTACCCGTGCTTTGAGTTATCTGTCCGATCCCGCTCCCGAGCAGTTGGATCCCACCCGTCTGGTCTGGACATCCTCCGATCCCTCCGTTGTCACTGTCGATCCCTACGGAAAGGTGACAGGAATTTCCCTCGGACGAGCACAGATCACCCTGACATCCTCGGAAGGGGATGTGACCGATACCTGTACCGTAGTGATCACCGAGAATGTTCCTTTGGAAGGGCTTTCCTTTGATGTGACCGAATTTACCTTCCGTAATTTGGAGGATACCCTGGTTCTTACGCCGATTTATCAGCCGGAGAACACCTCTCAGCGGGAACTTCAATGGATGTCCACCAATGAGCAGGTTGCTACTGTCGATCCCTTGACGGGAAAGGTAACTCCTCTTTCCAACGGAACGGTTTCGATCATCGCAAAGAGTCTTTACGGGGAGATTATGGCCACTTGTGAGATTACTGTGGAGCAATCGGTTCCCTTGACGGGGATCTCTCTTTCCAAAAATTCCTATACCTTTTCCGGGCTGAAGCAGACCTATCTGATCGCGCCCGTTTTTGAACCGATCAACGCCAGCAACAAAACGATCCTCTGGACCTCCTCCGATCCTTCGGTTGCTACCGTGTCCGAGCAGGGACTGGTTACCTCGGTGAAAAAAGGGGAGACGGTGATTCGCCTTGTCTCCGAGGAGGGCGGCTTTACTGCGGAATTTAAAGTGATTGTTGATCCCGTTGACCGTGTTTCCGTGACGGGAGTATCCCTGTCGAATTATACCGTGGTTTTGGATGCTTTGGGAAAAACGCATAAGCTGACCGCCACCGTGCGACCTGCCAATGCTTCGGAGAAGGGGGTTCGCTATACTTCCAACAACAGCGCCGTTGCCACCGTTTCCTCCGACGGTCTGATCACGGGCACCGGTTATGGAACCACTCAGATTGTCGCCACTTCTGTGGATGGCGGTTACAGTGAAATCTGCACCGTTACGGTGAATGCGCCTGTCATTGAAATCCCCCCCATTCAGACTACGGAATACACACAGGGCGTTTGGGTTGCTACTGTTGCGAATATTGATTTTCCCTCTAAAATCGGTCTCTCCGCCGAGGAATTGAAGGGGGAAATCGACACCATCATGAACAATGTGGCGTCCCTTGGGCTGAATACCGTTTATTTTCAGGTGCGCCCCTCGGGAGACGCATTGTATCCCTCCGAATATTATCCCTCCTCTTATTATGTGGTAGAAAAGCAGGGGGATGCCCTCCCGCTGGACATTTTGGCCTATGCCATCGAGGCGGCCCATGCCCGTGGGTTGGAATTCCATGCCTGGATCAATCCCTACCGTGTTACCAATGCCTCCAATCTGACGGTCAAGGATCTTGCGGAATCCAACCCTGCCAAAAAGCATCCCGAATGGGTTCTGACCGACGGAAAAAAGCTCTATCTGAATCCGGGGCTTCCCGAGGTGCGCCGGTATATTGTGGACGGCGTTTTGGAGATTGTTGAGAAGTACGATGTGGATGGAATCCATTTCGACGACTATTTCTATCCCGAAGTCAATGAGCATTATGACGATTCCGCCGCTTATGCAGCCTACGGCAACGGAATGACTCTGGCGGATTGGCGGCGTGCAAACAACGATGCGTTGGTTAAAGCGGTCTATGATGCCGTCAAGTCCAATGATGCCTCGGTTCAGTTCGGAATCAGCCCCGCCGCCGTATGGGCGCTGAAGTATTATCAGCCCGACGGTGTGGATATCAAGGCAGCTCATCAGACCTACTCCGAAGCCTTTGCCGACACTCGTAAATGGGTCAAGGAGGGATGGTTGGATTATATCTGTCCTCAGGTTTATTTCCAACGCAACCACTCCACCGCCCCCTTTGCCCCCATTGTGGATTGGTGGAATGAAACGGTGAAGGGAACCGATGTCCGCCTTTATATCGGCATCGGTGCCTATCGTTGCGAGGATACCGCCGCCTACAAGACGGGGGAAGAGATCCCTGCCCAATTGGATTATCTGGAAACCAAGGATCAGGTTAAGGGCGCCGTTTTCTACAACTATACATCCCTCAAGAAGAATTATGCAGGTGTGGGGGACGATGTGAAGGATCGGTATTATATCGAGCCCATCAGCACTACTTTGCAATTCAATCAATCCTCCATTACCGTGGATGCGTCCTATTCTTCTACGTATATCGTCGGGGTCTCCGATCCCAATTTCCCCCTCTATGCGGACGGGAAAATTGTGGATCGCACCCGAGAGGGCTATTTCTCCTATCCTGTGACCCTTACGGGAACCAAAACTGTTGTCACCTTCAAGCATAAGGACAAGTCTGTGGACTATGTTATTACCCGCACTCCCTCGGGGGGAAGCAGCGGCAATTATCTGAAGACCTACAGCTTTGCTGCGGATTCCTTTACCCCCTCCTATGATGTGGCAGACAAGTCCGGGGTTGAGATTTCCTTCTCCTGTGTGGCTCCCGCAGGCTCCGAGGTTCGGGTGCAGATCGGGAATTATACCGTTCCCCTTGCCACCAAAACGAAGGATCCAAACAATGGAAAATATCTGAAGGCCACCTATACCGGAACCTTGATTCTTCCTCAGATTGACGGCAACGGCAACGGAACCATGGGTTATCCCGTGTTCCACGCTTCCCGCAAGGGGGAAACGGTCAGTTATTCCCCCGGCTGTTTGGTGGAGATCATCAACGATCCCTCCACCTATGCCATGGAAGTGATTACCGATAAGTCGGATATTCGTCCCAATCTTGCGGTGGATCCCGATTTGTATTATATCGCCACCGAGGGCGCAAAGGTCAATGTGGTGTCTAAGTCGGACGGTACGGTTAAAATGACCAACGGCATGTATATGTCGGTGTCCGATGTTGCGACCCTGGACAAGCCCTTCGGCTTGACTGCGGTCAAAGAAACTTCCATGAGCCTTTTGGGGAAATATACCGTTCTGTCCCTCAAGATGACCGACAAAGCTTTCCATACCGTCTGGATGGACAATGAGTTTGTTCAGATCACGTTGTACGGAATTTCGGGGGATGTTCCCTCCTTTGCCGTAGGCGAAAATCCCCTCTTTGCCTCCTCTTCTGTGGAGAGGGTAGATGCGACCACCGTCCGTATCACCCTTACATACAAGGCTGCAAAACATATTTACGGCTATTACTGCACCTTTGACGGAACCAATCTTTATATCAACTTCCGCAATCCCGTCACCCTCGCCGAAGGGGATAAGCCCCTCACCGGCGTTGTGATCTCTCTGGACCCCGGTCACAGTCAGAATTCCGGTGCGGTCCGCCTCCACAACGGTAAGGAGATCTGGGAATCGAATTTGAATCTTGATCTGTCCCGCCGCACGGCCGAGAAGCTGCGCGCTTTGGGTGCCACGGTGATCCTGACCCATGAAGGAGAGCAGACCTACTCTCTGGACGAGTTGATTGTTCAGTACCGTGCCCTTGCCCCCGATGCCAATGTTTCCATCCATTTCAATTCTGCCGATGTGCTTGTTTCGGGCACGGAAACCTTTTGGTGCTATGGTAACAGTCAGCTTTTGGGCGAAAAGGTGCTCAACACCTTTTGTGATCTTACGGGCTTTACCGCACGTAAAAATATGTGTGACTATTACAAGGTTTCCCGTCTTTGTGAGTTCCCCTCTATTCTTTTTGAAACCGCTTATATGTCCAATCCCAAGGATTTGGCTTATTTTATGAAGGATTCCAATATGGACATTGCCGCCAACGCCATTGCTCAGGGAATTCTGGAATTTTTCCGTGAACAAAACAACTGATAACTAAAAAGGAGTTTTTTGTCATGCGTAACGCACATCCCCGTTATCTTTGCTATCCCTCGGTTGTCTGTGTCGGAAAGGAGACTACGGTTCGTATTTTTCCGCACGATGTCAGTCGCCGTTTTTCTGCCGAGAAGGAATATCAACTGAAGGTTCTCGGTTTGCAGGAGGATCAGTTGGACTATCACGAGCCTCTTGCTTTGGATTATCCCTGCAAGGTGGAGAACGGTTGTCTTGTCTTCACCTATGCCTTCGATATGGAACAGCAGTACACCGTTATGTTTTGCGAAAAGGGCGGTAAGCCTACCAAGATTTCCATGTACGCCGTGAAGGAGGATCTCTATGCCCTGCGTCCTTTGAAGGGGGATTTGCACACCCATTCCTGGTATTCCGACGGTCAGGACGGCGTTTCCATGACGCCTGCCGATTATCGGGAAGAGGGCTTTGATTTCTTCTCTTTGACCGACCACAATCGTATGTACACCTCCCAATTGGCCGCCGATCTTTATGACGGCGTTCCCCTGGGAATGCACATTATGCGCGGCGAAGAGGTTCATACCCCCGGCTCCATGCTCCATATCGTCCACGTCGGTGGCAAGGAGAGTGTTTGCGATCGTTATATTCACCATCGGGAGGAATTTGAAGCTGAGGTTGCGGAGGTTGAAAAGGGGTTGACTCATGTTTGTGAGCAATACCGTCACCGTGTGGCCATGGCAAAATGGGCCTGCGAAAGCATCCGTAAAGCGGGCGGGCTTGCTATTTTTGCTCATCCCTGCTGGATGCCCCGTCGCTATAATGTGACCGACGAATTCCGTGATATTCTGTTCGATGAAAAAATTTTTGATGCCTTTGAGTTGCTCAACGGCATCCATTGCCGCTATAACAACATGCAGGTGGCTCTCTGGCAGGAGCAGGCATTGAAGGGCAACGCGCTCCCCATTGTGGGAAGCAGCGATTCTCATAATCATGATAGCGACACCGATGGATTTGCCCATCGCTTCACCTTGGTGTTTGCGAAGGAAAACGATACCGAATCCATTCTTTCTGCCATTCGCAAGGGCTATTCCGTGGCGGGAGAGCATCCCAAGGGCGATCAGCACGAGGTCCGTTTCTACGGCTCCATGCGCTTGGTTCGCTTTGCCCACTTCCTTTATGAAAATTACTTTAACGAAACCTGGCGTCTCTGTGTCGGAGAAGGAATTCTCATGCGTCGCTATGCGCAAGGGGAAGATGTGGCAGAGTCTCTTACCGCACTGGCCGATTCCGTGGAGAATTTCTATAAGAAGTATTACGGAATCACTCCCGTTGAAGGTTTAGAGCCCCGTGTTCAGACCTTCCTTGACCGTTGTCTCGATGCTCAGCGCACTTTGGGCCCCGCAACCAAGGGAAGCTTTATTACCATTTACGGTGGGAACGAACGCAGAGAGTAAGGGAGATTATCGGTATGGAAACTCGTAAAAAATCCCTTCTTCAGGTTTTGAAATTTACACTGTTTTCCGTTTCTGCCGGTTTGATCCAAGTGGGCTCCTTTGCCCTTTTGGAGTTGTTTATTCAGGATTATTGGATCCCCTATCTGATTTCCCTGACTCTTTCGGTGTTGTGGAATTTTACCCTCAACCGTCGTTATACCTTTAAATCCGCCGCCAATGTTCCCATCGCCATGCTGAAGGTATTCGGCTTTTATCTGGTCTTCACACCTCTCTCCACCTGGCTTGGAAATCTGGCGGAGGGTGCGGGAGTGCAGGATTTTCTGATCCTGGCGGTGACCATGGTCTCCAACTTTCTCCTCGAATTTCTCTTTTGTAAATTTGTGGTCTATCGGGGGACGGAAAACACGCTGAATCAGAGAAAAAAAGAATAAAAACAAGGACAGAGAATCCGGGATTCTCTGTCCTTACTGTTTTTTATCTGTTTTACAGTTCGATTCCCATGCCGATGGCGTCTTCCACGGGCTTCTGATAGAACCGCTTGCGACGCCCCAGCTCGGAAAAGCCGCACTTTTGATAGAGTTTCCGAGCGGCAGTGTTGGATTCCCGCACGTCCAGATAGGCAATCTTTGCCCCGTCCTGCTTCAGATATTGCAGAAGGGCGGTCAGAAAGTCTGTTCCGATGCCCTTTCCGCGCAGATCTCCCCGCACGGTGAAGGAGGTGATCTCCGCCTCATCCATCACCCGAAACAGTACGCAATGGCCAAGAATATTATCCTCATCCTTCCATATTATAATGCGGAAGGTGTCGTTTTGAAGCAGTTTGTGAAGTTCCTCTTGGGAAAGGGGAAAGGCAAAGGTCTGCTCTAACTGCGCTACGGTTTCCAAATCCCGCTCTTCGGCAAGTCTCAGCTCCATGCGCCGCCCTCCGTCCGTGCCTCGATGGCATTGTGAATCTGCTTTGCGCAGGCCAAATAATCGTCCTCCGTTCCTCCGTAGGGGTCTCGGATACCCTCGGAGCTAATGGGGGATATTTTTTCGCTCATTTGCGGAAAAAGCATTTTCAACAATGCCGCCTGATCTTCCGTCATGGTGACAATGAAATCTGCTTGCCCCAACATCTGCGGTGTTACCTGACGGGAAATGTGGTGGGAAAGATCAATGTCGTACAGTTTCTTTGCCGCAAACACCGATTTTGCATTTACCGGGCTTCCGTCGGCCTGCAATCCCGCGCTTTGTGCACGGTAATCCATGCCCAGTTGTTCGAACCTTGCACGGGCAAAGCCCTCTGCCATGGGG
Organism: Clostridia bacterium; assembly: GCA_017623595.1. Classification (GTDB taxonomy): domain Bacteria; phylum Bacillota; class Clostridia; order Oscillospirales; family UBA644; genus RGIG995. Next base: position 54,063 of record JAGAOU010000085.1, read on the forward strand.
GAACGGCAGGTGTTTCCCGTGCAGAGAAAGAGAATGTTTTTTGTCATTTTGCATCAAACCAATTCTTTGCAATATTGGATTCCACTGTCAGAGGAACCTTGAGTTTTGCCGCCGATTCCATTTCCTCCACCAGCATTTTTGCGGCCCGTTCCGCTTCGTTGTCGGGGGCTTCTAAAATCAATTCGTCGTGGATCTGCAGGATCAGTCGGGTTTTCATTCCCTCTTCTTTCAGACGGCGGTCGATTTTGACCATGGCATATTTGATCAGATCTGCGGCGGTGCCCTGAATGGGGGCGTTCATGCAGACCCGCTCTCCGAAGGCCTTCAAATGTCCGTTTGCCTTTAGCTCGGGAACATAGCGACGGCGATGGAAGACCGTCTCCACATAGCCGTGCTCTTTTCCGAATTCCACGGAATTCTGCATAAAATCCCGCACGCCCGTGTAGGTTGCAAGGTATGCGTCGATATACCGCTTCGCTTCCTTGCGGGGGATTTTCAGATCCTGCCCCAGAGAATAATCTCCGATGCCGTAAACAATGCCGAAGTTTACCGCCTTGGCCCGACTTCTCAGCTGAGGCGTGATCATTTCGGGCGCCAAATCAAAGACCTGAGATGCGGTGGCCGTGTGAATGTCTTCCCCGTCATTGAAGGCCTGCTGTATCACCTTGTCGTCTGCGATGTGGGCGAGAATCCGCAACTCTACCTGGGAGTAGTCTGCGTCCACCAGCGAATACCCTTCTTCCGCCGAAAAAGCACGGCGCAGCTGCCGCCCCAATTCGGTGCGGATGGGAATGTTCTGCAGGTTCGGCTCCACACTGCTGATGCGTCCCGTCTGTGTCACGGTTTGCATGAACACCGTATGGATTCGCCCATCTTCTTCGATTTTATCCGCAAGGCCGTCGGCATAGGTGGATTTTAATTTTGCCACCCGTCGGCAATCAATGATGGCTTGTGCAATGGGGTGATGATTGACCAGTTTTTCCAGAGTGTCATTATCGGTGGAATATCCTGTTTTTGTCTTTTTTCCCGCAGGCAGAAGCAGGTCGGTGAAAAGAACCTCGCTCAACTGCTTGGGGGAATAAATGTTGAACTCTTTCCCCGCCAGGTCATAGACCGTCTGCTCCAGTCGGATCAGGTGCTCTCCCAAATCCTTGCTGAATTTTTCCAGAAATTCCTTGTCGGCTTTGAATCCCAGATCTTCCATCCGTGCTAAAACGGTGGTGAGGGGAAGCTCGATGTTGTAGTACAAAAAGTCTGCGTTGTTCTCCTTCAGTTCCGCCGCCAGCTTGTCCCGAAGACGGGGCAGAAGGGCGGGAAACTGTGCCGTCGTGGCAGAAATGTTCAATTCTTTTTCGCTGATGGTCTCGGGATTTTTCGATGCCCGTGTGGGATCCAGCACATAAAGGGCGGTCATTGTGTCAAAAACGCACCGATGCTCCAGCTCCCGGTGCTCCATTTCCCGAATTAACGGCTTTGCGTCGTGAGCAATGAATTCTCTGCCCGAAAGCTGCTTCAAAAGCTCCTCGGTCAAGGGCGCGGTGTGGATCACGTTGTCGCAATAGACCGACAGAATCTCTCCGTCAAACATAATCGCAAGATCCCCCTCGGGAAGAGCCCCTTCCAGAGGCCGAATCTCGGGAGCAACAAATTCTTCTTTTTTCTCCTCCTTCAGGGAAAGATCGAATTTTGCCGCCAGCTTTGCCAGTTGATATTTTTCGAACAGGGCGGAAAGGGCCTCTCCGTTTGGCTCCTTGACCGACAAATCTCCCGTGTCGATGGGTTGATCTGTGATGATGGTGCCCAGTTTCTTGCTCAGATAGGCGGAATCCCTTCCGTTCTCCATTTTGGTCTTCAATGCGCCCTTCAGTTCTTCTGTGTGGGTAAAAATATTATCCAATGTTTCGTATTGGTGCAGCAGATTGAGGGCGGTTTTTTCACCCACTCCCGCAACTCCGGGAATACGGTCGGAGGAGTCCCCCATCAGTGCTTTCAGATCAATCATCTGAGCAGGGGAGAGGCCGTATTTTTCCTGCAAGGTTTCCTTATTATAGAGGGTGTCTGCGGGACCTTTGGGAGTGGTCGTTGCAAGGCGCACCACCACAAGGTCGGAAATCAACTGCAGGGTGTCCCTGTCACCGGTGACGATGACGCATTCCTCGCCTGCCTGCTCCGCATCTCTGCTGAGGATTCCGATGATGTCATCCGCTTCCAAACCCGCCTGCTCAAAACGGGCAATGCCCATGGCATCCAAAAACTCCTTGACCACGGGAAACTGCTCCCGCAACTCCTCGGGCATGGCACGTCGCCCCGCCTTGTAATCGGTATACAGTTCATGACGGTAGGTGGGTGCCTTGACGTCAAAGGCAACGCAGATCTCGTCGGGACGGTCTTCCTCGATGTGTCGAAGCAAAATATTGAAAAATCCGTAAATGGCGTTTGTGTGGAATCCGTCCTTGTTGGACAAAAGGGGTATTCCGTAAAAGGCGCGGTTGAGGATACTGTTTCCGTCCACCAGCATGCGTTTTTTCATCGTTTGGACCTCTCTGTTTGTTTTTTGTCTTCCTTTATTATACTCCTTTTGCGAACAAAAAGCAAGGGCTTTGCGCTATCGTTCAAAAATTCGTGCGGTGATTTGTGCGTTTTGACGGTGGGTTTTTCCTGTTTTTGGTCAAAAACTTGGGACGGCGCCCCACTTTTTGAGAGAAAATGGGCATGTTTCGAACATGTGTCCGTCAAAAGGTATGTTTTCTGTGTTTTTCGAACATTTATTTTGGTTACTATCACGAAAAATGACACAAAAACAAGGCGAAAATTCTCAACGTGTATTTCGGCTGAATTTGGAAAGAGCCCTTGACTTTTGCTCAAAAGTGCGTTATAATATTAGTACAGTGGATGAAAGTGGTGGAATCGGGATGAAAATCCCAAAAATCACCCGAAATGATGTCTGAAGGAAGGGGAAAGGAGGAACCACCCATGGCTGTGAATTGTCCGTTGGAAGGTCGTTTTGATATGACCATCGATGCCAAGGGCCGTTTGTTCTTTCCTGCCAAGCAGCGCGAGAAGCTGGAAGGGACAACCCTTCACCTGACCCGTGGCCTGGATGGCTGTCTGTTTGCATATACCGATCCTCAATGGGATGCCTTCAAACAGAAGATTGCCGAGCTTCCCGTTTCCAAAAACCGCATGAGCATGCGTTATCTGATGGGGAATTCCTGCGAGGCCTCTTTGGACGGGCAGGGACGTATTACCGTCGCCCCCAAGTTGCGCGAATTTGCTCAGCTGAAAAAGGATGTCACCATTGTGGGACTTCTTGACCGCATGGAGATTTGGGATACCGATCTCTGGAATGCGATGAACGATGCCCTTTCTTCCGACGATATTGCTGCCATGCTGGAGGAGTTGAACTTCTGATATGGAATTTGTTCACAAGTCCATTATGGTGGATGAAATTCTCCAAAGCCTGAACATCCGTCCCGACGGTGTGTATGCCGACGGAACCGCAGGGGGTGGCGGCCACTCCCGTGCCATTGGAGAACGTCTCTCTCCTCAAGGCACTTTGATCTGCAACGATCGGGATCCCGAAGCCCTGGCGGTTTGTGAAGAGCGGCTCTGCTCATTGAACTGTCATTTGCGTTTGATCCGTGGAACCTTTTCCGATCTTGCTGAAAATGCGGGGCAGACCTTCGACGGCGTGCTTTTGGATCTGGGCGTTTCTTCCTATCAACTCGACTGTGCCGAGCGGGGATTCTCTTATATGCAGGATGCGCCCCTCGATATGCGCATGAACCCGGAGGATAAGCTCAGTGCCAGACAGATCGTCAACGAATGGTCCGAGGCAGAGTTGACCCGCATTTTTTTTGAATACGGTGAGGAGCGTTATTCCCGCCGCATCGCCTCTCAGATTGTGCAATCCCGGGGCAAAGCCCCCATTGAAACCACCCTTCAACTGGTGGATATTATCAAATCGGCCCTTCCCAAAGCGGCGCTGAAGGAAAAACAGCATCCGGCCAAGCGGGTTTTTCAAGCAATCCGCATCGCTGTGAATGATGAGCTGGAGCAGGTTCGCCTGGCGCTGGATTCCCTGGTGGAAAACATGAATGACGGCGGCCGTATTGCGGTGCTGACCTTCCATAGCCTGGAAGACCGCATCGTGAAAACCGCCTTTGCCCGCTATGAACGGCCCTGCACCTGCCCGCCCGAATTTCCTGTCTGTACCTGCGGTAAGAAATCATTGGGAAAGGTTCTTGTGAAAGGCATCGCTCCCTCTGCGGAGGAGATTGAGGAAAATCCTCGGGCCCGAAGCACTCGCCTGCGAGTCTTCGAACGCCGCTTTGAAGAGTAACAAACCAAGAACACAAACATCAACATAAACACCAAACAAAACACAAACATCAACCCAAGCACTCAAACACACAACGCACACCAAATCAAAACAGGAGGAAAACGAATTATGAAAGCCCCTTCTCTTAAATTTAATTTTGTCACCATCTTCCTCGTTGTCGGCATTGTCGTTCTCCTCCTGTTGACCGTCAACTGCAGTATCACCCAGAACGAGGCCAATTCCGAGCTTCGGGCGCTGAACAGAGAGTTGGATAATGTGTCCAACGAAGGCGCAAAGCTGCAACTGGAGATTGACCGTCGATCGGACTTCTTCTCTGTGGAGCAGTATGCATCCGAGGTTCTCGACATGCATAAGCTGGAAAATTATCAGATTCAATACATTCGCTACGATGTTTCCGGCAACCTGGAGGTCCTGAACAAGGAAGAGGACGTTGATTTCTTCGGACGGGTGGCGAAAGCCTTTTCCGCCATCGGAGATTTCTTCCGAGGATGAGTTCTGTTCCTCAGCCTGCGGGAATATGATATTCTGAGCCCTCTTTAGCCCCTTTTCCCCCATGGATGAGAAAGGATACCGTTATGAATATGCCATCCCAAAAAAACCGAGTTATCAGCCACGTTTTGCCCATAGCCTTCTGCGTGGTCTTCCTCGGTCTTGCCGGATGGCTTTTTTATTTGCAGGTCGCCCGCCACGATTACTACGAAAGCAAGGCCCTCGACCAGCAGACCTGGGAAATAGCCGTGGAGCCGGAGCGGGGCTCCATCAAAGATGTGAATGGGGTTGACCTTGCGGTCAGCCTGTCTTCTTATCAGGTGCTTATGGCTCCCGTTCAGTTGGAGAAAGAGGAGGAACGGCGGGAGGTTGCCGCCTTTTTGTCCGAGACCCTGAAGCTGGATTACGATACGGTTTATGCGCAGACCGAAAAAAAGAGTCAGTATCTGGTGGTCAAACGCCGTATTGAGGATGCCGAGGCGGATCTTGTAACCGCATTTTTGGCAGAGCATACCAAGTATAAATCCGCTCTTTGGGTCAGCGAAGACATTAAGCGGGACTATCCTTACGACAATCTTCTTTCCACCGTCATCGGCTTTGTCGGCACCGACAATCAAGGACTGGAAGGATTGGAAAGCTATTACGATTCTATGCTGGCGGGAACGCCGGGCAAAATCACGGCCGTGCGCACCGCATCGGGTGCTTCCATGCCCTTTGAGTACGAATCTTATCAGGATGCGGTGGATGGGTACGATGTGTATCTCACCGTTGACGTGCAGTTGCAATATATTCTGGAAAAGTATATTTCCGCCGCTCGTGTGGAGCATAACGTTCAATCCCGTATTGCGGGGGTGATTATGAACGTGAAGACCGGTGCGGTGTTGGGTATGACCTCCAAGCCCGATTACGATTTGAATGAGCCCTTTGTGATCAAGGATCAGATGACGCTGGAAAAACTGGAGGAGCTGCACACTGTAGGTTCTACCGCCTATTATGAGGCTTATAACAAGCAGCAAGCGGAATTCCGTAAAAACAAAGTGGTCACCGAGTTGTATGACCCCGGCTCCACCTTTAAGATCTTTACCGCCGCCATGGCGCTGGAGGAAAATCTGGTTCCCCTTTCCGAGACCTTCACCTGCACCAGTCAAATCAACATGGGGGCCATTACTTATCATTGTGCATCCCATAAGGCCCACGGAAAAGAGACCTTCAAGGATGCCATGGCAAATTCCTGTAACGTTGTGTTTGTTACCATTGCCGAGCGGATCGGAGTGGAACGCTTTTACCGTTATTTTACTCTGTTCGGCTTCCGCTCCAAGACCGGTGTTGGGCTGCCGGGAGAGGTTTCGGGAATTTTCTTTGAGGAAGATAAGATGACCAAGTGGAATCTGTTCTCCTCCTCTTTCGGTCAAACCTTCCAGATTACGCCCATGCAACTGATCACAGGGGTTTCCGCGGTCGCCAACGGCGGCACCTACATGGAACCCTATATCGTAGACCGCGTTGTGGACAGTGAAGGAAACATTGTTGTGCAGAACGAACCCAAAGCGGTCAGCCGTATCGTTTCCGCCTCCACCTGCGCCACCCTGCGCGACTTTTTGGAATATACCGTGGTCAAGGGCAGAACGGGATACCTGAAGGGCTATCGCATCTGCGGTAAGACGGGTACCTCTCAGAAGGCAACCTCCGAATCGGGCTTCGAAAGCGGAAAGATTATTGCTTCTTATGTTTGCTTTGCCCCTGCCGACGATCCCGAAATTGCCGTTCTGGTTGTGGTCGACGAGCCCAACTCCACTGTTCAGTACGGTTCTTACATTGCGGCTCCTCTCGGACGGGATATTATGGGTGAATGTTTGGAATATCTGAACATTGAGCCTGATTATGAGGATGACGGTGCCGCCGTTTCCGTGAAGGTTCCCGATGTGTCAAAGCTTTCGGCAGATGAAGCCGCCGCAAAGATTCAGGATGCAGGTCTGATTGTAAAGATCGTCGGAAACGGGGAAAAGGTTTCTTCTCAGCTTCCCGTTGCCGATACGGTTCTCTACAGCGGCAATACGGTTCTGATCTACACCGACTCCCAACCCGATGAGGTGCAGACTGTGACTACCGTACCCGATTTGATAGGAAAGCCTGCGGCAGAATGTAATTCTCTCCTGCAGCATGCGGGATTGAATATTAAAGTAATCGGTGACAATTTGAACTATTCCACCACCCTGGCGGTCAAGCAGAGCATTCCCGCAGGGAAAGAGGTTCCGAAAGGAACGCTGGTCACCGTGGAATTCAAGGGGCAGGGTCAGTAAGGGCGATGCCTTTTCCGGATGTTGAAATCTATCACATTCGGAAAGGTGGTTGTCTCATGAGACTTTCCCTTCTTGCAAACGGAATTTTTCCCTGTCCTCAGTCCTTTGATCCCGAAATCACTCTCGTTACCGATCGCAGCGACGATGTCTGTCCCGGCGCCTTGTTTGTGGCGATCCGAGGTCGGAATCGGGACGGCCATTCCTTTGTGAGTGAAGCAGTTGCCGCAGGAGCTGTGGCGATTGTGGTTTCCGCTCCTTGCGCGTCGGTTTCCGTTCCCGTGTTTTTTGTTCCCGACAGTCGCCGTGCCTTTGCGCTTTTGTGCGGTAATTTCTACGGGAACCCCGCACAGGATTTGATTTTGACGGGAATTACGGGCACCAACGGAAAAACCTCCACCGCCTATATGTTAGACCATTGCCTGCGCTGCTGCGGTAAAAAATCGGGGCTCATCGGAACGGTGCGCACCGATAACGGCGCGGAACAAACCAAATCCTCCCTTACCACACCCGCCCCCGCTCTTTTGCACCGCATTCTGCGAGAAGCAAAGCGGAACGGATGCTCTCATATGGTGATGGAGGTTTCCTCTCAGTCCCTGGACCAATCCCGTACTGCGGGGATTTCCTTTGAACTGGGAATTTTTACCAATCTGACCGTGGATCATCTGGATTATCACGGTTCCATGCAGGCCTATCGGGACGCAAAGCTGAAGCTGTTTTCCCAATGCCGAAGGGGACTGGTCAACGGCGACAGCGATTATGCCGCCCCCTTCCTTGCCTGCCCCGACGCTTTGTCCTATTCCGCCACCCATCCTGCGGATTTCACCGCCCGACGGGTGCGAATGACCGGGGAAGGCGTCTACTATCTTGCATGCACTCCCTCCGGACAGCGCGAGGTTTTTCTTCCTGTCTGGGGACGGTTCAGCGTATACAACTCCTTGGCGGCCCTTGCCGCTGCGGAATGTCTGGGGTTGGATCCCGATCTCTGCGCCCAAAGCCTTGCCGTGTTTCCCGGTGTTCCGGGACGGCTGGAATCGGTGCGGGAGGATCTGCCCTTTCGTTTACTGATTGATTATGCACATACCCCCGACGGACTGGAAAACGTGCTGCGGTCTGTTCGGGAAACCACCGTCGGACGGGTGATTCTGTTGTTCGGCTGCGGCGGAGATCGGGATGTGGGAAAACGTCCCGAAATGGGGCGTGTTGCCTCCCGCATGGCCGACCTTGTCATTATCACCAGCGACAACCCCCGCTCCGAGGATCCCGATGAAATCATTCGTCAGATCCTGCAGGGTGTGGAGGGGATCGGGTATCGGGTCATTCCCGACCGCAAAGAGGCCATCCGCGCCGCTCTTCGCCTTGCGAAGACGGGAGACACGGTTCTGCTTGCGGGGAAGGGACACGAGACCTCACAGATTCTGTCCGATCGGACCATTCGTTGCGATGAGCGCGAAATAGCACGGGAAATTCTCAAGGAAGAGGGATATTAAATGTCTGTTCGTTTGTCCGAATTTGCTCGCATTGTAGGCGGTACCTGCCTGCGTGACGGGGAATTCTCCGATTATTGTATCGATTCCCGCAAAGGAAAGGCGGGGGATCTTTTCATCTGCCTCAAGGGTGCCCGTGTGGATGGCCATGACTTTGTGGATAAAGCCGCCGCTCAGGGTGTTTCCGCCCTGTTGATCGATCACGAGGTGGAGAGTGATCTGCCCCGTGTCCTCGTTCCCAATACGTTGAAGGCTCTGCAGGATTATGCGGCGTGGTACCGCACCCGTCCCGATCTGAAGGTTGTCGCCGTGACGGGAAGTGTGGGGAAGACCACCACCAAGGAATTCATTGCGGCGGTTCTTTCTCAGGCTATGCCCACCTACAAAACCCAAGGGAATATGAACAGCGAAACGGGATT
>JAGAOU010000001.1 GCA_017623595.1 Clostridia bacterium
CAATGCGAGGACCAAGGGGCCCGCAACGTGGAAACCTTTTTCCGTCGCGCTCTTTACCGTCGAAAGCATTTTCGGGCGGACACCTTATTCGAGCCCTTCTTTCGCGTGAGAATGGCCTACGATTCTTCCGGTATCGGTTTGAAGGTGGAGGAAAAAATTCTTCGCACCGATGGGACGAACAACATTGTTTCCCATGAGTACGTGGATCAGCTGGAGGACGAGGAGAGCCTGGAAAAAATCAAGATTCCCACCTTCACCGCCCGTCCCGACAAGGACGAAAGGGCCATGGAATTCTACACCGATCTTTTGGGAGATTCCATTCCCGTTAAGCTGTGCGGTGTGGGGTGCTATTACGATGCCGCCTGGGATAATATTATGCGATACCGTCCTCTGGAGGCAATTCTGTATGATCTCTACGATCGTCCCGAATATCTCCATGCCATTCGTCGGCGTTGGAATGATATTCGGATTGCGGAGTTGGATTTTATCGAATCTCATTTCAAGGTAGATCCCAATACTCCGAGTCTGCATTGTACCCCTTCCTATGTTTCGGGGCTGGGGGAGGATGGCTTGAAGGCTACCTGGTACCGTACTATGGCGCAGGGCTTTTCCGATGTGTCTCCTGAGATGCATGAAGAATTTGAAGTTGACTATGCGCGGGAAATCGCACCCCGCTTTGCATATACCTATTATGGCTGCTGTGAACCGTTGGATCGGAAGCTGGACGTGATCTGCAAGATTCCGAACCTGCGCAAAATCGGTGTTTCTCCCTGGGCGAAGGAAGAGGTGATGGCAGAGCAGCTGGGCGGAAAGTATGTTTACTCCCGTAAGCCCAATCCTGCCAATGTGGCCGTGAAAACCGATCCCGAGGTCATTCGCAAGGAAACCGAAACCACCGTCAAGCTTTGCCAAAAATACGGTTGTCCTGTTGAGTTTGTCCTCAAAGACATCAGTACCGTTTCCCACCGTCCCGAAAACCTTATTGTCTGGGCAGAGACTGTGTCCGATGTTCTGGATCATTATTACGGTGAATAATCCCTTGAAAGGAATACAACGATATGAAACAAAACATGCGTGAATGGATCAAGACCCTTCCTCAGAGCAAAAAATCATTTCCAATCCTTTCCTTTCCCTGTGTTTCTCTTTTGGGATGCACGGTGAAGGAACTGATCTCCGACAGCGATAAGCAGGCGGAGGGGATGGCTCTTGTGGCACAGAGGACAAATTCCGCCGCCTCGGTCAGTCTGATGGATCTTTCGGTGGAGGCGGAATGCTTCGGAGCAACTGTCCGCTTTTCCGATGACGAGGTCCCCACCGTTGTGGGTCGGTTGATTCACGATGAGGAGGAGGCCAACGCCTTGACGGTGCCCTCTGTGGGTGCGGCCCGTTCCGGCCTGTATGTGGATTCCATCCGCAAGGCGGTCCCCATGATCACCGATCGCCCCGTCTTTGCGGGCATCATCGGTCCCTTCTCTCTTGCCGCCCGTCTTCTGGATGTGTCGGAGATTATGATCGATTGCTATGACGAGCCCGATATGGTGCATACGGTGCTGGAGAAGGCAACGGAATTTTTGATTGAATACGCCAAAGCATACAAGGATGCGGGCGCCAATGGCATCGTGATGGCAGAGCCTGTGTCGGGACTTCTTTCCCCTGCGCTGGAGGAAGAATTCTCTTCTCCCTATGTGAAAAAGATCACCGATGCGGTGCAGGACGATTTCTTTTTGATGATTTATCATAACTGCGGCAACAACACGCCCCGCATGATCGAATCGATTTCCTCTGTGGGGGCTGCCGCCTATCATTTCGGGAATGCTGTTGATATGAAGCAGATGCTGGAGGATTTCCCCAAGGATACGCCTGTTATGGGAAATCTGGACCCTGCAGGGGTGCTCCGCCTCGGAACCCCCGAATCGGTGAAGGAAAAGACCTTGGAATTGCTGCGGGAATGCGCCGGATATGAGAACTTTGTCGTGTCCTCCGGTTGCGATATACCACCCATGACTCCCTGGGAAAATCTGAATGCATTCTTTGAGGCGGTGGATGAATTTTATGGAAGATAAATTGATTGACCTTGCCAAATCGGCGGGCTTTACCAATGCAGAATGGATCGATGTTTCTCAGATTGTGTGCGATCGCAAGTTTCGGGAGCAGTGCGCCGTCAACGCCTGCGGTGTCTACGGAAAATGCTGGATGTGTCCTCCCGACATCGGAGAGATCGACGCTCTGATCGATGAGGTGAAATCCTATTCCCGCGGACTTCTGTATCAATCCATATTTGAACTGGAGGATAGCTTCGATTTTGAAGGCATGGTGGAAGGCGGGCGACTTCAGAATGTGCGCAGCCGCGCGCTGGACAAGGGGCTGAAGGAACTGGGATACAAGAATTATCTCCATCTTTCCAAGGGAGGATGCGGTCATTGTTCTCCCTGTGCCAAGGCAAAAGGAGAGCCCTGCCCCTTCCCCGAAGAAGCCCTTTCTTCTTTAGAGGCCTACGGCATCAACGTCAGCGCCACCGTGAAAGGTACCTCCATGAAGTATATCAACGGAGTCAATACGGTCACTTATTTTGGAATTGTACTTTTTCGGGAGGATTGATCCATGTCTGTTTTAACGGTCATACAGCAGGGAAAGGCCGAGCAAATCCCCTTTGAGGGATCTGTTCTTCTCAGCGATCTTTTGACACAGCACGGCTATTTTGTGCCCCATCCCTGCGGTGGGCGGGGTACCTGCAAAAAATGTACCGTCACTCTGGACGGCAGTCCGGTATTGGCTTGCCATCAAACAATTTCTGCCGATGGTACGGTGATTCTGCCCGATCGGGAAGCCATTTTTTCGGTTACAGGTGGAGCAGAGATCGGTCGACTGACCGAGCATTCCTGTCTTTGTCTTGATATCGGTACTACCACCCTTGCCCTCGCTTTGGTTTCTTTGGATGAACATAAAATCATCCGCACCGTTACCGCACCCAATCCCCAGCGTGCTTTCGGAGCGGACGTGATTTCGCGCATTGATCATTGCATGAAGCAGGGCGCTGCGGAACTGCAGAAGGTGCTTCTGGAAGAGGTGCAACGGCTGATTTCGTCGCTTTTGTCCGACTTCGGTCTTTCGTCGGTGAAGAAACTGTATGTTGCGGGAAACACCACCATGCTCCATCTCTTTTTCGGTGTAGATTGCTCTTCTTTGGGCGTAAGCCCCTACACACCCGTCTTTTTGGATCGTCGCTGTATGGCTGCCGAAGCGCTCCCTCTTTTGGGTGTGGATGAGGTGATCTCTCTGCCCGGCTTTTCCGCCTTTGTGGGGGCAGACATTTCGGCGGGCATCGATTATGTGGGTAAGCCCACCGCCGATCGGTACCGTATTTTGCTGGATCTTGGCACCAATGCGGAGATTGCGCTATTTAACGGTGAAAAAATTCTTTGCACCGCCGCCGCGGCAGGCCCCTGCTTTGAAGGCGCGAACATTTCCTGCGGTATGAGTGCCTCCGAGGGTGCTGTTTGCGCCTGCGCTCCCGACGGATCGGTTACCGTGATCGGAGGGGGAGAGGCGAAGGGAATGTGCGCCACGGGGTTGATTGATGCCATTGCCGAGGGTGTTCGCCGTGAGGATATCGACGAAACCGGATTTTTGGAGGAGGATCCCATGCCCATTTGCGGGGACGTGGTTCTTACCGGCAAGGATATTCGGGAATTCCAGTTGGCAAAATCTGCCATCCGTGCCGCAACGGAGTGCCTGCTTCGCCGCGTCGGGATATCTTATGACGATGTGGAAGGACTCTACGTTGCAGGTGGTTTTTCTGCGGGGCTGAATGTGAAAAATGCGGCCTTCGTGGGGTTGATTCCCGAAGAACTTGCGGATAAGATGAAGGGCATCAACAACGCAAGCCTTTTGGGAACGGTGCATTATGCCTGCTCCGACGGAGAGGATATCTTCCTCCCCCCTGCGGAATATGCAGATCTCTCCGCCGATCCCATGTTCTCGGATTTGTTTATGGAATACATGATGTTTTGAGTTGTAAAGCATTAAAAAAACTGCCCCGAACGGTACCCCGTAGGGTATCGTATGCGAAATCATTATTGATTGAATGGGAGACTTTTTTATGGAACAAATTTCAAATTCGGACCGTGAGATTTTACGGGAAATCGCTCAACGAAAACGGGAGCTTGCCTCCAATGCCCGCAACGATGAAATCCTGAGGCAGTGGTATGCCCTCGGGAACGGAAAAAAGGAGTCACCCACCGTCCGTCTTTTGTTTAGCAACTTCTCCAAGGATGTGATTACCGCCCGTCAGCGCTGTGAAGGTGCCGAGGCGCGTAAAATCGAGGCAGCACTCCTTTGGAGTATGGTGGGCAGAGAGCTTTTTGATGATGATACGCCGCTGTTCCCCACCTTTGATGTAAGTTGGAATACGAAGGCTCAAGTGTTCGGGATTGCGCCCCTGCGGATACGGGATCCGAAGTCCGGCGGGTACCACATTGAGCCTGTCATTGAAGACCTTGAGGAGGAGTTCGAAAAGCTGCAAGGCGGCTCTTTTGGCGTGGATCGGGAGAGTACCTTGGCCTATCGGGAGCTTTTGGAGGATGTGTTCGGAGATATTCTTCCCACCCGCATGGTCATGCGTTCTCTGAGCGGATCGATCACCAATCCTTTGGTGCATTTGATGGGCATGGAGAATTATTATCTTGCCATGTACGATTGTCCCGAGGTTCTGCATCGGGTTATGGATATGGCCACCACATTCTATGAGCAATATTACGATTTTTTGGAACGGGAAAATTTGCTTCTGCCGACGGATTTAACTGCTGTCATCGGTCAGGAAAGCTTTGCTTTTAATCATGAATTGCCCTCCGACTCCGTGACGAAAACTACCCAATGCTGGGGGTTTTTGGAATCGCAGGAGACCACTGCTGTGGCTCCCGAAACCTTCGGAGAGTTTGTGTTTCCCTATCAGGATCGCCTCGTCAAGCGCTTCGGGCTTCTGTCCTACGGTTGTTGTGAGCGGGTCGATGCCATTTTCCCCGATTATCTTTCCAAATGGAAGAATCTGCGCAAATTGTCGGTTTCGCCCTTCAATAACGAGGATCAAGTGGGAGAATACCTGCGCGGCAGTAATATAGTCTATTACAGTAAGCCCCGCGCTGATCTTGTAACCCATCCGGGCCCCCTGGACGAAGATGCAATCCGTAAGGATTTTCGTCGTATCTGTGAGGCGGCAAGTGGTTGCTTGTTTGAAATCGGCCAGAGGGAGGTTATGACCCTGCGGGGCGATATCTCTCGGGGACGTCGGTATGTGGAGCTCGCCAAGGAGTGTGTGGAGCGCTACTGGAAGCCGTAATCTGTGAAAAAAGTAAAATACGGATTTTTAAGACCGCCGTCGCTTTGTTCTTCGGCGGTTTTAAACTGTATTGGTATAAAATCGTTGGAAATATCAGACTTTCTGACATTTTAATTGTTCTTCAACAAACCGATATGGTATAAAAAACAGGGAAAAACAAAATAATTTTTCTCCCTTGACATCCGTCGTTCTTCATGTTATAATAAAGGTATGATATGATTGCCCAAAAGGAGATTAGCGCCATGAACGTATATGATCGTTCGCAGGAGGTGTTTTCCTGCTGTGTTTTCCCCGGAGATCCTGCCCCCGAAAAACAGACTCTTTGTTCTATGGAAAAGGGGGATCCGTATAATCTGACCGTCTTCTC
>JAGAOU010000086.1 GCA_017623595.1 Clostridia bacterium
CGAGTGGATTGTTTAAAGAATCTCAATTTGTAAAGAAACGTTTAAGTGTTACTCAATAAAAGCCTCTCTTTACACAAGGGAGCTTTTTTTTGTTCATCTATGCCTCGTCAATTTGCCTGACAAGCACTGCATTTGTGTCTGCAAATGCAAAAATACGGCATACCTTTTTCGAGATATGCCGTATTTTTGAAAACTGTCCTTTAGCGTAACTCTCTGAGGGATGGATCCTTTTTTGTACAATTATCTCATGTTGTTATCGACCGAGGTTCAGCAGAGGCGTTTTATGCTTTGCAAAATCAAGATCGGAGAAATTCCAGATACTGCCATCCCAACCGAGCGTTCCGGTGTAGAAGGTTGCATCATTGAGCTGCTCCTGAGTGCAGGCCGTGTTAGCGGTAGATTTTATTGTTTCATTATTGAGTTTTACGATTTGTTTTTCGTAGTGATAGTAGTTTGTTATTGTTCCGGAAGCGCTATTCCCCATAAAACTACCGGCCCTTCCATAGGGCGAAGATCCGGATACAAGACAAGTTACATTGCCGGTTGCGTAACTGTTTTTTGTTGTGGTTTTCTCGGCATATCCGACAAGTCCACCGGATAAACTGATACCGTCACGGTGAGGACCCGTTGCGTTTGCACTTATATTTCCGGTTGCGTAGCAGTTGGTAATGGTTTCGGATGTGATGCGCCCCACAAGACCGCCGGCATAGGAGTGTCGCATATAGCTGTTTTTCCCCGAAGCAATTGCGGTCGCGTCTCCTGTTGCATAACAATTTTCAATGGAGCCGAAAGAATCTCCTACCAGACCACCTGCATAAGCATAAGCAAATTCATATCCGGTGATGGAACTGTTGGCACTTACATTGCCTGTGGCATAACTTTTAGAGATCATTCCATCTCTAACGTACCCTACAAGGCCTCCTGCGTAGGTATAGGCATAGGCATCATCACTCTTTACGGTTGCCGTTACGTCCCCCAGTGCATAACAGCTTGTAATGGCGCCTTCGTAGTTTCTTCCTACCAAACCTCCGACAAAAAGATCTCCCGAACATTCAGCACGACCGTATTCAACTTTAATTGTCGCGATTACGCTGCTTTTTGTATAACAGTTTGTGAGGGTACCGCTTGCATCTCCTATCAGGCCGCCGACAAAGGCAAAGACATCCTCTTCTTTACCCTCTTTTTTTACGGTCAGGTTCACAATGCCGTCTGTGTAGCAGTTTGTGATTGGGGAGGCTGAGGAACCTGCGATCCCTCCCGCACAGGAAAGATTCTGACCGGAAACATTTATGGTAAAGTCGGTTACGCCCAAGTTCCGAATGTCGCCGTTGGATGCTTTACCAAACAGTCCGTAATAATAGGGCGACTTGGATTTCGAAATCTTGAAGTTGCGCACTTCGTAGCCGTCACCGTCAAAAAAGCCTTGGAATGCTTTTGTTATTTCTTTGTCCGAATAAGATCCGATGGGATCCCATTCCTGTCCCTTCAGGTCAATGGAGTTTGTAAGCTTATAGTATTTGTTGTAATAAGCGTTATCTTTGCTGCTGTTGACAGACTTTGCCAAGAAGGCCAGCTGTGCGCCGGTGGAGATCAGATAGGGATCACTTTCGGTGCCGCTGCCGCCTGCAAACTCGGTAGCAATCGATCCGTTCCATACATCTGTAGGAGGACCGAGGGGTGGAACTTTTTCCTGTTCAACCAAAATTTTTTGGCAAACCGAGCATTTGGAGCCCTCGGTCAAGCCTTCCTTAAGCTTTGTGGGCTCAATGGCGGGAATGGTTTCTTTGGTATGCTCCAGAGCTTCAACGCTTTGCGTTTCCTTTTCACCGCAAGCACAGGTGCGTTCCTGCTCGCCTTTTCTGCTGCAGGTAGCCTCTTTTACGGTAGTCCACTCACCAAACGAATGTACATGCGCCTCTGATTCGTCTTTGCTTGAACCATTCGTCATGTCGCTTGGCAGTTGTGATTCGCTGTCGCCTCCACATGCGGTAAACATCAGCATGCACGCGATCAGCGCAAGACACACGAGCAGCGTAAGTTTCATTGTTTTTTTCATACGTTTCTCTCCTTATTTGTGTTATAGCCTTATTGTATCAAATTGCGGTTATTTTGTCAATGCAAAATTCCCAATAAACAGAAATTTTTTATATGCGGTGGGTGCTTTTCAGCAGGACGAAGGTGTTGGGCTTTAGGGTCAGTGTGACCGAATTGCCTGTCAGCTCGGCGGTCTTTTCGTAATTGTGCGTTTCGTCCACCGTATAGACGGAAAACTTCTGCGTGGGCCCGTCGGGGAACTGCAGGGTGACCGTCTTTTCTTCCCGTCCCTCTTCGTCGGTATAATAGGTGACCAATGTTGCTGTGTTTCCCTTTTCATCGGTGGCGGCGGTGACGTACAAATCGGGATCGGACACCTCGGTGGCAAGGCAGGTCCCCAGGTCGGCCAGATCCGAAAAGGCATAGATTGCCCAATATCCCTTCAAGGGCTTCCAGGTATAAAAATCAAACAGTCCGTTCATGGAACAGGGCGCCGCATCATAGTACATCAGCATGTCAATGTTTTTCGTGTTCTGCGCAGCACACATGCAGGCGGCAAGGTAGGCCGCCCCTTTCATCCCGATGATGGTCATCATTGTATCAACCCAGCCCTCACACCAATCCTTTACGTAGTTCCATTCGTTCAGGATACTTTTGGTCTGCGTATAGCCGTATTTGTTCAGCATATTACGAACGGAAGCGGCTTTTGCCATCATCTTATCGGGATTTGTTCCGTAACAATGCCAAGAGAAGAAGTCCAGCGCTACGGGAGTTTTCTCTTTGGTTAGCCGTCGGAAAAAGCCGCCCAGCCATTCCTCGTCAAAGCGGGCAACGGCGGGGCCTCCGATTTTGAGATGGGGAAATTTCTCTTTCAAATGGGTGGCAACGGTGACGTAGAATTCATAAAATTCCTCGGGAGTGCCGCTCCATGTCTTTTTCGGTTTGTTCGGATCGGCGCTGAGGTCGGGTTCGTTCCAGATTTCCCAATATTGAATGTTGTAGTGAAATCCGTTTGCCCATCCTTCGTTATAATGACGAATTACGTGCTCACAGATCACCGCCCACTTTTTGAAATCCTTGGGCATGACCGTGCGATATTTTTTGATCTGATGCTCAATGCGGGAGCCGAGACGGTAAAAGGTTTCGGTTCCCGTGCTTTGGATCCGTTCCGTATATACGTCGGTAACGGCAAATTCATAGTTTGCGGGATTTTCGGGGTCTGCGTCAAAATTTGGGAAAAGACTGTAAATATCAACAACAAATTCACCGCCGTAATCAATCCACTCCGATGCATCATGATTGCGCGCATAGGGAATTCGTGCGGCCTTATATTCTGCCAGATTACTACGGTATTGGGAGGGCGCCGAGTGAAGGGGCCCGTTGTTAACAGCATTCATCGGTTTGATGGGGCCCGTCGGACACCCTCGCCGTACCAGAATCTGCTCCATAATATTTTCCTCCTGATAAAGTAGTTGTAGGAATCGGTTTTTCACCGTTTTTAAGAATGGTAAGGCTCAGTATTGCGTTTCAACGGTATTATAGCACAAAAATCGGGTTTTGTAAAGGGGGGCCGGAATATCATTACAGAGGAGATGTTGTTTGGGGGATGAGGCTTCGTTCTGCTCGGTATTCCCTAGGGGTTACGCCGGTGATGAGCTTGAAGTTTCGGTTGAAGGAGCTTTGGGAATCGAAGCCGACGGCGGTATAAATCTCCGTGATGCTTTTGGCAGAATCGGAGAGCAGTGTTTTTGCTATGCGGATGCGGTATTCGTTCAGAAGAATCTTGAAGGAAACTCCGAAGTTTTGGTTGATCAAAAGGGAGAGGTAGCGGGGGTGATAGCCAATGGCCTTGGCTACCGTTTTTTCGCTGATCTTTTCCGTGCAGTGGGCTTCCAGGTATTCGGAGAGCCATTGGGCAAAATCGCTGCTCTGTCGGGATGTGACGGGGATCGGATCGTTTTTTGCATATTGGGCGGCGATACGATACAACTCCGACCGAAAGAGAAAATGATCCTCATGCAGATCGATCAGTTTGCGAAAATTCTCAGAGGAATATTCCAGAATGGGATGGCGGAAGAGACCGCTTTTCGCTTCTTTTGCGATTTCGGGAAGATAATCCACCGAAAAAATGATCAGACGGCTCAGGGTATTGCTTTCCTCTGTTTTGTATTCGTGGATCATGTTCGGAAGAATCAAAATCTGCTGTCCCTTGTGCAGCACGTATTTCTGTCGGTTCACCCAAACCGAAATGGTTCCCTCGAAGACGTGGAGCAATTCAAAGCTGGTGTGAAGATGGGCATGAAAGGTCAATCCGTGGGATAGGTTTCCCACCGCTTTGTAGAAACCGTTTTGGGAACGGTGCTTTTCATAGAGTGCCATGAGTCTTCTCCTTAAAACCTGAACTTTTGACTTATATTATACCACAAAAATCTGGTTTTTTCAACCCCTTTGTGCTATAATTTTATTATCGGGGGATCCCCGAATCCGAAACAGAGGTGGAAAGCATGAAAAAAGCATTGATTTTTTACGGTGGATGGGATGGCCATGAGCCCCAAAAGGTTTCTGCGCGGTTTGGGCGACTTCTGGAAAAGCACGGATATTCCGTAGACCGTGTGGAAGGGGTGGAATGTCTGGCAGATCGGGAGAAATTGCTTGAATATGATCTGCTGGTGCCCTGTGTTACCATGAGTACCCTTCCCCGGGATTATGAAAAGAACGTATCCTTCGCCGTCAGCCGCGGGGTGGGTATGGCGGGATGCCACGGCGGCATGTGTGATTCCTTCCGCAGTTCTACCGAATGGCAGTTTATTACCGGTGGACAATGGGTCAGTCATCCGGGCAGTGACGGAGTGGAATATACGGTAAATATCTGCCACGGTTCAAGCGCCATCACCGAAGGACTTAAGGATTTTGATGTGAAAACCGAGCATTATTATCTTCATATTGATCCTGCCGTTGAGGTCCTTGCCACCACCCGCTTCCCCTTGGTCAATTTCTATCACGCCGCAAACAAGCCCGTAGATATGCCCGTGGCGTGGACCAAGTATTGGGGACTTGGTAGGGTGTTCTACTGCTCTCTCGGACATCACGATGACGTGTTCGATCAGGCCCCTGAGGCGGAACTTCTGATGGAACGGGGGCTTATCTGGGCCGGGGAGGGAAAGGCGTTTGCCGAAGAGGCAGGGCCGGATGCTTCGGTATATGACAACAGTGCAAAGATGTATTGATGAGGAGGCGTTGTTATGCTTAATGTAGGAATGGTTGGTGTGGGTTGCATCAGCGGTATTTATCTGAAAAATTTCGCGGAAACCTTCAAGGACGTCAAACTGGTTGCTGTCTGCGATTTGATTCGGGAACGGGCAGAGCAGGCACAGGAAAAATATAACATTCCCAAACTGTACGATACCATGGAGGAATTGTTTGCCGATCCTGAAATTGATATTGTTTTGAACTTGACCCGTCCTTATCAGCATTATGAGGTATCGCGCGGTGCTCTTCTGGCGGGAAAGCATGTTTATTCCGAGAAGCCTTTGGGGGCGGATTGGGAGGAAGGCACGGCACTGGTTGCCCTGGCGCAGGAAAAGGGACTTTGGATCGGTGGCGCCCCCGATACCTTCTTGGGGGCAGGGATTCAGTCCTGCCGCAAATTCATTGATGAGGGCAACCTTGGCAAGGTGATCGGCGGTCGGTGTGTGATGGCTCATCGCGGCGTGGAATCCTGGCATCCCGATCCGGATTTCTATTACCAGCGGGGCGGTGGTCCGTTGTTGGATATGGGCCCTTATTACATTACGGCGCTGATCAATCTTCTCGGTGGGGTTACGGAGGTTTACGGAAAATCTCAAACTACCTTTTCTCAACGGTTGATTACGGCACAGCCCCATGTGGGCGAAACGATTACCGTCAATGTTCCCACCCATTACGATTGCATTATGACCTTTGCATCGGGGGCTACTGTGACCTTTTTGACTACATTTGACACCTATGATCTCAAAGAGCCCAACATCCTTCTTTACGGAGAAAAAGGAAATTTGCGGGTTCCCGATCCCAATTGCTTCGGCGCCGAAAGGGGAATGAAATTCTTTAACGGAGAGACGAAAACAGAGGAAGACCTGCCCCTGACCTTCGATTATGACGTCAACTCCCGTTGCCTCGGCCTTGCGGATCTGGCGGCAGCTATCGAGCAGGGTAGATCTCCCCGCACCTCTTATAAGCAGACCTATCATGTTCTGGAGGTTATGACGGGGATTATGAAGAGTGCGGAAAGCGGTGTTCCTTATAAGATGACCACTTCCTTTACCCGGGAAGCACCCATGGATCCCACCTTGCCCCACGGTGTCCTTTAATTTATAAGATGAGAAAAACGGAGCATGACGGCTTGATACCGTCATGCTCCGTTTGTTATTCTTGGTTCAGAGCGCCTTCGATTTGCGCTAAGCCTTGGTCGAAAAAGCTCCAGTCCTCATGCCGACGGAGATTCTCCAACCGATAAGCGCAGGGCCATGCGGGGAGCCATTGGGAGGGCATGAAGGGTTTGCCGGACTGTCGTCTCCAACGGGTGTGGAACACTGCCTCATCCTGGCTTCCCGTGGGACGGATCCGTCCGTTGATGACCAGGGTGCCGTCAGATACGCATTGGGTGGCGTTGCACCAAAGGGCAAGCGCCCTTTCCTTCCATTGAATCTTCCCCGTCAGCTCGGAAAGCTTCAAGAAGGAGAGTACGTCCCGCAACGCATACTGATCCAGGGCCTGGTGGGGAGTGGAGACCGAGGTTGCGCCGAAGGTATCGTATCCCATTTTCCCGATAACACTGTCCTTGGGATATTGAATGGTGTAGTGCATCATCCAGGTGGTGATGTACCACGCCGTCCGCTCTGCGGCAAGGATGTATTTTCTGTCTTTTGTGATGTCATAAAGGGCAAGGGCGCTGCGCAACAGAGGCGAGGAGGATTCTTTGTCAATGCTGTAGGTGTCCAGGGCGCCTGCGGTGGTAAATCCCTTGCGCTCCAGTTCGTCATAGTAGAAATCAAAGGCTCTTACTGCGCTTTGCAGATATGCGTCCTTTTGGGTCCTTTTGTAGGCCTCAAGCACAGGTAGAATCAGAAAGCTTCCAATGGTTCCTTCTTTTTGGATCACCTTTCCGTCATCGTCCCATGTTTTTGCGTAACAACCGCTTTTATCTTGGGTTTTTAGGGCAAAATCGCAGATTCCATAGGCCAGCGCTTCGTATTGCGGCTTTTGTATGCCCGCCTTTTTCAATAAATCGCAGGCTTCAAAATAGCAGTAGGCCGCCGTGCCGTTATTGCAGGCGTCAATGCGGAAAAGGCGGTCCCCGTTTTCGTCCAGGGCAAAGTTGTGGGCCGTTCCATGGAGATAAATGTTGTAAAGGTTTTCAAAGCGGTTTTCGCCGTAATCCCATTTGTCGGGCATGACAGCGGGGTCGGGGTCATACTCTTTTGGGTTAAAATCAAAGCGGACTTTAATGTGACCTGCGGGCAAAACACACCGTTCCACCCAAGTGTTCAGGGCTTCCAATGCCATGTCCAGCTTTTCCTTGTTTCCCGTTTTCAGATAATCATAGAGGAAGGCGTTGGACAGGGATGCGCTGTGACCGCCCCAGCCGATTTCATACACATGCTCGGTTTTGCGGTAGGCGGTGACCCCTTCATGCCAATCTGCGCCACGAACAAAGCCCGCAAAGCCGTTCTTCTCCCGCTCAAAAAGATAGTAGCAGAAGGCCTGAGAGTATTTATAAAGATCCCCTGCTTTCATGGGGGGCTTCATGGGGTGTCCGTAGTATCGCCATGCGAAATCCAGCAAGGCGGCATAGCGGAAGCGGCTTCCGTCGGAGGGTGAGGTGAAGATGATCCCCTCAAAATCACAGGTGGGCTCCATGCTTCCTTGGAAGGGACCTTCCCAGAAATGGCGCTGAAGGGTTTTGGGCTTTTCCTCTTCGGGAAAAATCAGCACGTGCTTTTTCCCATCTTCCACCTCATAGAGGGAGCAGGCGCAGTTATCATTTGCTTCTGCCATCAGGGCAACGCTGATGTTTTGATTTTCACTGTAGGTGCAGGCCGGGATGGTTACACGGTGGGCGGCCCAACTCCAGGGAGTACCGTCTTCCGCAAAATCTCCTACGTATTCCGCAGTGTCGCCCCAACCGTTTCCGTTATAACTGACGGCGGGGACCATGGTGAAGTCCGCACCTCCCAAAAGAATGATTTCCATACGCATCCGATCTGTGGGCCGATCGGTACGGCGATGCCATTTCCAGATGCCGTCTTCGATTTTTTCAAAGGTATCGGTAGCGCCCTGCAAAGAGGGGATCGAAGCATAGGCTTCGCCGTCAAGGGAAATGACATGCCCCCATTGGTTTTTTATAATTTCTGTCATATTACTTGCCTCTTTATGATCTGTTTTACGGTTTTTGCAGAGGGACGGTTATTTTAGTGCTCCTTCGATTTCTGTCAGTCCTTGGTCGAAAAAGCTCCAATCCTCATGCCAACGGAGATTCTCCAGTCGGAAGGCGCAGGGCCATGCGGGTAGCCATTGAGAGGGACTGAAGGGCTTGATGGCGTGGCGCCCCCAACGGGTATGAAAAATAGCTTCGTCCTGAGCGCCGGCGGGGCGCAGACGCCTGTTGAGAAACAGCGTGCCGTCGGAAATGCCCTGGCAGGCGTTGCACCAGAAGGCCAGCGCCCGTTCTCGCCACTGCACGAAGCCGGTAATTTCGTACAGCTTCAGGAAGGAAAGAACGTCCCTTAGGGCATACTGATCCAGCGCCTGATGGGGCGTAGATACGCTGGTGGATCCGAAGGTGTCGTAGCCCAGCTTAGCGATGAGGCAATCTTCGGGATACTCTATGGTAAAATGCATCATCCACGTACAGAGATACCAGGCAATCTTTTCGGCCTTAGCAACGTACAACCTGTCTCCGGTGACTTCGTAAAGGGCTAAAGCGTCTCGAAGGAGGGGAGAGGAGGATTCCTTGTCGATGCTGTAGGTATCCAGAGCTCCTGCGGTGGTAAAGCCGGATGCCTCCAGCTCCGCATAATAAAAATCAAAGGCACGTAGGGCAGCGGTGAGATATTTTTTGTCGCCGGATTTCCGATACGCGGTCACGAGGGGCAGAATCAGGAAGCAACCGATGGTTCCCTTTTTGGCAAGAACGTTGCCTTTTCCGTCCCAGGCCTTGGCAAAACACCCGTCTTCGTCTTGATTCTTCAGGGCAAAATTACAGGTGTCGAAAGCGGCTTTCAGATATTCCGGCTTGTCGATTCCGGCTTTTTTGAGCAGATCGTAGGCCTCGAAATAGCCCTCGGCGCCGGTCCCCAAATTGCAGGCATCATGACGGATGAGAAGTCTTCCCTTCTCGTCCCGGAGATGCTCCTTGCCTACCTTATTCAGCACCGATTCGTACAGATCCTCGCCAAACGTCCAGCTATCCACGTCATCGGGGGTCATGGTTTCGTAGGGTAGGGTCAGCGTAGGCAGGTAGCCCATTTTTGCGGAGATAAACTCCCCGTTGGTCTCGGTATACTTCAGCCAGGAATCGTGAACCTCCAAAGCGATTTCCAGATTGTCCCGGTCGCCGGTTTTAAGATAGTCCCGCAGGAAGGCATTGGCCATGGAAGCGCTCTGTCCCACCCAACCGATCTCGTAATAATGCTCTTTTTTCTTATAGGCGCAGGTGTCGGGATGCCATTGAGAACCTGAAACGAAGCCCGCAAAGCCGTCCCGTTCTCGGGAATACAGAAATCGGGTATAGGCGATGGAGAGGCGGTACAGTTCTTCGGCCTTCCTGGGCGGTGCGATGGGATGGCCATAATAGCGCCATGCAAAGTCCAGAAGTCCTTGATAGCGATGCTTTCTGCCGTCGGAGGGATAGGCCAGAAGGATGCCCTCAAAGCGGTCGGTAGGCTCCATGGTGCCTTGAAAAGGCTCTCCCCAGAAATGGCGCTGAAGGGTCTTGGGCTGTTCTTCCTCGGGGAAGATCAGAACATGCTTTTGTCCCTCCTCGGTTTTGTAAAGAGAGCAGGCTGAATTGCTGTTGGGCTCCGCCATGAGAGCCAGGCTGATTTTTTCGTTTTCACTGTAGGTGCAGGCGGGGATGGTGACCCGATGAGAGGCAAATGTCCAGGGGGTTCCGTCTTCGGCCCGATCCCCCACATATTCGGGCACATCGCCCCAGCCGTTGCCGTTGTAACTGACGGCGGGGACCATGGTGAAGTCCGCACCTCCCAAAAGAATGATTTCCATACGCATCCGATCTGTGGGCCGATCGGTGCGGCGAATCCATTTCCATGCACCGTTTTCGATGGGTTCAAAGGTGTCGGTCGCGCCGTTTATAGAGGGTATTCGAGCGTAAGGCACTCCGTCGATCGTGATCAGATGTCCGTTATCCGTTTTAATTATTTCCGTCATAAAAATCTTTCCTTTAAGCTTTAAAATCCTCAATATCGAATTTCCATTCCTTTCGTTTCCGAAAGGGGGTCTTGAAGGTTTTTGTCAGAGCTCCCTTTTGTTCCAGATGAATATAGCAACTCACGTCGCAGGCCCTTCCGCAGATGGAGCATTGATATGCGTGCTGTGCAGGGGGGTAGAAGAAAATATTGCGCAAAATTTTGCGGGCGGTTTCGGGATTAACCTTCGCTTTTCCGCTGATGATTTCAACTCTGTTTTCAAAGTCTTGGAAGGCATAGGGCGGCATGAAAGGATTTTTCAGACCGTTTGCGCCGTTGTAATACACCGCACATTGCCATGGATCTACGGTGCCGTCCTCACCGATGGCCCTTCCCGGACATCCCCTGACACAGTCTCCGCATTGGTCGCAGAGATGGGGCTTCTTTACGGGGGTGGCTTCCACCTCCGCATCGGTCAGCAGAAAGCAGGTGCGGACAAAGGGGCCGAATTCATCGGTAAGCAATGCTCCGTGAAAGCCGATTTCTCCAAGTCCGCAAAGGACGGCGGCTTCGTTGAAATCCATTTGGGTTTCTTGGGGGAGGTTTCGGTAAATCTCTTCGAAGGCAACCTCGGGATTTGTGGAATTCTCTTCCGCCATAATCTGTTGATGGCGGCGCTGAGGCAGAGCGGAGTACCCCTCTTCCTCCAGCATCATGGCAAGGCGGACCGTTGCCATGGGCATGACCGTTTCCTCCATGTTTTCCACCGCCATGGTGGTGTATTGATAAAAGGTGCTTCCCTCTTCAATGCCGCGGTAGGTTCCCCGCAATACACGGAAAGCGAGACCGATGACGGTTTTTGCCGTTGGCATCAGCCGATGCACCGCCGAGGTTTCGGGAAACCGTTCTATGGGTGCAAAGCCGATCAGATCTGCTCCGCATTCCCGGGCAAGGTCTGTGATCCGTTCCTTCATTGTTGTTTCCCTCCGATCAAATGATTGTAGCAGGCACGGTCACAGGCCCGCCCGCAAAGGCAGGGGGAATACCCCCATTGAGTTTTGGGTAAAAAGTTCAGGTAGGGATAGATTTCACGGGCACTTTCTGCATCGAAGCGCATTTCTCCGTTGAGAATTTCTTCCCGATGGGGGTGTCCCGCAAGAAAATCGTCGGTGAGGAAGGGGTTGGATTTGTGGGCTCCTTTGTAATATACGGAGCATTGCCAGGTGTCAAGCCCCTTGTCGTCGATGGCGTGCCCCGGACAGGCTTGAATGCAGGCGCCGCAGTTGTCGCACAGAGGGGTCTCGATGGGATTGTCCGTTTCCAGAGGGGCGTCCGTAATGAGGAAGCAATAGCGGATATAGGGTCCGTATTTGGGATGCAGGATCTTTCCGCTTAGCCCTTTCGAGCCGATGCCGCAGGCTTGGGCTGCCTTCCCGAAATCGAGGATGACATCGGGAACAGGCTTTCCCGGGGCGGTTGCTGTGGCATGGATCAGTTCATAGGTGTCCTTAACCTCGGGGTTTGTGGTTTTGTCTCCCTTGATCCGCAGGTTGGGAATTGCCTTTTGCAGGCAGGCATCATAGCCCTCGTCCTCGATCATTCCCCCGATCTTCAGCAGAAAGATTTCCGCCAGCTCTTCATCGGGGTATTTTACGCCCAGGGTGGTGTATGTATAGTACTGCACATCCCGATGCATCACGTCAAAAAGGGTTTTCGGGACAACAAACCCGAATCCGATAATGCATTTTGCATGGGGCAGAATTTGTCGGGGATCCCGCTGGGGATTGGGCTCATCGTAGATTTTTCCGATGCCGCAAACGCTTGCGCCCAGCTCCTTTGCCCGTTGTTTGATCTGTTCTCCGGTCAGCATTGGTTTCTCTCCGTTTCGTCGTATACATGTTTTTTTGTAGGTTTCTTCAGCGATCCAGTTTCCAGGGTTTGCCTGTCCGAAGGGGTTCACGGAAGCGATGCTCCATGCACCCGCCCTTCTTTTCCAGCATGGAGACGCATCCTCGGATGCATCCGCCGCATTTTGCCATGTTGTAGCCTACCCAGCTGGGGAAATAATTCTGCAATGCGCTGTAGACCTTTAAAATCTCCTGCTCGTCGGCTATGTCCGTTTTCCCTTCCAAAAGGTCCAGATCACCGTTTTCATTTGCATCAAAGACTTCTTTGGGGACGAAGGGATTGTAATACCGTCCTGCATGGGTATAGAATGCGTAACAACGCCACATGTCAATGTCGCCCCATTCGCAGATCTTTCCGTCCAGATTGACCGTGATCTTTTTTCCCGAGTTGATGGAAGGAATACATCCGCCGGGACATTCCCTGACGCAGGCACCGCATTTACGGCAGAGGGGCTCTCCGCTGTACATTTCATCGTATTCCACTTCCGCATCGGTGAACAGAAACGCCACTCTCTGAAGGGGACCGAATTCGGGGGTCAAAAGCATTTTGCTCCAACCGATTTCTCCCAGTCCGCAGGCAACGGCCGCAAGACGGAATTGAAACTGCAGGTCGGGGGCCACATTGTCCTCTCTGGTGGGACGGGTGAATTGTACGCTTCGGTGATGGGCGGTGGAGGTTTTTGCATGCTCATTGATTTCGATTTGTTCCTCGGGAGACAGGGTGTTTCCCGGGCTTCCGTCCATGTCGGAAACGCTCCCTCTGGCACCGGTGTTTCGGTAAACGAAGGCTTCGTAGCCATGATCCTCAATCACCTTACCTACGTGGTAGAGCACGGCGGGGGCAAAAATTTCGTTGATTCCTCCGTAGGCCATAGAGGGATATTGATAAAACTGTGTTCCCTCCTCAATGCCTCTCTGTACGCCCCGCGGAATACGGAACACAAAGCCGATGACACTTTTTGCCTCGGGGAACAGAAATTTTGGGTTCATGTCGTCCGGTGCGCCCGCAAGGCGGGAAATGGGAGCAATTCCGCATTTGTCTGCACCTGCTTTCAGGGCAGCATCTTTAATCATTTGTGCGGTCAGCATGGTGTGGTTCCTCCGATTTATAATTTCATGGAAAGGTCTTCGCCCAGATTGACGCAGGCCTTTCGGGTCACTTCCTTGCAAAAGTTGCAGGTCTCGCAGTGCTTGTCGCACCGAAGGACATGTTGTGCAAAGGATGGATCGATTTTTTCATTGTCAAAATAATAGGGAAACAGAATCTTTCCGTGGTTTGGCTCCAATAGGTCCATCGTTCCGCCGGAATAGGAACCGTCCAGATAGGCCTTCAGCACACGGAGAGGGTCTGCGTTGACGCGGGTGGCCAGCTTCATTGCAGGGGTAAATTCCTCATAAAGCGATGTATCTTCGGGACGAATGAATTTGGTTCGTTGCAGCCATGTGTCGTGGTTTTTCTTCTTGGACAGATAGGTATGGCAAATGCCTTGAAAGTCGTATCCGTTGTCCATGGCGGCGATTTCTGCCTCGTGGGCTACCAGATTATCGTGAAAGGTATGGGCGGAGCAATGGTTCAGACATCCGCTGTTCGCCAGCAAATACATCTGCTTTCCGTGGGCGTCGCACCATGTCCGAAGGGATTGGAGTCCCTCCCGATTTCGGTTGACCTCCCGCTTGACATAGAAGCTGTCGAAAATATCCTCCAGATAGGAGATTCCTTCCACCGTGCCGATTTCCATGTTGACCGAGGCTCGGACGGGGAGTCTTTCAAAATTTTCCTTAAGGAATCTTGCAATCAGGGGAGAGGATGTGGTCACTGTTGCCAGCCCCACGGTTTGCATGAGAAAATCGGTGAGCGCTCCGATCTGATGAAAAAAGGTGCGGGACTGACTGTTTTTTCCGTAGCAATTGGCGTTGTACAAGAGGTTCAACGGCAGGCCTGCATCGGAGAGCCGTTTCAGATCCTCCATTTGTCGCATTTGTTGCTCAAAGGGTGTTTTGTCTCCCTCTGCGGACAGTGCGCTTCGCCCGTTGGGAAGATCTCCCCAGGAGAAGTAGACCTCCGAAATTTGCTCTTTGTTTTTTATGATTTCGTCCAAAAACGGTTGGTTTTTCCGAATAGGGTATCCGACAATCCATTTCATGGGGTGTTCTCCTTTTTTGTATTCCGTCGGTCATTTCGTATGCGGAAAAAGAATAGGCCGATGGAAGAAAGCGTGATCAGTTCATTCAGCAGGGAAGACCGTGATCCGATTCCGATGGCATAGGTGAGCTGGGAGGCACAAACGGCCAGGGAGAGCATTTTGAACCGAAGGGGAGAGGCCTGCCAGTAGGCCACAGTGGCAAGCCAACCGGAAATCAGCGAGCAAATGCTCCAGGGCCCCGACCACATCAGTCCGATGCCGGCGGTGTTCAGTAGCAGGAAGAGGAAGAGAAGCGGCAATGCTTTTTCTCCTTCTCTGCGGGATCCGATCCGATAAAATACAATCCCCCGCAGGCAGGCGACCATGCTGAGGGCCATTCCGGAGTAGGCTTGCAGAAGGAAAAAGTGCAGAATCCAAAGGATATCGCAGATCACCTTGAACAACAGAATATTTTTCCGCTTTTTTTGTTGGAAGATGAAAAAACTGACGGCGGTGGCCAAAAGCCCCGCAATCTCGCCGATCCATTCAAGTGTTGTCATGATTGTTTCCTGCTATATATGAGAAATTTTTATAATTGTTTGAAAAAAAATTCTTTTCCCTCTTGATTATACAACTTTTTTGTGTTATAATCAATAGGAAAAGCAAAGAAAAAAGTTAAAAAAACAAACTTGAGGTGATTTTATGACGCTCTCCGACCTGAATCCCTTTTTGCGCTATGCCGCAATTCAGCCTTGGGTGTTGTCCGATATTCCCTTCCGCAGAGCCTACGATTACCGAATTTTTTATATTTTGGAGGGGGCGGCCCGCTTTGTTCTGACCGATAAGAAGTTTTCCATCGGCCCGGGGACCCTTCTCTACTTCCGCCCCGGAGTTCCTTATGGGTTTGAGGGACGGGTGAAGGGAATTGTGCTGAATTTTGATATGACTCGCGCCCATTCGGACAAAACCGAGCCCCGCGGCCCTCTGCAGAGCTTGAAAAATTTTGACCCCACCCTGATTTTCGAAAACGATCCTCCGAGCGAATTGCAGGAGTGCATTGTGCTGAAGAACGCCTTTGATATTGAGGACCGTCTGCGGGAATGTTTGTATCATTTTTCTTATCCGTCTCCCTGTTCCGAGGCCCTTTCTTCGGCAATTTTAAAGGAAATTTTATGCTATTTGGTGCAGGAAACCGAAGAAAAAGTCGATGATGCGGCGGAATTGGTGGGAAAAATTGCCCTCTTCTTTCAGCAGAATTACGATCGTCCTCTTCAGAACAAGGATATTTCCGCAGCGTTCGGCTACCATTCCTTTTATCTGAACCGAATTTATAAAAAGCATACCGGAATGACTTTACACCAAGCCTTTCTTCGGGAGAAACTCCGTGTGGCAAAGGGACTTTTGCGGGGAACCTCTCTGTCTGTGGCGGAGGTTGCCGCCGAATGCGGATTTGCGGAGCGATCCCAATTCTGCACTCTGTTCCGCAAGCACACCGGCGTCTCGCCCGGTCAATACCGAACGCTGCAAAAGACGCAGATCAAATAAATTACGGACACGCCACGGGGAAGACCCAAGATGACGTGTCCGTTTTGTGTTATCGGTATTGTTTTTAAAAGGGAATTCGATTCGGATTATTGCGCCTTAACTTTTTTCATCAGAAGCCAGACACCGCCGCCTGCAAGGGCAAGCAGCACAATACCGCCGATGACAATCCAAAGGACAACCGAGCCGGAGGAATCCTCCTCGTTTGCGGTGTTATCGGTGGTCTGCTCGGATTCGGTGGAGGGAGTGGTTTGCGTTGTTTCGGAGGCAGAGGAGTCTGCGGTATCGGTAACCGTTCCCTCGGTGGATTCCGATCCATTGGTGGAGGAATCTGTGTCGGAGGGTGTGTCGGTATCCTGAGAATCGGAGTCGGTGTTTGTGACGGAGGAGATGACGGTGGACGTGGACGTAGATGTGGATCCTTCGTTGGAATCCGTGCTTTCGGAGGAGCCGTCAAGCTGTGCGCTCAGATCTCTCTGTACCGTAAAGGAAACCAAATCCTTGACACCGCCGGGGGCATAAAGGGAGCCCGTATTGTGGAGGCGGAAGGTAATGTGGTCCTCATAGAAATCCATGACCAGGAACTGAACGACCTTCAATTCTTCATCGCTGAGTTTGTTTTGGTGGGAGTTCCCGTAGAATCCCAAGGATCCCATGAAGGCGGAAATCCAACCGTTGGTTTTGTAACTGTTGTCTGCCTGCTGGGTAGCGTTTTGAGAGGGGAATACCAGCTCTGAGGTGGTGTATTTTGCGATGCGGGAATTGTCTCCGTGGATATGCCCATAGGCATAGATAGCGTTGGGGAACTTGGAAAGCACGCTGTTGATCTTATTCTGGGCCTCGCTGTTGGAGGAGATGACCTGCTTGGTGGCGCCACCGTTGACCACCGTGGGCATAGAGGTTACGGGATAATGGCAGAAGACAACGGCGGTTTTGTCTTTTCCGATGGCGTTCAGCTGTGCCTCCAGCCATTCGATTTGTGCAACGTAAATGCCGTTGTGCCCTGTTTGACCCACCTTTGTCCGATCACCGAAGGGAGTGTTGAGTCCGATAAAGGGAATTCCGTTCACCGTATAGCGGTAGCACAGAACTTCGTTCTGATACTGGGATGGAATGCCTTCCGTGGAAAGCTTCAGGTCGGAATAGGTTACGGAAACTTCAAAATCCCCCACGCCCTGTTCCATGTAAGGAGCCCAGTCGTTGGAGTTTGCGGAGGTGTATCCGCCGCTCATATGAACCGACGGCTCGGGATCGTGGTTCCCGGTAACCACCATAACGGCGCCGTCTTTGGTTGCGGACTGGAATAACTCGTAATTGGCCTTCAGGAGGTTATTGATTACGTTAGCGCCTCCTGTCCAGGTCAGGTTGTTTCCTGCGGAGTTGTTGCGCCGTCCCGTGACGTCGCCGCCTACCAGCAGAACATCTACCTTGCCAAGGGTGTTTTTGATGTAGTTTACGGCATTTTGGGTGGATTTACGGTAGGGGGGATTCCAGTATTGAATTCCGTATTCGTGGTGCATATCCGAGAAGCAAGCCACCGAAAGCAGAGGCTCGCCCGTTTCTTTGTATTCCTCGGGGATTTGCATAGCACCGAAAAGCTTAAGCTTGCGGGCATTCAGACTGTTGCATTGGTAACGGCTGTTGTCCACGTTTGTGAAGCGGAGATATTCTCCCGCATCGTTCATAAAATGGACTTCTCCGCCGGAAAACACACCCTTGACGGTGGATTTTTCTGCGGTCAGAAGGACTTTTCCGCCTTCCAGTTTCATGTACTTCTTCTGGCTGAGAGAATAGAGTGCATAGTATCCGTTCCCTTCGTCGGTGATTTTCCACAGAAATTCATCGGTGGGGTCGGATTCGGGCAGGGGTGCATACCCAAGACCGTCCGGTTCGGTTTCGCCCTTCTTGGCAACGGGAACGCCGAGCACGGCACAGTGGGCCATGGATTTGTTTTGATCGTCTTTGATTGATCCGGACGATGCGATGACATAGGTGTTTCCGGAAACGAAGTTTGCGGTCTGATCTGTCAACGGTGTGGATGCTGCCTGTGTGTTCAGCGTAAACAGTTCGGGGAGAATCAGCGCCATGACCAGCAACAAGGCTGCGACGGATCTTCTCCATAGGGTTTTTTTCATACAGAGCCCTCGCTTTTTTTGTTTTTTTGCAACGCTTTTTGTCGTATATCGGCGTTGCTTTTTCCCCATTATAGCACAAACGCAACCCAATTGCAAGCAGTTTAAGAAAAAGGTTGCAATTATTTCCAAAGTCAATCAAAAAAGAGACACGCCATTGGGATGACCCGATGGCGTGTTCATTGTTTTACGGTCGGTCCATCAGTTTCCCGAAAGATTCAGACCCTTTTCGTCAAAAAGATATGCGGTGGAATACTCAAAGGTGAACTTGTATCGATCGGTAAAGGAAACGCTTACGGGGAGTCCGTCTTCATACTGAAAGCCTTCCAAATGGTCTATCGTGCATTCTGTTTCGCTACAGAAGTCATGGTATTCGTAGAGCAGATTTCCCGCTTCGGAGTAAACTTCGATAAAGTCCAGGGAGTCTCCGTAAACGCCGCCGGCGCTCTTGCTGTGGCGTTGCACTACCGTAAGTTGATCCTTGTCGTTATATGTGTAATCGTAGGTGATTTCCTTCTTGCTGGAGACCCGATCGCCGTGGCGTTCATATTTATCCAAGGTAAACGAAAGTCTGCCCTGATCGTCATAGGTATGGGTGTACGTAATAAGCACACCGGTGCTATATCCGTGAGTTTCTTTGATGCGATTTCCCTGTTCGTCATAGTAGAAGGTGGAAACAACATAATTGCTGAGGTTCTGAGCCTTCTCTTTGGAGCCGGTGCACACACCCTTTTCATCGTATTCGTAAATCAAATTGCTTTCTTTCAGCAGCTTTCCGTCTTCACCGTAGACAAAGAAGGCGCCGCCGAAATAGTGACAATCATATCCCTGCCAGATTTTACGCCCTTGGCTGTCGAGAATAAAATTGTCCACATTTTTTATCGTGCTTTCGGTGTTGTTTTGGTTCTTCACGGTTTGGTTGACTACAACCTTGCCCTTTTCAACGACGGTGAAGCGGTCGGCAATTTCCTTTGCCTGCTTATAGTTTCCGAAGGAGACGAACTTCTGATACAAATCTGCCAGGGCTTCCTGATGGTAAACCAGCGGATAGGTTTCGGTTTCGTCATAGTGATAATAATCGAAATAAACCTCGGGATTGTTCAGCTCTTCCATCGAATAGGATGAGTCCAACAACGTACGCAGATCATTGATTGCCTTCTGATAATCCTCCTCATTGACATTTACGTTTTCTTGGTCTTCCGATGGGTCTTCCTCTGTGCCGCCGCAGGCGAAGAGCGAGAATACGCACAGGCATGCAAGCAACAGAGAAAGAATTCTTTTTAACAGTTTCATGCTTTGTTCCCCTTTTATTTATTGATGGCGTTTTCCGCAACCATTATACTCCTTTGTTCTCTGTTTGTCAAGGGATTTTGCGGAAAAAAACGGAAACTGTTTTTTGTTCGGCGGTTCTCTCGAAAGAACTTGACAAGTTTATACAGGTGTGTTATAATGAATTCAACCGATATGGGTGTGTTTGAAGTCGATATACCGCTATATTGTAAACCGAATCGGTTTGTTTGAGACGAAAAAATAAGATTGAGAATTCTCAAAAAATCCCTTAAAATCAAATAAAAATCGGATATGTCACTTTGATTTTTTAATGACTTGTCCATTTTTCTGCGAAAAAAGTGCACCGCATTTCTGCGATGCACTTTGATTTTTTTTGCGTCAGGCACGCCTTTGCGGCGCGTTTGCAGCATGGATTGGGGAGAATTATCGGATAAATGCTATTGACAAAAAAGGAAAGCTGCGGTATAATAAAGAAAATTCTTTTATTGCGGGAGCAAGCAGACGGAATCAAAGAGGGTGAACGTGAATGGAATTGAGAATCAAGGACTTCATCAAAAACGAAAATAATTGCTCCGGATCCTTTGCGAAAGCGGTTTTATCCATGGAAGACGGAGATACGTTGCTGCTGGAGGGCGGTACGTATCACTTTTATCCCGACGGAGCCTATCGGAAAGAATGTTACGTATCGAACAATGACAGCGGGGAAAAGGCCATTGCTCTTCCCGTTCTGAATAAGAAAAATATTACGGTTGACGGCGGCGGCGCGGAATTGATCTTCCACGGAATGATGATGCCGATTCTCTGCGAAGCTTCCGAAAATATCACTCTGAAAAACTTTTCCATCGACTACGCAACCCCCTTTTATGCGCAGGCGAAAATCCTTTCCGCAGGTCCGCAGGGCATTTTGATCCAATTCGACGGAGAGGAATTTAATTGCCGGGTTCAACGTGGAAACCTCTGCTTTTACAGCCCGCGTGACGGGTGGGAAATCGAAAGCGAACGAGCGCTCGTCCTTGAGTTTGATGAGGAAGGACACCCCTCTCCATATTCCAAGGTCTACTTTTCTTATACGGGCAAAGAGGTGAACCACGGGTTTCAGACCTCGCTTTATCAAAACATCATACCGGAACAACGGGGTGAGAACCTCATCTTTATGCGGGGGAGCATCGGCGAGCGGCACTGCGCAGGGAATTATCTGATCATGACCTATGCCGGCAGAAAATGTCCCGGGATTTTGATCACGGATTCCAAAGACGTTTCTCTCGAAAATATCAATCTTTATCATACCGCTGCCATGGGGATCATTGCGCAAAAAACCGAAAACGTCTCTCTGAAACGAATCCTTGCAGAACCCAGAAAGGACAGTGGTCGATTTCTTTCGACCGCAGCGGATGCAACGCATTTTGTGAATTGCAGAGGCAAGATTTCGCTGGAGTATTGCAAATTCGTGCAAATGATGGACGATGCGGCAAATATTCACGGCATATATCATCTTTATACGGAAAAGCATGCGGACGGAAGTCTGAAGTTGAACGTTGGTCATCCCCAGCAAAGGGGGATTCAGATCTATCGAAAGGGAGATCGTGTTGCCGTTATTGACGGGGAAAAGAATGAGACCGGGGCCGTCGGAACCGTACTTGACGCGCAATTGATCTCCCCGACAGAGATATGCCTGAAGCTTGATTGCGACGCGCCTCCGCCCTCAACCAACTGGATCACCGAAAATCTTTCCACGGCGCCTGAGGCACACTTCTTGGGCTGCGAATCGGGATATAACCGTCCGCGAGGATTTCTGATCAGTACGGCAGGAAAGGTTCTCGTTGAAAAATGCAAATTCTATAATATGAGCTCCGGAATCCAACTTTCGGGAGAAGCGAAGGGCTGGTATGAATCGGGGCGGGTAACGGACGTGGAGATCCGTGACTGTGATTTTTATAACAGCGCCTATGCAGGCGGGGTGGCCATCAAATGTAAACCCTCGCTTTGGTGTACGAATACCGTTTTTAATCGGAAAATCACCATCGAAAACAACGTGTTTACACAGTCTGCCAGACGAATTTGTGCGATTGAAAGCTGTGAAGAGGTAATCTTTCGGAACAACACCTTTCATCTTTCCTTGGATCTTCCCCGTCACGCAATGCACGGAGAGGACGGGACGACCTTCGAAAACTGTACGAGCCTAACGAAAGAGGAACTCTTAACGTGAATTTTGTTTCGTGTGGCTCGTTCTTTTCAGGGATTGCAGAATCTCTTCAAAACAAAAAACAGATACGTCAAGATGAATCTCACCAAGATGCCGCGTCCAATTTTGATCAGAGAAAAAGTGCACCGCATTTCTGCGATGCACTTTGATTCTTTTTGGAAGAAATTTACTTCTGAGCCTCTTCGACCGCAACGGCGACGGCTGTGGGCGTGAGAATTTCCACTCCCGCTTCCGAAATCTTGTCCGAGAGCTCCCCTTTGACGGCCGTGTCCGTGACGATATAATCCGCCACTGAAAGGTCGCTGATCTGGGTAAAGGCCTGGTGTCCGAATTTGGATCGGTCTGCAGCGATGATCCGACAGTCGGCCTGATCAATCATTGCCTCAGCCACGGACGCTTCATTGTTGTAATAGGTCGTAAATCCTTGCCGGGGAGAAATGCCATCCACGGACAGAATCAGTTTATCGGCATGGTATTTTTTCAACTGATTCACCGTATCGCTTCCATAGGTGAACTGGTATTTTGTGTTGACCGAGCCGCCCAGCAAAATAACATTGTAGTTTGGGTTCCCGGAAGCCTCCAGAGCGATGGAAATGGAGTTTGTAATGATACTGAGGTTAAAGTTTTCGGGGAACTTACGGAAGGCCAGCAGAGTGGTTGTTCCGGCATTCAGCATCACAGTATCGTTTGGCTGAAGCAGACCGGCAATCCGCTCCGCTATTTGCACCTTTGCCCGTTGGTTTGTCTCCAGCCGTTGATTGAGATTCATGCTGTAGTAGGGTTTATAGGAACTGACCGCACCGCCGTGAACACGGGAAAGAAGCCCCTTCCGCTCCAGCTCCTCCAGATAAGAGCGGACCGTCACCTCGCTGACCCCAAGGACGCGGCTCAGATGCGTGACCCGTATGGAATCTTTCTCTTTGAGTAAATCCAAGATTTTCTGCTTTCGCTGATCCTGTGTCATTTCAATACTCCTTTAGTATTTCTTATAGGAATATTATACCACATTTCTTTCGATTTTGTCAATATATCTTTCGGTTTTGTTGTGCATTTAAAAAAAACGAAAGAGTAAAGTAAAAAAAACTTGACAAACGTAGAATTTCATTGTATAATAAAAAAGTAAAACAAGGATATCAAAGGAGAATACCGTATGCTTAAAAATTTTAACATTAAGCCTCCGTTTTTTGAAGTCGGTCCCAAGGCCATCATCTGGGGCGATGCGATGCTGAAGTTGGCTAAGGTAATCGATAAAACAGCAATGAAATACGACGTGGATGTCATTGTTACCCCCCAATATACCGACATTCACCTTCTTGCAGAGAACACGGAACGAATTCTGGTTTTCGCACAACATATGGATGCCCTTGTACCCGGAAGAGGTTTGGGAAGCGTCCTGCCGGAAGCCGTGAAGGCAGCGGGAGCAAAAGGAGTTATGCTGAATCATGCGGAAAAGCCGTTGGACATGACGACGCTGGAAGCCACCATTCGCAGAGCGGATGAGGTCGGACTTGCCACCATTGTTTGCGCAGACACCGTAGAAGACGTTAAGCGGATTGCGCATATGGGGCCCAATCTGATTGTTGCCGAACCCACCGATCTGATTGGGACCGGTACCACCAGCGACTCCAACTACGTGATTGAAACCATCAACACTGTTCGTGATATCAACCCCGATATTATGGTTCTTCAAGGGGCAGGCATCTCCAATGGACAAGATGTTTACAACACCATCAAGCTTGGTGCACAGGCTACAGGCTCCACCAGCGGAATTTTGAAGGCAACCGACCCCTATGCAATGGTGGAAGAAATGCTTTACAATCTGCGTAAGGCCTGGGATGAAATTCACGGTTAAGAGGTAAAGCATGAAGAACGAAAGTTTGCAGGCTGCGAAAGCCGCCTACGAAATTGAATACGAATGTCTTAAAACCATGCTGGATTATTTTGACGATGAAGCCTTTTCCCGTGCGGTTGAATTGTTAAAAAACGCTCCCCGTATCGGAGCTTCCGGTTGCGGTCATTCGGGAATCCTGTGTCAGCATTTTTCTCATTTAATGTGCTGCATCGAACAACCTGCTAAATTTATTTCTCCCGCAGAAGCAGTACACGGCGGTATGGGATTTTTGCAAAAAGGCGACGTGATGGTTTTTGCCTCCCGCGGAGGAAAAACAAAGGAATTGCTTCCCATTCTTGACATCTGCAAGGCAAAGGGGATTAAAATAATTACGGTTACCGAAAATTTGGAATCCCCCTTAGCGACTGGTGCAGATGTGGTTCTGAAACAGTATGTCAATCGGGAAACCGATAAGTATAATTCCCAAGGCACAACCTCTTCTACCTCTCTGTGTATGATTTTTCATGCACTTCAAACGGCACTCATCGAAGAAACCGACTACCGAAACGAGCAATTTGCGTTGATCCATCCCGGCGGAGCCGTGGGAGAACGTCTCAATTCCAAGTAAAAATTATTTATAATACAAAGGAGAATTATTATGGAATTCAAAGTTTATCAGAAAGAAATCGAACTTCAAAGCAGAGGTTGGATCCCCACATTCCACGACGTCACGGAAGAAATTGAAAAAATCGTTGCAGCTTCCGGCATCAAGAACGGCACGGTTACCGTCGCCTCTCACCATACCACCTGCTCCGTTATGATTCAGGAATGTTCTCACGACGTGGACACCTTCGATTTGGAATATCTCCAGCATGATCTTCTTGACATTATGAGAAAGATGATTCCCGACTTTGCCGAGGAACATCAGTATCGCCATCCCGGACCGATCCATGCGCAGTTTGGCAGATACGTCAACGAGCCCGGGGACTATACCAGCATGAATACCGACGGACACCTGCGTTCCGTTTTCTTCGGCAGAAGCGAAGCCATCACCATTAAGGACGGCGTTGTTGACTGTGGCGAATTCGCTCACGTTTACTTTATCGACTGGGACCACGTTCGTGCCCGCCGCCGTCAGCTTAATGTCACGGTTATGGGAACCACCGATGACGTGGAAGATAGAAAGTGGAACAATGGAGAAGTTGTGGACACCAAACGCAGATACACCCCCGAAGAGAAGGCATATGACGTTCACTATGAACTCCAGTGGAGACGAGGCAAAAACGTATAATGAATTTTCTTGGAATCGATATTGGCACAACCTCTGTCAAGACGGCTGCGTTCAATGACACTCTTGAGCAACAAATTTCCCTTACCGCAGATTACACACTGGATGCGCACGGAGATATCGTGGAATTTGACGGGGAACAATATTGGCATATTGTAAAAGACGAAATTGAAAAAGTCAGAGAGAAACTTGCCGTGGACGCATTGGCGGTAGATACCCAATGTGAAACTCTGATTTTGACCGATGAGAACGGAACCCCTGTCCGCCCCGCCATCGTTTGGCTGGACAATCGGGCGGTGGAAGAAGCCGAAATCATCGCAAAACGGTTTGGGCACAAAAAGGTATATGAAATTACCGGTCAGCCTGAAATTACGGCAACCTGGCCGGCATGTAAGCTGTTGTGGGTCAAGCGCAACGAACCTGAAGTTTGGGCAAAAACAAAAAAAGTCTTTTTATTGGAAGACTGGATTCTGTATAAACTGACAGGTCGGTTTATTTCAGAGAAAACGTTGCAATCCTCCACCATCTATTTTAACATTCATAAGGGTGCTTGGTGGGATGAAATGTTAGATTTTATCGGTGTCTCTGCCGACATGTTACCCGAACTTTATTCCAGCGCAACACCTGTAGGTGAATACAACGGAATAACAGTCGTTACCGGTGCCATTGACCAAATTGCAGGAGCCATCGGGGCGGGTGTGGTCAAACAAGGAATTGTCAGTGTAATGACAGGGACAACGATGGTTATCTTTATGCCCTCCGAGACGGTTCCGGAATATAATCAGGCAAGCATTGTTCCTTGTCATTACAATTATGATGATAAGTACTGTCTTCTGTCCTGGACACCCACGGCAGGCATGGCGCTGAAATGGTATAAAAACGCGTTCTGCGAAAGCTTTTCCTTCCGAGATCTGGATAGATTGGCGGAACAGATTCCCGCAGGAAGCGATGGAGTGACGTTCTTACCCTATCTTTGCGGTTCTACCATGCCAAAGTATAACCCCTCAGCACGCGGAAGTTTTACAGGCATTACAACCGAACACAACCGCGGGCATTTCGTGCGCGCCGTCATGGAATCCGTGGCATGCATGCTAAAATCCAATTTAGATTACCTTGCCCTCAACGTGGAGGAAATTCGTGCCATGGGCGGCGGTGCAAACAGCCCTCTTTGGTGCCAAATGAAAGCGGATATCACAAAAAAACGCTTGGTAACACTGAAAAACAAAGAAACCGCATGTCTGGGCTCCGCAATCTTGGCGGCGGTGGGCATCAAGGCTTTTGAAAGCGTGGAAAAAGCTGCGGAATTGATTTGTTTTGATAAAGTATACGAAAGCAAGGACGTTGATTACAGTGAATGTTATGAACGGTTTTTGGCTTACGATAAACTATTAAATATTTGATTTGAGGTGGATAATATGGCAAAAATCGGATTTGTTGGATTCGGAGAAGTCAACACCCCCGTTGACGTGATCATTCGGAAATGTTCCGCTGCCGAACAAGCGTTAAAAGCCGAAGGATTGGACTTGGTTTCGGTTTATCCTGTGGCAGACGACTATGAAGAAACGCAAGTGAACAATGCCGTTGCAGCCCTTGCAAAAGAATCCTTTGATGCCCTTGTTGTATGCGTTGCAGGTTGGATTCCCACCCACGCAGTGGTGAAAGTAACGGAGCATTACCGTCATCTTCCCATGGTTCTTTGGGGGCTCTGCGGTTGGTACGAAGGGGACCGCCTGGTTACCACAGCCGATCAGGCTGGAACGACAGGTCTTCGGGCAACCTTCGAAGGCTTGGGCTATAAGTTCAAATACGTTTACGATATCATCGGAAAAAAAACCCGCAGCGATGTGGTGGCAGATTATTGCCGTTCCGCCATTGCAGCAAAACAACTGTTGAGCGACAAGGTTGGTATGGCAGGATATCGTGACATGAATCTGTACGGCACACTCTATGACGGGATATCCCTAAAAAAGACCTCCGGTATCGAGATCGAAACCTTTGAAATGCTGGAAATCCAGCAGAGATATGAAGCTCTTGACGAGGCCGCAAAACGAGACGTTGTCAACAATCGGATTCTGAAATGGAACTTCTTGAAGCCCGCAAACGACGATGCAATGATGAAAGCAGCCGGATACTATCTTGCTGTAAAATCCATTGCTGAGGAACGGAACTACAAAGCGATTTCTCTGAAAGACGTTGACGGCATGAAGAAGCTGTGCGGATTTCCCCCGGCTCCCATTTTCATGCTCCTTTCCGAAGACGGTTACACCACCGTTCCCGAAAACGACTCACTCGGCGCTGTTACCCAGTTGATGATGAACCGGTTGACAGGTCAGTTGGCCGGATATCTGGAATTCTATGAATTCTTTGAAAACAGCGTACTCGCCGGAGTGCCCGACTTTGTTGCTGCCGATATGGTGGATGGAGATGTCTACACCGTTCTTCCCGCCGCGTTCGGTATGTTGAGCCAGGGAATCTTGAATGTTTCCAAGGTAAAAACCGGTGTTGTCACCATGAGCCGCCTGGTTTATCAGGACGGAAAATATGTCATGCAAGTCGTCCTCGGCAAGGGCAAGACTCCTCCGAAGTGGGAAGAATGCGGCTGGGATCAACCTGCT
This sequence comes from Clostridia bacterium, assembly GCA_017623595.1. GTDB lineage: Bacteria > Bacillota > Clostridia > Oscillospirales > UBA644 > RGIG995. The sequence goes on from JAGAOU010000086.1 coordinate 27,368, forward strand.
CCTCAGCTTTCCGCGTTGGAAATCGAAATGGCAGACGTGGAAAAATTCGCCGATAACGTCGCTTGTCAGCATTATATCATTACCTACGGTGATAACCGTGCGAAAATCAAGAATCTTTGCTCCATTCTGGGCATTGAATATTTTGATGTTATGAAGTAAGACACAATTTAAGTGAGGTTTACGCTATGATTTACATTCTTGATACTGCCGACCTTGGGGCAATTAAGCATTGCAACGAATTCTACCCTTTAGCAGGTGTTACCACGAACCCCTCCATTATCGCAAAGGCTAAGACCGATTTCTGGCCTCTGGTGGAGAGCATTCGCGCCATCATCGGACCGGACAAGATGCTTCATGTCCAGACCACCCGCGAAAAGGCGGAGGATATTGTGGAAGAAGCAAAGCTTCTTCAAGAAAGACTGGGCGGCGAATTTTACGTAAAAATTCCCATCGGGGAAGAAGGACTGAAGGCAACAATGATGCTGAAGAAACTTGGCATCGGTGTTACCATGACCGCAATCTTCACCCCCACCCAGGCTCTTATGGCGGCCATGGCAGGGGCATCCTTTGTTGCCCCCTATGTCAACCGTCTTGACAACATCATCGGCGACGGTTGCGAGGTTGTGGCTCAGATTGTTGATCAGTTGTCCCTCTACGGCTCCGATTGCAAGGTGCTTGCTGCCAGCTTCAAGAATGCGGAGCAGGTTCACAAATGCGCCTCCGTTGGTTGCCACAGTGTCACCGTTACCGACGATATCCTGAAAGCCCTCATCAGCCATCCCATGACAGATGCAGCTGTAGCAGGCTTCAATAAGGACTGGACCGGAGTTTACGGTGAAAAGACCATTCTGGATTTTTGACTGAAAGTGGCATCTCCAAATTGGAAAGGAGAAAAAGATAATGAATAAAATCAAAATTGGATGGAGCGAGGTCAGCATTGTTCCCGAGGGACGGAGAGTTGATCTTGTAGGACAGTTTGCCGAACGGATTTCCGATCGGGTGGAAACCCCCATTGCCGTCACCGCGCTTGCGATGGAATGCGGCGCAGACTCTATGGTCTTTGTGGCCTGCGACCTTCTGCAAACAAGCAGAACTCTACTCAACTCCGTTCGGGAGTGTCTTCCCGCAGATTGCGGATTTCCCAAAGAGAAGCTGATTGTCAGCGCCATTCATACCCACACCTCCATTGGGTACCCCGACGTATTTGACTGTTTTGAAGAGCCCCTTCAGCTTTTGAACAGTATGAAGCCCGATCATATTCAGTACGTTCCCACGGTACACGATGACAGCAAGGATATTCTGAGGGATCAGGAAGCCCGCGATTTTCTCGTGGAACGTATTGTCAAGGCAGCAACAGAAGCTTGGAACAACCGTGCCGAGGGCGCATATGCCTGCGGATTCGGGCGCGCCGCCGTGGGTCTTTGCCGCCGTGTCTGCTACGACGACGGCTCCGCAAAAATGTGGGGCGACACCAATATGGCAAATTTCACGGAGCTGGAAGGCGGCAACGATTCGGGGATCGAATTGATGTTTACCTACAACGCTAACAAGAAGCTCACCGGTATAATTGCAAACGTTGCTTGCCCCGCACAGGTTTTGGAGCATCAGCTCTTTATCTCTTCCGACTACATGGGAAAACTCCGCAAGAAGATTCAAGATAAGTTCGGCAAAGATGTTTGCCTGCTCGGCATGATTGCTCCCGCAGGGGATCAATGCCCTCGTGATCTGATTCGCTGGGTCGATTCCCCCATCTGCAAAAACGACCCCAACATCTCTCGCGACTACGTAATTCCTCGCAATGCCGACCCTTCCATGTTTGATATCAAAGGCTGTGAAAGGGTTGCCCGTCGTATTTTTGAAGAAATTTCCTACGCACTGGAAGAGGTGACGGAATACGTTACCGAAACGGAGATGGTCCATAAAACTTTGATTATGGATATTCCTGTCCGCAAAGTAACCATAGCGGAAAAAGATGCTGCCGAAAAAACCATTCGGGATTTTTTCGAAAAGTGCGATGGATTCATCAACTACGAGGACAACGCCAACATGATGGTGCACAGCGGGACCTTGGCGCGGTATCAACTGCAACAAACGCTGGATATGTACGACATTGAAGTTCACGTTTTGAGAATCGGGGACGTGGCTCTCGCAACCAACCCCTATGAGCTGTTCTTGAATTACGGGAATCAGATTCGGGCAAGAAGCCTGGCAAAGCAAACCTTCCTCTCTCAGCTGACCTGCGGAGCCTATGGCTATCTGCCCACGGAAAAGGCGGAAAAAGGAAGTCATTATAGTGCTTTTGTGGGAAGCGGAACCACCGGACATCAGGGCGGCGAAATTCTCGTCCGCAAGACGTTGAAGGAAATCAACGAACTGTTCGCAAACGCAGATTGACGATCCGAATTGACAAAAAAGAGGTCAACTCTCTCAGACCGAGGGAGTTGACCTTATCTTATACCTGCAATTTGTTTTATCATTCCTCGCAATCTGATAAGAAAAAAGTGCACCGCATTTCTGCGATGCACTTTGATTCTTTTTGGAAGAAATTTACTTCTGAGCTTCTTCGACGGCCTCCTTAATTCCCGGATTGCTTTGCTCTGTATTCCCGGGGAGAGTATCCTGTAAGTGCCTTGAATTTTTTTGAAAAATAAACGTAGTCCAAAAATCCACAGGATTCGGCAATCCGCGTCAGCGGAAGGGACGCACCGTAAATATCGATCAAAAAACAGGCTCGGCGGATCCGTTGTTCGGTGAGAAATTCCGTGGGTGTTTTTCCCATGATTTTTTTGAACTGTGCTCGGATGTAATCTTCTGCATATCCGCTGGCGGCAAGCAAGGCTGTCGAATTGGTCCGACTGTCTTCCACTCCTTGGGATAAGGCGCGGGCCACCTCCTGCACAGCGGAAAACACCGATCCTTCCCGCGGGGAATTCTGCAAGAGAAAGCGCAAATAGGCGGTGCATAAGGATTCCAAATACGCCCCATTTGCATAGCGGCTTTCGTAAATCAAACAGGCCAGCATTCTGCCTTCTCCCCGATCGTTGTCCGAAAGCACCGTTATTTTATCGAAAAATAACAGATGGCCAAAGGGGCCGCCCAAAGAAATGTTCTTAAATCCTTGCCGACAGGCCGATCCGTGCTCCATTCCCGGGGGGACGATAATCACCGTTCCCGGCCGAAAGGGGATTTCCTCTCGGTCGGTGCGAAGGACCCCTTCCCCCTCCAGATAAAGCATAATCTCGTAATGCCCGTGATGATGCAAAGGATATTCCTTCAGCCCATCCGGTGTACGGTTGATAAAAAAATCCATAAACTCACCTCTTTCCTCCCTATTATAGCACAAATCTATCTTTTATACAAGTAGTTCTATGAATTTTTCTATCATCACCCGAAGGAAACAGAGTATAATAAAAGAAAAACCGTCGAAAGGAGCTTTGACTTCATGAAAAAAATCGATCGCTTCTCCCGGGGGATGGGCATCGGAGGATGGCTCACCAATTACAAGCGCTTCCACGTTCTCCCGCCCGAAAAACGCCTGACCGTCACCGTGGGGGATATGGAACACTTTGAACACTATATTACCGAGGAAGACGTAAAGTACATCGCATCCCTGGGCATGGATCATATCCGTCTCGGATTTGACCAAATTGTCGTGGAAGAATCTCCCTATGTTTACCGAAAAGAGATCCTTGCGATCCTGCATTCCTTCGTGAATTGGTGCAAAGGCAGCGGACTTCGTCCCGTGCTGAATATGCACAAGGCCCTGGGCAATTATTGCGACATCCTCGAAGAAAAGGGTCTGATGCAGGATGAAGAGCTACAAAACCGCTTTATTGCCCTTTGGACAAAATTGGAAGACGAGTTTTCTGAAGATGGGGAAGTTTTTTTTGAATTACTCAACGAGGTGGTCAATGCCTCTACCGAGGAATGGAACGCTCTCGCGGAAAAAACGGTTCAGGCCATCCGAGCCAAAAACCCCCGTCGGGTCATCATTCTGGGAGGGAATTATTACAATTCCCCCGAGGCGTTGCCTGGGCTAAAGGTGTTCGACGATGAAAACATCATCTATACCTTCCACGTGTATCAGCCCCAGGAATTCACCCACCAAAGAGGAGTCCTCAATGAAACGAATCTGTATTATAATCGGGAAATGCCCTATCCCTGCGATGATGTGGAACGCTATCGGGAATACCGCCGCATCAACGGTCTGTATGATCCTTACAAGGGGGTGGAGCGTATTGACGTAGACTATATGCGCAAATATCTGACCCCTGCCGCAGATTTCGTAAAAACACATCCGGATAAGATCTTATGGTGCGGAGAATTCGGAACCATCCGCCACGCAAAAATCGAATGGCGGGAAAACTGGATGCGGGATGTCATTGCTATTCTGATGGAAAACGATATTCCTTACAGCGTGTGGAATTATCTCTCCACCCCCAACGACGGAAACCGATTCAGCCTGGTGGACGATGACAACCGAAAAATCCTCAGCGAAAGAATGGCCGAAATTATTCGGGGTGAACTGTGAACGGAATCCTTCTGGCTCTGAGCATCGCTCTGTCCGCAGGTCGCAATCTTCTGTCCAAAAAAATCTCCTCGGAATCCTTTGGTACAGTCGGATTTTTTCAGCTCCAGGCCGGGACCTTCGGGACAGGCGCTGCCGTACTGTTGCTTCCCGCTCTCACAGTCGGAGAAATTCCGTCTCTTCTGACCGTTCTTTATGCCCTTTTGTACGGACTTTTGCTGGTGGGCGCCCAATGGTGTTATACCGTTGCTCTGGGAGGGGGGAATACGGCCGTCTGTGCTACGGTATACTCCCTGGGATTTATTCTGCCAACCCTGTCGGGAATGGTATTCTGGAATGAAACCGTAACCCTTTGGAAGGTTTTTGGGATCGTTGCTGTTTTTCCCGCTCTGATTCTGTCGGGGAAAAAGCAAAATCGGAACGCAACCGAAGGTCTCGGATCCACTCTTCCCCTTATCATCGCGATGCTCTGCTCCGGCGGTCTTGGAATCCTACAGAAGGTTCAGCAGTCTTCTCCCTATCCCCAACAGCGGACGACCTTCGTCTGTATTGCCTTCGCGGCGGCGGCGATGCTCTCCCTATTCTGCGGAATCGGAAAAAAATCCCACAAAAGGGCAGTTCCGACTTTTGGTATGGCTTCCGCCGGTGTCGGAGCCTGCTTCGCCCTATGCAATCTGCTGAATACGTTTCTGGCGGGGCGGATGGACAGTACCGTCTTCTTTCCCGGACTGAACGTGGGGACGATTCTTCTCTCCACGGTTCTGGGCGTTCTCGTCTTTCGGGAAAAACTCTCCGCAAGACACGTTGCAGTTCTTACCCTCGGAACTGTTTCCATTCTTTTGATCAATCTCCCTCTATAGACTTGTTCCTTCTCTTTTGTGGCTCTGTACAACGGTGTTTCAGCAATTTTAAGATAAAAACGGAGATTTTGCTACAAAAAAGTGCACCGCATTTCTGCGATGCACTTTGATTTTTTTTGGGAAGAAAAATTACTTCTGAGCCTCTTCTACCGCAACGCCTTCGGGAACGCTGTCTGCACCGTAGCACTTAACCTTGGCACGGTCTCCGTCGTAATAAGGAGTTTCCTTAATAACCTTGACGGTTTCGGTGTAGGGATCAAACTCGGTCTGCACGTAGGTGAAGCCGTTGATGCGGGAGATGATGAAGGCGGCATCCTTGCCCAAACCGTTCAGAATAACGCGGAGGGGCTTTACGCGGACCTTATTGGCGTTCAGTGCGATTTTGATTGCGCCTTCTGCGGCAGTAAAGGACCGGAGTTCTTTGCAAACTGTGTCGGGGGAACGCCCACGTACTCTTTGAACTGTCTGCTGAAAAAATAAACGTCCGAAAAATTGCAAAGCTCGGCGATCTGCGACACGGGATACGCTCCCAGACAAAGCAGCTCGCAGGCATGGTTGATCTTCAGCTGGATAATATATTTTTTCGGGGAGATGCCGTAAATTTTCTTAAACAGCTTTTGGAAATAGGATTCTCCCATGCCGCAGGCCTTCCCAAGCATTCCGACCGAAAGATCGGACATCAGAAATTCGTTGTGTATGATCTCTATTGCGGGTGCGATCTTTTGCCGGTAATGCCCGGAAGAGGTGCTTTTTTGCATTTCCGCAAGGATCCGGTAGAGCAGGGAGATCGATTCAAAATAATATCCCTCCGTCTTGCTCACCCACGTCGAGAACAGCCTCCGGAACAGCAACCCGATCTTCTCGTTTTGCGATGCGCTCACAACGAATGCTCGGGGCGCGACCGGACGGTCCGTGCGGAAGAAAACGTCGATGCATTCCCCTGCCTCGTGACGGAGCACGTCATAACGGAGGGCCTCTCCCCGAGGCAAAAAGCGAATGGAATTCGGCGTTGTCTCCAGGATCTGATCGTCAAAAAAGACGGTGGTGCGTCCCGAAAAGTGAAAAATCAGCTCGTTCTGCTGCAGGCTCCGTCCAAAAGAGTTCTTCGGGTGGGAAAAGTCCTCTTTTCCCACCATAATGACCCTCGTTATCTCTGTAATTACAAATTCCTTTTCCAAAAGCTCTCCCTCCTTTTTGAATTTTTATTATAGCACAAAAAAGAAATCTTGTCAATCGAATGTAATTTTTGTCCGAAAAAATACAAATTGTCTTCTTCTCTGCATTGCATCCGGCGGAGATCTGTGTTATAGTAAAATGGTAAATAGGTAAATAACGATTGATACGGGAGACGGGATATGACGGAACGGATCGAAACGCTGACAAAGCTTACGCTTGCGGGGAAAATGTTCGTAAACGCAAAAGAGACCGCATTTGACAGACAGGATATTTTTCTGTCCGAATGCGAGCGGGACGTAAAACGCATCTGTGAATACGTTCTTCATCAGGAGCCGATGATCACCGAGCATCAAACAATGACGGGCTTTTTCCGCTTTAACTCCTCGGTGGTCGGCACCGCATTCAGCCGCTCGGGACACCGGCACACCGAAGCGCTTATGCGGGAGTTCTATCTGAAGCCGGTGGACGGTCTTTCCACCCTGGAATGGCAGCATGCCACGGTGGACTACCGAAGGGTTCTTGAGGTCGGGATCAGCGGCATCATCGGCGATATCGACCGTTCCCTTGCCGTCCATACTGCCCCCGAGGAAAGAGAATATCTGTTCGGGCTGAGGCGGATCGCAGAGACGCTGATCGCCTGGTGTGACAAATGCTCCTGCCGGGTGCGGGCGTTTGCCGAGGGGGTCGGGGATCCCGAATCCCGCAGAAATCTGATGCGACTGGCGGAAACGGTCGCGCAGACGCCGAAAAATGCTCCGAGGAGCTTCTACGAGGCCTGCCTGACCATCTATATCTGCTTTTCCTGCTCCCTTGACAGTCTGGGTACCCTGGATCGCTATCTTTCCCGGTTTTACTTTGATGATCTGGCGGCCGGCCGGATGACCCGGGACGAGGCAAAGGAGTATTTGCAGGAGCTGTTTCTTATGCTCCAGGCGGCAACGCCGGTCACGTCCTGCAATTTCACCCGGGGCGCTGAATCCCATTTCTGCATCGGCGGATATCTTCCCGACGGACGCGATGCCTACAACGATCTTTCCGCTCTGATCCTGGAGGCGCTTACCGACCTTCCCACCTACATCCCCCAGATAACCCTGCGCTGGACAAAGACCCAACCGAAGGAAGCGCTTCGCTTTGCCATGGATCTGGAGCGGAACGATAAAAACAAGCGCATCGCCTTCCAGAACGACGAAAAACGGATTCGGGCATATACCGAAATATGCGGTTTCAAATACGAGGATGCCGTAAACTACACCACCGTCGGTTGCAATGAGCCTGCCTTCCCCGGCGGGATCGTCGGCGCAACTTCAAAGATGAACCTGCTCAGATCCGTGGAACGAACGTTTCACGAATTCGGGGAGGAGATCAAAGGCTGCGGAAGCTTTGACGAATTTTACGGGATCTGTATGCGGGAGCTTTTTGCGGATATTGATAAGCACGTCGAATTCGACAACCGGTGCAATGCGGTAAGAGCCCGGGACGTGAGCTACGTCTCGGCGCTGTTTTTCAACGGATGCATCGAAAAGGCAAAAAGTCCCACCCGCGGCGCGGGAGACGTGGTGGTCTGTTCTCCGATGGCTTGCGGCATGACCAACGTCATCGACTCGCTGATCGTCACCGATCAGTTTGTCTACGGCGAAAAGATTCTCTCTATGGAGGAGCTGATCGCCGCGGTGCGGAATAACTGGGTCGGTTATGAAGACCTGCAGACCCTCATCAGGAAGCGGGGGGATTTCTTCGGCAACGATACCGAACGCTCCAACGCCATCGCAAGAAGATTTTTCGATAGCCTTTACGCGCATCTTTTGGGGAAGAAAAATATCTTCGGCTATCCTATTCTTTTGGGGGATCTGATCGGATACAATCCGCACCACAAGTGGTTCGGAGAGTGTACGAAGGCCACCCCGGACGGAAGATGCTCAGGAGAAATGCTGAAATTCGGCTTCGGTCAAAGCGGAGGCTATGACAGGGAGGGGCTCACGGCACTGCTCAACTCCATTGCAGCCGCCGACAGACACGGCATCCGTTGCGGCTCAACCGTCACAAACGTCACGTTGGACGAGGCGTTGATCAAAGACGATGCCAATTTTGAGAAAACCGTGGATCTGTTCCGGACCTATTTTGAAAAGGGCGGAGTACACTTCCAGCTTACCTACGTATCGAAGAAGGATCTGATCTGTGCAAAAGAAACGCCCGACGATTACAAGCATCTGCGCGTCCGTGTCTCCGGATTTTCCGATTATTTCGTGAAGCTCAACGAGGCCATTCAGGACGATATTATTGCAAGAACGGAGCAGAAATGACCGGGATATTATTTAATGTCGAGCGTAGTTCCTACGTTGACGGCCCGGGAATCCGCACGACCGTCTTTTTTAAAGGCTGCAATCTGCGTTGCGCTTGGTGCCACAATCCCGAAAGTCAATCCCCGAAGCCCCAAATGATGTTTTACAAAAACAAGTGCACGGGTTGTGGCAAATGCAAAGAAAAATGCCCGAATCATTTGGAATCGTGCGAGCTTTGCGGCAAATGTACGCTTTATTGTCCTCATGACGCAAGGGAGATCTGCGGAAAGGAATATACCGTCGACGAGGTTATGAGAGAAATCCTGAAAGACAAAGCCTTTTACGATCACTCGGGCGGCGGTGTGACCTTCTCGGGCGGGGAATGTATGCTTCAGATCGACTTTCTGGAAGAGCTCCTCCGGGAGTGCAAAAACAACGGCATCCACACCGCCGTAGATACTGCGGGGCAGGTCCCCTACGAACGGTTCGAGCGGATCTTGCCCCACACCGATCTGATCCTTTATGACGTCAAATGCATTGACAGTGAAAAGCACCGGAAATATACGGGCGTGGGCAACGAATTGATCCTGGAGAATCTGGCGCGGCTTCTGTCCTCCGGGCAGAGGGTGTGGGTGCGCATCCCTGTGATTCCTTCCGTCAACGATTCGGAAGGGGAGATGGCCGGAATCCGTCGGCTTTTCGATATCCACGGCCGCCCCGAAAGGATCGAGCTGCTGCCCTATCACGCCATGGGGGAACACAAATACGAGGCCCTTGGGATCACGCCCGCAAAATTCAACGTTCCTCCGGAGGAAACGGTAAAAGCGCTTCGGGCTCTTTTCTGAGATCTCTGACGGTAGTGATTCACCGTTCCTTCCCGTAAATTCCGTTGACGACAGTTCTGTAAATAGAGGTCACAACCCTCTTTAAAGGTTATTGGGGCGGACGACGTTTTGAGCTTTTTCACGGTAAAAATCCTTCCGATTGTGGATAAAAATATTGGACACATCACGGGGCGAAAGCCTCAAAATGATGTGTCCAACTGTTTTTTGACTGATTTTAAGCAATCGGGGTTTTACAGCAGTTCAGGGGACTCAAGAAAACCTTGGAATTCCAAGAATTACTTCTGCGCTTTTTCCACGGCCACGGCGACGGCGACGGTTGCACCGACCATGGGGTTGTTGCCCATTCCGATCAGACCCATCATTTCTACGTGGGCGGGAACGGAGGAAGAGCCTGCGAACTGAGCGTCGCCGTGCATACGACCAATAGTGTCGTTCATGCCGCGGTCTAATTATTATTTTTAAAAGATGATGCTGTTCTGAATATTGGTCAGATAACTTATCAATACCTCCAGCCCAAAAGCTAATGCGCCCCCTACCTAAAAGTGGGCGTTCAAAATCGAACGTTTCAGCTCGGCAAAGATTATTACCGGTTACTGTTATATTCCTCGAAAAGCTCCTCGTAATTCTTCTTTATATCCTCAAAGGAAGCTTCAACCTCGTAATTAAAAACTCCCGTGTAGCCTACACTCTCAAATGTGGAAATAAGCCTCATCCAATCAATCTTACCACGCTTCGGTATCCAATGTCTCTCGTTTACGTAATCATGGTCGGATATATGGGTGGTGGCTATGCGAGTACCGAGAGCCTTAGCGGCATCCTCGCTTCTTTCATAGAGAAAATGATTCACGTCAATACAAATCTTTACGTTTGGAAGATCGAGATCATCTATAATATCTATCGCCTCACGCGAGGTATTCATAAGGCAAGTGCGCGGTATGGTTTCAAGTGCAATGATCCTGTCTGTCTTTTCAGAGAGTGTACGTATAGACCGTTTCAGTGATTCGATCTTCGCATGTCGCTCATCATCGGCAATAGGCTCAAAGCTGGGATGTATTATGTAACAATAAGGGTTTAAGACGGAGGTTTTCTCGAATATATCAGAAATCTTTTTTACCGCCTCGCATCTTTTTTCATCATCAAGATCCGAAACATCCTACCTTGTACCAATTGAAAGATGGTGTCAAAGTTCAGCTCTCGAGCTTTCTTCAAATTCTCCAAAAAGTTGCGAGAACAGAAATGGACGGTGTTTCCCAGTCATAATCTATATTCCTTCATTTTTACCTCCTATATTATATCTTCAAAACTCTGCTTCTGATTGAAGCTGTAATGGGATCAAGAAGTCCCACCTTCTTAAAATCCATACTCTCGGGTGAATTCCCTACTATCTCCGAATCTCGTCCTTTAATCGTTATAATATCATCCGCTATTTCTACTATTGCAAAAAGTGAATCACGGTAAGGAAAAACATTACGCAATTTAGGATGATTCAACTCTATGTCATCGCCATACGTATCATGAGAATATTTACTTCCCGCCCAATAATAGCTCATAGAGTTGACACACCAATAATAAACTCCGAGATACTCCTCAAGCCTGTCTACGTGCTCGTGTCCGCAGGCGCAAAGTATAACACCTCGAGAGGCATTGTTTATGACAGAACGGAGTGCTTCTGTGTTGCCTATACCGGTTCGGCTCTCGATAAGACTGTGGTGTGAAAAAATAACCGATGGGTAGTCGGCAGATGCCAGATCTTTCGCAAGCCAAGACAAAACTTCATCGGGCAGAACGGCAATATTCTTATTTTCCGCCCTTTTGTAATTACCTAATTCATAGTTTTCATACCTATCAGAGCTCAAAAAATAGCAGGTATCGAGAACCACAAAATGCACACCTCCGCAATCAAATGAATAGTAGGATCTGGGAATGTCCAGATAATCAAGAACGTCGCATTTTCTATTCTCATCCATATCGTGATTTCCGAGAGCGTAATATATAGGAATAACAGATGAGGCAATTGCGCTACGCATTTTATCTTTGTCTTCCTGATTAGACTCACCGGGAGTTATGGAATCTCCGAGAAATATCATAAAGTCACATTTCGAAGCGACGGACGCATCAATAAACTCACTAAAACGCTCGTAGCTATCGTGTATGTAATCCGAATGAAGATCGGCGCATATTCCGAAACGAACCCTCATATTATCCCTCCTCCACACACAAAGAATATCTATTTCCAAGTCTCGGAACGATAACCTCCGAGCTCGGCAGCAGCTCTCCAAGACGAGCTTTCACTATATCAGCGTGTCCGTCGTGCCACATAAATATATCACCCCGGCCTATCTCATAGAGATGGCAGATAAAATATCGCCTCGCTCCAAACTTTGCTGAAAAGCTTGCAAAATCATCAAGCAAACCCGAATATTTTGCGGGATCGAGCGCATTGGCGCCAGCCCATAAATGCGATATGCATAGGTCTATATTATCAAATTTCGGATATCTGTTATACTCGTAATCTCTTACGTCTGCAGGTATAAGAATATTTGCACACGGCGAGATTATCTCGTATCCAACCTCGGTAAATAGCTCTCCCTGCTCCTCCTTTTCCTTTGTAAGATGCGGTGTATTAAATACACGGATTGAAATCTCTCCCTCGTGTATAACCTCCCCTGCGCGAACGTAGGTGATATTTTCCGGATTTAACTCGGACATCGCAATAAGATCTCCTCTAACCCCCTCAGGAATATACCAACGAATAGGAGCATCCTTAAGCGCTCTCATAAGATGCAGGCAGAAGTGATCGTCATGCTGATGAGTTATAAGAATAAAAGAGATGTCGGATAAATCTTCAAGCAAAGTCTCGCTAATCCGATCAAGATCGCTCTTGCGCCTGATTATCAGATCGACAGCAAATCTTCGGTTCGAGAGTGAAAACACATACGACGATGGACCTGCGAGCCACATTGAATTATTATATTTTACATCGCGGTACTCTGTAAATACCGTTTTCCAGTATCTTTCAAAATTAAGGTCATATTCAGTTAAAACCTTATCAAGAAGAGGATTGCTCATAACATTACCTCGCTTTTATCAAAGTACTGCAATTATTATACCATTGGCGTATGGAAAAGTCAACATTGAAGTTATTTTTTAACATTAAAACCATATTTAAATCGGATAAAACTTTTTTGAACAAAAGTCTTATCCAAAGTCGATTTCAAATGTAGTACGTAGTCCTTATAGGCCAGCTCGTCAATATCCACGATAGGCATCTTCGGGTCGAAGAACTTATAGAACTGCACGTAGCTCTGCCTATAATGATTGATAGTTCCTTCTCTTAAATTCCTCTGTCTGCAATTTTCCAAATACTTGTTGCAACCTTCCTCGAAAGTGAACAATGTTCCTCTCACCATTCTGATCTTTTTCACCTTGAAATCCTCCTTAAAAATAAAAAAAATATTGGACACATCACGGGCGAAAGCCTCAAAATGATGTGTCCAACTGTTTTTTGACTGATTTTAAGCAATCGGGGTTTTACAGCAGTTCAGGGGACTCAAGAAAACCTTGGAATTCCAAGAATTACTTCTGAGCTTCTTCCACGGCCACGGCCACGGCGACGGTTGCACCGACCATGGGGTTGTTGCCCATGCCGATCAGACCCATCATTTCTACGTGGGCGGGGACGGAGGAAGAGCCTGCGAACTGAGCGTCACCGTGCATACGGCCCATGGTGTCGGTCATGCCGTAAGAAGCGGGGCCGGCGGCCATGTTATCGGGATGCAGGGTACGGCCGGTACCACCGCCGGAAGCGACGGAGAAGTACTTCACGCCGTTTTCGTTGCACCATTTCTTGTAGGTGCCTGCAACGGGATGCTGGAAGCGGGTGGGGTTGGTGGAGTTACCGGTGATGGAAACGCCAACGTTTTCCAGTCTCATGATGGCAACGCCTTCGGGAACGCTGTCTGCACCGTAGCACTTAACCTTGGCACGGTCTCCGTCGTAATAAGGAGTTTCCTTAA
>JAGAOU010000087.1 GCA_017623595.1 Clostridia bacterium
CTGCAGGAAACCGGTCTTTTTGAATTCTCTTACAATGCAGAAAAAACTGTGTGGAAACGAGGAGAAGAAATTTCGTTTCGTTGCGATATGGAATATGTAGGAGAATCTTCTCTTCCTTATGACGGCCCTTCCTATTCCTCAGTAATGCCAGATATCATCGTTTATCAAAATGAGGACGGAAGTGTTGTTCTGAATGAAAAAAGCTTTGAAATTTATCGGATAGGAGAGATCGATGCGACAACAGATGTTCTGAGCGAACTTTCTACCGGATTTTCTTCGTCAGTGGTACATTGTATGGATGTTTTGGAAGATGCTCCCTTGGGTAAGTACCATTTGATTCTTTTATTCCAGAAGCACTGTAAAATCTTCGAAAATGCCATTGAAATTGTAGAATAACGATTACAAAGGAGGTACATGTATGTTCAAACGAATTTTATCTTTTCTGCTGTTTGGTGTCCTCCTCTTCTCTTTTGTCGCATGCGGAGAATCGAGCGGAGAAGATGTGCAAGGAGATACGGATAGCAGTTCTTCCACGTATTATTTCGGTACAATGGAAGATGTTACCAAATCTTCTGTGTTTAAGTTTTCGTATCAGACAGAAAAAACGCAGTGGAAACGGGGTGAAACCTACAGTGTGGACACAGCGCTTGAGAACATAAGCGGCGAAGTTTTTCCCTATAGTGGAACATCTTCCTGTGGACCACACATTGAAATCTACTGTGGGGAACCGGGAAACAAGTTTTCTTTAAGCGGGATGTTTTCGTCAAATACAGATATTATAAACGGAATCCAACCCGGAGAAACCTACATGTCGGGCGCAATTTATACCGTTCCCGAAGATGCGCCCTTGGGAAAATATCACATCCTTCTCACCTTTGAAGATTACTACCAATTCTTCGAAAACGCCATTGAAATTGTAGAATAACCACCCCATAAAAAGGTCTCCCTTTGCAATCGCAGAGGGAGACTTTCTTTTTTTTGCGGTTCGCCCTTGACAAGGGGAAAAATCTGTGGTACAATGGAAAAAAATCGGGAAAAGGAGTTTTTCGGTATGAAAAAGGTTCCCATCAGTTTGATTATTGATGATCCCGCACCGATCATTTCGGTGTATTATGAGCATGCGGGCATCACCGAAACACGGGACGGTCGTCCTTTGGTGCCCACCTATTCCAATGATTTGTTTTTCCGTTTTTGCGATATTGCAGAGAAACGGGGCTTGAAGGGTAAATTCAGCGTGGTGCCCATGCCGGGCAACAAGGGTGATATTGTTCACGGGTTGGACGGCGTGGCGGATGCGGAGTTGAAGGCTTGGCTGGAGGGGGTCAAAACCCGTCTCATGCCCGCCTTTTCCGTGGGGCCCGAAATGCTGACCCATCATAAGGCGGTGGATCTTGCTACGGGGGAGGCCCTTCCCATGAACGAACGGGACTGGGCAAGCACCCAAGACCGCACCACCCTGACGCCTTACATCGAAAAGGCGCTTTCCCTTCTGAAAGAGGTGGGAATCCCTTCCGTGGGAGTGACTTCTCCTTGGGATTTCGGCATTGAAGTGGAGGAAGAATACGAGGCGGCCATTTCCGCGGCGGTGTCCCGTGTGAGCAACAGCGACGGCGCATGGTTCTTCCTGCGTGCCTTGCGGGATCGCCCCAACGCCAAGCCCTGGGTGGCTTTGGAGGAAGAGGGGCGCACCCTTGTGGCCATCCCCGCTACCCTGCGGGATCGCCTTTGGCCTACCATCGACACGCCCCGCACCGATGCGGAATACGTGTCCGAGATGGCAGATATTCTGATTACCGCCGACGGCACGAAGGGGGAGATTCTCGACGTGCTGAATTCGGGAAGTTACCCCATTCTGATTGCCCATTGGCAGAGTTTGATGTCCAACGGGCTTGGGACGGGCCTCCGTATTCTGGATGAGGTGGGGCAGCGGATTCAACTGCACCTTTCTCATCGGGTGGAGTGGATGAGCTTTGAGGAGATTTTGGAACTGGTTCTGTCGGACAAGGCCGCATATCCCAAGCCTCGGTTCTGAGTTGAGAAAAAGATCCCTCCCGCCACGGAAGGTGACGGAAGGGTTTGTTTTCAATGTTGTTTTATTGTGCGGTTTTTTCTTCGATTTCTGCCGCCAAAGCGTCGAGGTCGATGGTTTCGGGATAGGTGGCGTCGATTTCGATTCGGGGCGTGCCCGCATCGAACCGGTCCATGCCCAAATCCTCGAATTTCTCCGCAAATTCCTTTCGGGTCATGGTGTAGGTTGTGGGGTCCCCCTCCCGCGGCGGATAGTGGGTCTGCAGCGCATGTCCCATGTGGCGGGCTTTGTTTTGGTCCCGCTTCGCATAGCGTTTGTAAAACACATCCCCGTCTCCGCGGAAAAACACGGTGACGCAACGAACATCGTATTTGTTCAGCAGTCCCTTCACCTCGTCGGCGGCGTCGGCGCGGAAATTGTTGACCAAAATAAAGGAAGTTCCTCCCGCCAGCAGGCTGTCCGCCATGCGCAGAAGCACGGCGGTGGCGGCCACATCAAGGGCTCGCTTTTGACTGTAATCGGAAAAGCCGAGGGTGTCGAAGAGCTCCTCCTTGATTGCATCCTTTTCCAGCACGGGAATCCCAAAGCGACGGCTCAGCTTTTGCGCCACGGTGCTTTTGCCCGATGCGGGCATGCCTGCGATCAGAATCAGTTTCATGCTTTTGCTCCATTCTTGGATTTTGCTATGGCAACGTAGCCCTTGGCTACCTCTGTTATAGCGGCGAAATCACGGTTTTTCAGCAGATTGGGATCGCCGAATTTTGTCCCGATGCCGAATCCGCAGGCGCCTGCCTCCGCGTAGGCCTCCATAGTGGTTTCGTCCACGCTTCCCACCGCCAGAAGACGGATGTGGGACAGGGGGGCTTTGATGGTTTTCACATAGGAAGGACCGTGGAGATTTGCGGGGAAGAGCTTGACAAAATCCGCTCCCGCACGGTGGGCGGCGGTGATTTCTCCGGGGGTGAGGGCTCCGGGAATGGAAACAAGACCGCATTGCTTGGTGTAGGCGATGATTTCGGGGTCGGCATCGGGGGAGATGATGAATTTTCCGCCCGCCGCCTTGGTCAGGTCCACCTGATTCTTGCGGATGACCGTGCCCGCACCGATGTACATTCTCCCGTCCATGCGCTCGCTCAAGGTGCGGATTGTTTGGGCAACCGCCTCGTCGGTCTCTTCCTTGTCGGCGGCATAGGTGATCTCCAGGAAGCGGATGCCCCCTTTATACAACGCCTCCGCCAGCTGCATCAGAGGTTCTCCCTCCAGACCGCGGACGATGATAATGATTTTTTCTTCCAAAATTTTTTGAATGATTTCTTCGTTCATGACGGATTTCCTTTCTCAGCGCAGAGACCAGAGATACCGCAGGGATTCTTGCAGGCGGCGACATTCCGCTTCGTTGGTCTCGTCGATGGCACTGCTTGCCTGCAGATGGGCTTCGTATTCCCGCAAGGAGTCCTCTGTCGGGGGGATTCCCAAGGGGAGGATACTGCTTGCAAGGCCGTATTTCTTCATCAGATCGGTGAGAATCTTGTTGTTCTCCGCTTCTCCGTTAAAATGATTCTGCAGAAGAAGCCCCACCCCCACGATCTCCCCGTGGAGATAAGGACGGGCGGATTCGGGATAGAGAAGTCGGGTGGTTTCGTAAAATTTGTGGGCAAGGGCGCATTGATTGGAGCCTCGCGCAACGCCGCTGATGACCCCCGTGACGGCGATGGTGGTGAAAAACACCCGCTCCATCCCCTCGGAGGGGTGATCACAGGGACTCTCCTCCATGACGGCGGCGATGTTCTTTTGCAGGGATTGGTAGCTGTGCTTTGCCAGTACATAGGCGTAATCCAGCCCCATGGGATAGGTCTCCTCAGGGGCGGTGGGGGAAAATCGCTGCTTGATTTCGATGAATTTCGCCAAGGCATCAAAGACCCCTGCCAGCAGCAGACGGGGCGGTTGCTTTGAAAGGATTGCGGTATCGGCAAGAACGCCGTCCACCTCCCGTTCAAAGTGCATGGTGCCAACGGTTTTTCCCTCCTCCGTGTAACGGACGCTTAAGGGGGTAAAGGCGGCACAGGTGGCCGAGGATGTGGGAATGTTGATGACGGGGCATTGGGCAAAATGAGCGCAGACCTTGGCAAAGTCCATGATTACGCCCCCTCCGACGCCCACAATCATATCATGACCCGCCGCTTCCTTTTTTTCGGCAATACGCTTTGCGGCATTGTCGTTGCAGGTGCCGTTGTGGGTGACAAACCGATATTGCAACCCCGCCGTTTGCAGACTTTTTTCCAAAATCGGACGGGTAATGGAGAGGGACGTGTCATCTCCGATGAGGAGGGGATGGCGTCCGAAACGGGATAACTCCTGCCCCGCACGGGCGAGTAAGCCTTCTTCTTGTACGTATCTTCCCGCACCGATGCGGAAGGAGGATTCTCGGATAGGCATGGCTGAAATCCTTTCGTGTGTTGATACTTTGATTATAACGGAAAAGTGAAAAAATGTCAAGAGGAAGTTTGAAAAAAACGGGATAATGACACGGCCTTTTTTATAAAAGATTGTTTTTTAAGAAACGGTTTTGTTGTGGAGGGATTTTTATGATGTCAATTTCTGCATTAAACGGATGTTCACTTCGAATTGAAAACCGAACCAATCGGGTCTATGTTGCGCCCCACGGCGGAGAGGATGCCTTTGAGGAATGCCTTGCATCTCTGACCTCCGAGGGTTTTACGGCGGTTGAGGCGTATGCGGACGCCCACCGTCGCTTTGCCGCCCTGAAAAAGGAGGGCACGGGGGTGTTTTTGAATTATTTCCCCGCCACGGGAGATTTGCGCGCTGTCGTGGAGGAGGACTGTGCCTATTTTTCCTATTCCGACCGACGGGGGGAGGGGGAGTGTTCTGCCCAAATCACCCAGATTCCTCTGGAGGATTTCGGGCTTTCCTATGCCATTCGCCTGCCCGACGGACGGTTTATTCTCCTGGACGGCGGTTGGAATTTCGCCCCCGACGCGGAGCGGCTTTATCGGTGCCTCGTGCGAGGCTCTGAAGGGCAAAAGCCCGTCGTTGCCGCATGGATTCTGACCCATCCCCATCGGGATCACTATCAATGCTTTATCGGATTTATGGAACGTTATGCCGACCGTGTTACGGTAGAAAAGGTGCTTTTGAATTTCCCCGAGGCTGACGATCCTGCCTTTGCGAAGGATTTTACCTACGTTGACCCCCGTGTCCCCCAAAGCGACGAGGTTTTCAATCTCCCGCGGATGTGGGATTGCATCGCCCGTTGCGGTGCCGCCGTTTATACGGCCCATACGGGGCAACGGTATCGGATCGGTGATGCCCTTTGTGAGGTGCTTTCTTCCTTCGACGATGTGGTGGGGGATACGACAAACGTCAATGCCACCTCTTTGGTCCTCCGCATGGAATTGGGGGGACAGGTGATTCTCTGGACGGCGGACAGTGCTTTCAGTATCGCCCGACTCCCCCAACGGTACGGCACCTATCTGAAGGCGGATATTCTGCAGGTGCCCCATCACGGATTTCAGAGCGGTGCTTTTGAGGCCGAGGTGGAGGGATACGATTTGATTGCTCCTTCGGTATGCCTGCTTCCCGTGTCGGATTACAACGCCTATACCGCCTTTTGTATCCATCGGGAAGGAACCCGTCATCTGATGCTGAACTGTGGGGTTGAGGAATTGATTGCGGGCTCGGCAGAGCGTACCTTGACCCTGCCCTACACGCCTCCCGCCCACGCAAAGCAGACCCTTGCCCGTCGGTGCGCCGAGGGATTGGAGGCCTGCGGTGCAAAAAGCTGGATTTTTACGGGGCTCAATACCGCACAGGCCGAGGATTTTTGCTTTGACGTGCTGAACACCACCTTCTTGACCGCTACGATCAATTGCGAGATCTTTTTCGAGGACAAGACGCGCCGTATTCTCCATATCCGTTTCCCTGCCCATGCCGCCCGCACCCGGCGGGTCAACGTGGTGGGTGACGAGGTGGACAAGGATGCGTTGTGGTTCAACGAATATGCTCTCAAACACCGATCGGTTCCCGAAAATGCCCCCTTTGCCATTCGCTTCATGAGCGATATTCCCGTGGTGATTTCTCATCCGAATCATGCTCCCGCCCATCGGGGAAGCTGATGCGAAGTTCATTTTTGTAAGGAATTTTTCCGCCCGATCCGTATAAGGGACAGAAACACGAAGGGGGCGACTGTGATTTTTTTGTGAATTTTTGAAAAATCCTGTCACATTTCTCCAATTTTTTCGTGTATATAGAGTAAGAGGAGGTTTTTGTATGAAAAAAGTTCTTTCGCTTTGCATGATTTTGGTGCTGCTCTTTTCCCTTGTTGCCTGCGGGGAGACGGAGACCCCTGCCGATTCCTCCAACAACGGAGCCCAGACTCTGGGGCCTGCGGGGACGGTGTCGGGGTATCGGGACATTTCTTCCCTGCCCGGAATGATGGATTTTTCCCATGCGTTGCTCAACGCCTGTGCCGAGGAGGGGGAAAACCTGCTTTTATCTCCCTTGTCGGTGAATATTGCGCTCTCCATGGCGGCAAACGGAGCGGAAGGGGAGACCTTGGAGCAGATGAAAACCTTTTTGGCCGACGGGAGAGAGATGGAAGCGTGGAACGGCCTTCTGATGGGCTATGTGCAGAAGCTCATGGAGCGCAAAAACTCCCGTTTGCACATGGCAAACGCCGTGCTTTCCAAGGAGGGGAATGTCACCCTGACCGACACCTTTTCCGAGACCCTGCGCACAAAATACGGCGCTCAGATTGCTTCCCGTCCCTTTAACGAGGAAACGCTGCATCTTTTGAACGATTGGGTCAATACCAACACCGACGGCATGATCCCCTCGTTGCTGGATCGGTTCGATGAAGAAACGGTGTTGCTGCTGGTCAATGTTCTTTTGCTGGAAGCCGTGTGGGAGTATCCGCGTACGGAGAAATCCCTCTCCGACGGCATCTTTACCGCCGCCGACGGAAGCCGTCAGGATGTGACTATGATGTCCTCGAGCAACTATGTTTTTTATCAGTGGCAACAGGCCATAGGTACCGGTCTGTCTCTGCAGGACGGGTATTCCATGGTGGTGATTCTGCCAGAGGAAGGGAAAACCCCCGAAGAGGTGCTGGCGCAGATGTCTTCTGCGGAACTGAATAAAGGGCTTGACAATCCCAAAAGAGCGCAGGTCACGGTGGAGTTGCCCAAGTTTTCTATGGAATACGAGACCGATTTGAAGGATGTTCTGACGGCGCTCGGCCTGCAAAAGGCCTTTGAGGGCGGGGACTTTTCCCCGATGGGCAGTTCTGAGGACGGCCCCTTGGCGCTGCAAAAAGTGATTCACAAAACCGCGTTGGAGCTGGATGAAAAGGGAATCAAAGCGGCGGGGCTGACCGCAGACCTTGTGTGCGGCAGTGGCATGCCTCCCACCGAGAAACGGGAAGTGATTCTCGACCGTCCCTTTGCCTTCATGATTCTGGGGACGGGTAATGTTCCCATTTTTGCGGGAATTGTCAACAGCATCGACCAATGACCGAAGGGGGTGCGTTATGAAAAAAATTCTTTCGATATTTTTGCTGCTTTCCCTTGCCCTGACCCTCTGCGCCTGCGGCGGGAATGAGGCCGCATCCTCCACGGATTCTGCGTCGGATGTTGTTTCCGAGAGCACCGATACGGATATTGAAATCAACGATTCGGAAGTCAAAATCAGCGGTGCGGTGTATGCGGTGAGCGAGGACGGGTTTTTTCTGCTCGACCGAGGAACCTATTATTTTATCCCCTCCTCGGAGAAGGTTTGCAAAGGAGACATGGTATTTGTCACCTTTGATTCTTCCTCTGCGGTGCAACGCACCAACGGTCCTTTCGGCATTTCTTCCTATACCGAATTACCTTCGGATACGAAGATCAGTGTTCTGATGGCCCCCGAAAAGCCCGTGATCTATCTTTATCCCCAAGTTGAGACGGAAGTCTTTGTGCGGGTGGATTTCAAGGGGCAGTTTACTCGGACCATTCCCGAGTATGGGAATGGCTGGAGCGTGACCGCCTCTCCCGACGGCACGCTGACGGTGAACGGTCAGACCTATCCCTATCTGTTCTGGGAGGGGATCGTCTACGATGCGGAAATGCCCATGGACGTGGGCTATTGCGTGGCGGGAAGTGATGTGGAAGCATTTTTCTCCGATGTGCTGATTCGCATGGGGCTGACCGCAGGAGAAGCCGCCGATTTCATGGAATACTGGGTGCCTCGCATGGCGAAAAATCCCTATAACATCATCGCATTCCAGACCGAGGCTTATGAGGCCATCGCACCTCTCACCGTTTCTCCCGTCCCCGATGCGGTGCTGCGCATCTTTATGACCTATCGTGCTTCGGACGTTCCCGCAGACCTGCCTGCCCCCAAAATTCTTCCCTTTGAACGGAAGGGATTTACCCTCGTGGAATGGGGCGGCGGAGAACTAAATTAAGGAGAGATTTTTATGAAAAGGTTTCTTGCCGCGATGTTGTTGATTTCCCTTGCCCTGACCCTCTGCGCCTGCGGGGAGACGGACGGGCCTCTGTTTGACGGAGGTTCTGCGGATGCTGCGCAGGAAATATCTTCTTATCTCAAAAGCAACGGATTTGCGACGAAAGAAATACACAAGGACCTGGAAGATCGGATGCGAGCCTACCGGTGGAACGGACAGGAACAAGAGTGGGATGTTTCTCTCAACGACTACGGCGATGGCATGCACGGCGGTGATAAAACCATCCAAGTGAAGGCAGAAGGAATTCTTTTTTTTGGTCGGACTCAATATGCCTACGATCCCGTGACGACGCGTTCTTCCAGATACAGTTTCCTGGAGGTGGGAGAGGGTGCCCCCGATGATTTTCCCTTTCCTTTGAATATGTCCATCGGGACATCTGTTACAGATTTTCTTGCCGAATTTGACTTTGGGGAGGAGGATCTTGCCGAAATGTTGACATCCTCCGAGGCGGTTGACAAAATCAGTCTTTTCGCCGAGGGGGAACGGACGGTGACCTTCTCTGTTTCGAAGGGGAAGGATGGAACAGTCACTTCCTTTCGGGTGAGTTTCAGCGAAACGGAAGGAGAGTATGTGGATGATGTCCATCCGTCATTTCAGCGCGGCGCAACATTCTATTTTTCCGGTGAAACTTCTGAGCTTACCACGGTGACATTTTGGGTTAAAACGAATTCTTAGAAGGCAGAATAACGCCGTTTTATGCGGTTTTAGCACAAAAAGAGGTGATTTCTGTATGAAAAAAGTTCTCTTGCTCTGGATGAGCTTGGTTCTGCTTGTTTCCTTTGCGGCCTGCGGAGAGACGGACGGGGAAATCTCCGATACGGGGACGTCTTCGGCAGATGGTGGAGAACGGGTGGTTTTGGATCCTCTGTTTGACGCCTTCCCCTATGCCGTGGCAGATACTCTTTCCCAATATATCTCCGACGAGGGGTATCATACCACCGTCCCGCAGGCGGATTTTCGCGCCCGCATCGGAAGTTATCTGTGGAACGGGGAGCCCATAGAGCCCTATTTGGGCAAAGGAGTCACCTATTACAGTGATAGCGGCAGTTATCAGTGGAACGGTCACGGACGGGGCGGTCTGCAAATGCATTATGACATCGCCCAGTTTAATGACCCCCATACGGGGCTTGTGACCTTTTACAACGAATTTCTGACACTGACGGATTTGGTGCATCTGCCTTTTCCTCAAGGATTTTCGCGGGATATGACCATGGAATCGGTGTTTGCCCTCTTCGGCATCCCCGCCGACCGCATCCCCGAGATTCTTGCTTCGGTCAAGGAGGGGGAAGATCTTCTCCTTCTGGCGGAGGGAACCCGCAGCGTCTCTTTGCGTAAATACGGAGAGCGGCGGGTTTATCCCGTGTATACCTATGAGTTGATCTATGCGGAGACCTCCGTGGAATATGCGGATGAGACCCATCCGACAGAGGAAAGCTCCGTTGCCCTCTGCTTCCATGATCAGGTCAATCCCCGC
>JAGAOU010000088.1 GCA_017623595.1 Clostridia bacterium
GTATCTTTATTTTCCACGACAGTTCTTACTTTGTCAAGCGTTTGTAACGGAATATTCTTACTTTCAGGAATATGCCCTTCGCTATATTCTTGTGGAGTGCGTACGTCAAGCAGTACGGCACCTGTAGTATTTTTATAATCATTTACGCCCTGATTTACATCGGGTTGTCTTAAAAAATCAAAGAATCCCATTTTTACATCTCCTTACAACATGCCGAGGATCGCTTCCTTCGGTCTTGCTCCCATTGCCTGATTTACGATTTTACCCTTTTCAATTACCACCAGCGTAGGGATGCTCATAATGCCGAACTGACTCGCCAGCTCCGCTTCTTCATCCACGTTGATCTTTCCGACCTTGATGTCGGGGCGTTCCTCCGCGATTTCCTCCACAATCGGGACCACCATTCGGCAGGGGCCGCACCAGGGAGCCCAAAAGTCCAGAAGGACTTTCTTATCGGAATTTAATACTTCATTTTGAAAATTGTTTTTGTTGATATTGATAGCAGACATTGTTACGTCCTCCTTTTTTCTTTGTGGCTTTATTATAGCACAGTTTTTGACGCAGTTCTGTGATAAAATCACCTTTCTTGCATGTAAAGCAGCTCCGCAGATGCAACGCCTCCTCCGATTTTATAAAAAGTCTCCGAAACCACGGGTTTTTCAACCGTTTTTCCTGCGGTATCGGACCGGCAGAAGGGAGATCGTTTGTGCGAACCAAACGGCTCCTTCCTTTTGTTCGTTGGCACAGAGAAGACAGTGAATGGCAAGGAGTTTCGGGAATGTTCCGGAAAAGCCTTTCTGTTCCAAATTTTGAAAAAACTGAAACAACCGCCCTAAAAATCCCCGTCCCTATTGAAAAACCGAGGGCGATGTGTTATAATTATAATGTTAGCGTGTGTGCTCGTACAATATACGTCTTGAAAGGACATGAAAATATGAAATTAGGTATCGTAGGGCTGCCCAACGTGGGCAAGTCCACCCTCTTCAATGCCATCACCAACACCAAGGCGGAGGCGGCAAATTACCCCTTCTGCACCATTGAGCCCAACGTGGGCGTGGTGGCGGTGCCCGACGAACGTCTGGACGTGCTGGCGGAAATGTACAATCCCGACAAATACACCCCCGCCGTCATCGAATTCGTGGATATTGCGGGTCTGGTGAAGGGGGCAAGCAAGGGAGAAGGCCTTGGGAATAAATTTTTGGCTCACATCCGTGAGGTGGACGCCATTCTTCATGTGGTGCGTTGCTTTGAGGACGGCAATATCGTTCACGTGGACGGCTCCGTGGACCCCCTGCGGGACATCGAGACCATCAACATGGAATTGATTTTCGCCGACATGGAAGCGGTGGACAAGCGCATCCTGCGTGCCGAGAAGGAAGCCAAGGGCGACAAGAAAATGCTGGTGGAGGTGGCCCTCTTCAAGCGGGTCAAGGAGGTCCTGGAGGGCGGTAACTGCGCTCGCACCATGGATCTGACCGAGGAAGAGGCTGCGTTGGTGTCCTCTGCCAATCTGCTGACCATGAAGCCCGTGATTTACGTGGCCAACATGGCGGATTCCGCCTTTGATCTCACCTCTCCCCAATATCTTGCCGTGTCCGAATTCGCGAAAAAGGAGCATTCGGAGGTTCTGCCCATCTGCGCGCGCATGGAAGAGGAAATTTCCGAATTGGAAGAGGAAGAAAAGGCCATGTTTTTGGAAGACATGGGGCTGTCCGAAAGCGGTCTTGCCCGTCTGATCAAGAAATCCTACAGTCTGTTGGGGCTGATCAGTTATCTCACCGCAGGGCCTCAGGAGGTCCGCGCATGGACCATCAAGCGGGGCACCAAAGCTCCTCAGGCCGCGGGGAAAATCCACTCCGATTTCGAACGGGGCTTCATCCGTGCGGAAGTGGTGGCCTTCACCGATCTGACCGCCTGCGGCACCTACACCGCCGCCAAGGAAAAGGGTCTGGTGCGTTCTGAGGGCAAGGAATACGTGATGAACGACGGCGACGTGGTTCTCTTCCGTTTCAATGTCTGAGTTCAAGAAAAAGCCCGTCCCCGGGGCTCCGACCAAGGCGTTGACGGGGAATAAGCGCCCCATGAAAGGGAGCGTTCAGCTGGCGCCCGTGCCTGCGGTGCTGGTCTCCTGTGCCGACGGGGAGCGGGCCGATCTGGTGACGGTGGGCTGGACGGGCATTGTCTGTACCCATCCCCCCATGACCTACATTTCCCTGCGACCCGAGCGTTATTCCTATGACATTATCAAGAAGACGGGGGAATTTGTCATCAACATGCTTCCCTCCACCTTGGTCAAGGAGTTGGATCTCTGCGGCATGAAATCGGGGCGGGATATTGATAAATTCGAAACCTGCGGCTTTACGCCCATTCCTGCCACCCAAGTGGCGGCGCCTCTTCTGAAGGAAGCCCCCCTTTGCTTGGAGTGTAAGGTAAAGCACGTGATCCCCTTGGGGAGCCACGATATGTTTTTGGCGGAGATTCTTTCGGTGGATGCGGACGAGGCCTTGTTCAACACCGAAGGGCGGCTCTGTATGGAAAAGGCGGGGCTCTTTGCCTATGCCCACGGGGCCTATTATCCCCTTGGAAAACCCCTCGGCCTCTTCGGCTTCTCCACCAAGAAAAAGAAGAAACGGAAATAAGCATACACTATACAGAATAAAGGAAGGTAACGAACTATGATCCGATTTGCACATGTGTCTGTCATGAATCTGGAAAACGCCATGCGCGGGGCCCGCAATCCCCTTGCCTCCTGGGACAAGTCCGACAGTTATTACGATGAAGAGGGGAATTATGTTCTGGGCGAGGCCGATCTGAACCTTGCCGTCCGTCTTGCGAAAGCGGGCAGCGATCACCGCAAGTTCATCCGTCAGATTATGGTTTCCGTGGACATCACCGCCCCCCTCTACTGGTGGAAAGAATTCGATACCTACAAGGTAGGTACTGTGGCCAACTCCACCTCCACCATGCATAAAATCCATGCCAAACCCATCACTGCCGAGGATTTTTCCGTGGATCACCTGACCCTGGAATCGGCGAAATTCTTCGGGTTGATCATTGATTATCTGGAATCGGTGCGTCTGGAATACATGCAGACCAAGGACAAGGCTCTGTGGTACGATCTGATCACCATGCTCCCCGAATCCTATGAGCAGACCCGCACCGTCACCATGAATTACGAAAATCTGGTGAATATGTACCACGCCCGCAAGAACCACAAGCTGGACGAATGGCACACCTTCTGCGAGGATTTCGTTCTCAATCTTCCCTACGCCAAAGAGCTTATCGTCATCAAGGACGAGGAATAATCTCAAAAAGCGTCAGGCGTTTTATACTTTTGTTTACGAGTGATTTTTATGGCCGAAAACAACAACTGGTATACCCACTTTTCCACCTTTGAGGAGGATCGGGGATTCTCGGTTCCCATCATTTCTCAGGGGCGGGATCCCCGCTTCAACGAGCCCCCCGTTTCGGTTTACAGTCGGGACATCCTGTTGTGCCGCATGAATCCGACGCCTTCCTTCCATATTTGTGATTGGGGCGAGGATCGCTGGCCCGCGGGGAGGGCGGTCAACAACCGAAACTGTGATGATATGCCCTGCCTTCATTTTATGGTGGACGGCGAGGGGCATCTGAACGGAAGTCCGTTGAAAAAGAATATGGCCTTTGTCACCGATCCCGCCATTCCCTATTCCATGGTGACGGATGGTGCAAATCCCTTCCATTATTTTTGGGTGCGGGTGCGGACCGACCTGGATTTTTTCCGCAATCTGGATCTGTTCACCTTTGGGGAAGACGGCGTTGGACGATTTGATTTTTCCGATTGTCGGGAGGACGTGATGCGCCTTTTCCGCAAGGGGTTCTCCGTTTCGGGAGACAACGGCTGGGGCATGATGTTCGGAATCAACAGCCTTTTCTTTGAGATTCTCAGCCGATGCCTGCGGCATGCGCCCTCGGAAAGAACCGTATCGCCCTATGTGAAGGATGCTTTGGAATACATTCGCACCAATTACAAGAGTGAACTCAACGTAAATCTGTTGGCGGAGCAGTTGCACATTTCCCGCAATCATTTGCGGCGCCTCTTTTTGCGGGATCTCGGCGTCACGCCGAAGGATCAGATCACAAGGGTCCGCATGGATGTGGCGGCAACGATTTTGGAAAGCGGCCCCGTCGGCTCCCTCGCCCAGGTGGCCCAGGCGGTGGGATACCCCAGCTATTCCCAGTTTTTGCAGGCCTTCCGCAAGGAATTCGGGTGCAACCCCAAGGAATACCGAAAACAATACTGAATCTTGCAAGCAGACACCGAAGGGTGTCTGCTTTTTTATTCAAAAATCCTCGCCTCGGATTTCCGAGAAAAAATGTTCCAAATCTAAAGTTTTTGGTGTGATTTTCGTATTGATTTCTTTCGCAAAGATATGGTATAATAATAGTACAATAGCGGCAGTGTGCTCTGTCGCAAAAAAAATGGAGGTAACTTCTATGAAGAAAACATGCACAGTCATCGCGCTTGCGCTGGCTTTGGCTCTTCTGGTTTCCTTCGCGGTGCTGTCCAGCGGTGCTGCGAGCGAATCCTCAAAGTGGGACGGCACTTCCGTCAGCACTTCCCTGCAGACAGATCCTTCCGGCGCATATCTTATTCAGTCCGCTGCCGATCTGGCTTACTTTGTCAAGTCTGTCAACGATCAAGGGAATTATTATGTGGGCAAAACCGTTAAATTGACCAAAGACATCGTTTGGAACGAAGGCGACGCTTCCTCTTGGAAGAAAGACACTGTCGGTCTGAACGCTTGGTCTCCCATCGGTCCTTGGGGCAAGCACTTCCAAGGCGTTTTTGACGGTCAGGGACATACCGTATCCGGCCTGTTTTCCGCAGATGCGAGCAACGCGGGGAATGTGGGATTCTTCGGTGTTCTCTGGGGTGGCACTACCACTATTAAGAACCTGAATATTGTCAATTCTGCATTCTTGTCTTCCAAAACCAACGTTGGCGGTGTTGCCGGTGTGGTTCGCGGAAATAAGACTACCATTGAAAATATATATGTTGACGCTCATGTTGAAGGTTCCGGCAATGTAGGCGGTATCGTCGGTGCGCTATGGAATAATGAAAACGGCAATCTGACCATTAAGAATTGTGTTGCTAATGGCATCGTGAAAGCCACCGGAAACTACGGCGGCGGTATTGTTGGGATGCAGGGAAGCGGAACTACGGTTCTGACTGTTTCTGACTGTTTGAATTTGGCTGAAGTTACCGCCAACAGCTATGCCGGCGGTATCAACGGCGGGTTTGTATGGACTACCCGTGGACAGACATTGACCGTCACCGATTGTATCGGCCTTGGCCTTGTGGCTGACATCCGCACCGATGCGGACACTGATAGTGCGATTTTCGGAAACTACGCTGACAATCCCACTCTCACAAACCTCCTCTATGCTACCGACAGCGAACAGGGGCCCGCGGGCGGCAAGGCTACTCTTGCAGGCTGCACCGGAAATACCGTTGCAACGATCAACGTCATGACCACCGAAGCCCTTGCGACTGCAGGCTTTGAAAACTGGGGTCTGACCGCCGAGGGTGTTCTGCCCAAGGCTGTTGCCGAAATGCTCGGTCTGGAAGTCATTGTTGAGAAACCCGCAGGAAGCGACACTTCTTCCGATTCTTCCTCCGACACCACCGATTCTTTCTCCGACACCACCGATTCTTCCTCCGACACCACCGATTCTTCCACCGATACCGGTTCTTCCGATACCACCGATACCGAGAATCTCCCCGCAAATCCCGTCGTGAAACCCAACATTTCCGATGCTTCTGTTTATGACGGAACCAAGAGCACTACGCTGCGCACCGAAGGTAAGAATGTTTACACTGATTCTGCCGCTGACCTGGCGTATTTTGCCTCTCGGGTTACTTCCGGCGATGGCTATGCGGGCAAGACCGTGATTTTGACCACTGACATCGTCTGGAACAAGGGAGATGCCGATTCCTGGACCGCAACCTCTACGGGACTGAATGTCTGGTCCTGCGGCGCCTGGAACAAGTTCTTCCGCGGCACCTTCGACGGACAGGGACACACTGTTTCCGGTCTGTATCAGGTTTCCGATAAGGACAACATCGGCTTCATCAACGGTGTGGGCGGCACCTGCGAGATCAAGAATTTGGTTATCGTCAACTCTGCCTTCTTCTGCACCCGTGACGGCTCCTCCGCAAACCTGGGCGGTGTTGTAGGTGTTATGGGCGAAGCTACCAAGTTGAAGATCGACAATGTCTACTGTGACGCAAACCTTATCGCTCCCAAGGCCATTCAGGTGGGTGGCATTATCGGTCGTGTTCATAACGGTCTGTGCACCGTGGATATCACCAACACCGTCTTTGCCGGCACTGTGGAAGGCGCCAGAATGGTTGGCGGCATCATCGGTAACTCCGATATCAACAACAATAAGGACGGAGTCTCTACCACCCTCAATATTTCCAACACTCTGATGATCGGCTCCGTGAAGGGCAACAGCGCCACCGCAGGTATCGTCGGTCGCAGTGAAAACGGTCAGACCGTTCTTACCAATGTTATCGTTGCAGGCTCTGTTACCTCCGATAAGGGCGCCGCATTCCTGGGCGACGGTAAGGTGAACGTGACGCTGAAGAATTGCTACTATGCCGAGGAAATGGCGAAGATGGCTTCCGCTGTGGGCGAAGTCACCGGCGGCACGGTTGTGAAGGCTTCCGAGCTGACCAACAAAGCGGTCTTCGACGGCTGGACCAAGCTGAACGGAACCTATCCCATGCCCGGCTCCGTGGCGAAGATGGTCAATCTGAGCGGTAACGGAGACACCTCCGACTTCTCTGCCGTTTCTGCCATTGTGATTGCTATGATCGCTCTTGTGGCCTCCGCTGCGGTGGTTCTTTCTGCGAAGAAAAGAAACGCTTAATCGGTTTTTTTACAAAACTCCTTTATATTAAATACCCCCCGTAGAGACCCGCAACAACCGTTGCGGGTCTCTCAGTCTGTCGAAAAAGTCCAAGCCGGTTTTTTGTAAACTTAAATGTTCTATTTGCGAATAACAGGTAACTTTTGAACCGAAACAATCCTTCCACCGCTTTGCGGTCCCCCTCCCTTTACACAAGGGAGGCTTTATTTTTGTGCAGTTCTCAATGTTTTTTCGCTGTTCAAGAGCCGCTCTCAGACAGTAAAATAATAGGAAGTTCGTGCGCAACGGTCAGGCTCCCTTGTGTAAAGGGAGCTGGCTCGCCATAGGCGAGACTGAAGGATTGTATGGGACAAAAAGA
>JAGAOU010000089.1 GCA_017623595.1 Clostridia bacterium
AAAAACTTGTGTATAATGTAAGGTGAACAATACTTTACATTATGTCAAGGAGGATATATATGTTAATTTTCAGCAAAAAGAACGACAAAATCTCCAAGTATTTCTATGCGCAGCAGGAGGATGTTGCCGATTGCTTTGAGAAATTTGAGGATTTCTTCAAGCTTCTCTTCTCCGAGGATGCAACCCGCAACGCTCTTGAGTCCGCAAAGGTTGCCGTAGACAACGCCGAAAATGCCGCCGATGAGGAACTGATCCGCATCGTCAACAGCATGAAGGAAACCTTCCTTCCCGCCACCCGCAAGAATCTGATTTCTCTTGCTCAGGCCACCGACTCCATTGCCAATAAGTGCCAGTCTATTGTCCGCAAGGTGTATCTGGAGAAGATCATGCTGCCCGAGGACGTTCGTTCCGACCTTCTGCAGATCATCGCCACCACCGAGGATCAGGTTCGTCTGCTTTACAAGGCCATTGACAAGCTGCTCAACGATTATGCGGGGCTGGACAAGGATCGCAAGGTTCTGTACGACATCCGTGATGAGGAGAGCCGTGTTGACAAGATTGAAGCCATGCTTCACGAGCGGATGTTTGCTGCGGATCTGCCCCTGTTTGAAAAGGTTTATTATTGGGACGTGGTTGAAAAAGTCTGCAACATTTCCGACCTGATCGAAAACATCGCCGATCAAATTCAGGTGATGCTCATCGAACGGGAGGCATAATCTGACATGTGGATTTATTTGTTGCTTGCCGCAGGCGTTTTCATGGGCTGGTCTTTGGGTACCAACGACGCGGCCAACGCCTTCGGTACTGCCGTTGGGACGGGTGTTGTCAAATACCGCACGGCAGTTACGATCATTGCATCCTTGGTGGTTCTCGGTGCGGTGCTTCAGGGCTCCGGGAATCTGACCAGCGTGAATGACATGGCAGTGAACAATGCCGTCATTACCACCACTGAAGAGGCGGGGGCGATCATCAAAGAGGGGGGCAAGGAGGCCGGCGCCGACCTGGCGCTGAAGGCAGGAATCAAGGCAGCCATCATTTTCACCTGTGCGGCGCTGACCGTGTTTATCATGTCTTACCTCAAGTTCCCCGTGTCCGCCAACCAGTCCATCACCGGTGCCATCATCGGTTGGGGTCTGTTCCATGCGGATTACAGTGATGCCGCCGTGCGCAGCACCAACCTGGCTCAGCTGGGGAAATTCGCTTCCACGTGGCTGCTCAACCCCTTGGGTGCCGCCATCATTTCCTTCCTGATCGTTACCTTATATAATAAGCTGCTGGCGAATCGGATGTCGAAGCTGGCCAATTATGACAAGATGATCAAGATCGGTTATCTGGTTGCGGGGGCCTTTGCTTCGTACAGTATCGGCATCAACTCTTCCGCTTCCGTGACGGCTCTCTACTACGGGCCCGAGGTGGAAGGGGTCAAGACCAACATTCTTTCCAACGCACAGCTGGCGGCCACCATCGGCGGTATTGCCATTGCCCTCGGGGTTTTGACCTATTCCAAGAAGGTCATGATGACCGTGGGTAATTCCATTGCGCCTCTGACTCAGGTGGAAGGCTTCCTGGTTATTCTTGCCATGTCCGCCACCATCGTGGTCATGGAAAAGACCATGGGCATTCCCGTGTCCACCTCTCAGGCAGTGGTGGGTGCGGTGATCGGTGCGGGGATTACCAAGGGTGTGAAGAACGTCAACTTCGGCGTATTCAAGAACATTGGTATCGCATGGATTTCCTCGCCCTTGGCCGCAGGGATTCTTACATATCTCGCCGCCGTTGCCACCCAAGGATTCCTTTCCTGATTAAAAAATTCCCGTTGCCCGAGTGTTCAATCATTCGGGCAACTTCCTTTTGCTCGGGATCGAGTTTCCTCTGTTTTTCTCCCGAAAAAGGGAATTTTGGGAAAAACAGTCGTTTGTTCATAAAAAGTTCATAAATTTTTGACCCTTTGGATGTTGCAAAAAGCGCAGATTTGTGCTATACTATACAATGCCTGTGTCATGGACTTACCATGCCCTCAGGCGAAAAATAAAACAGGAGGTGTAAGAATGCCCACTTTTAACCAGCTCGTCCGGAAAGGCAGAACCGTTGCTACGGAAAAGTCTAAGGTGCCCGGTCTTCAGAAGAGTGTCAACACTCTGAACAAAAAGACTTCGGAGCAGTTCTCTCCCCAGAAGAGAGGCGTCTGCACTGTCGTTAAGACCACCACCCCCAAGAAGCCTAACTCCGCTCTCCGTAAGGTTGCCAGAGTTCGTCTGACCAACGGTATCGAAGTTACTGCCTACATTCCCGGTATTGGCCACAACCTGCAGGAACACAGCGTTGTTCTGATTCGCGGCGGCCGTGTCCGTGACCTGCCCGGTGTCCGTTATCACATTATCCGCGGTACGCTGGACGCTCAGGGTGTTGCAAACCGTATGCAGGCTCGCTCCAAGTACGGCGCAAAGAGACCCAAGGCGAAAAAGGCATAAGTTCATTGAATTGAATGTGCCATCTGCGTGTGAGACACGCTGCGGCAAGAAGGCCGCATAAAAAAAGTATAGTTAGATGCTTCATTGAATTCAGTGAATTTATGCGAAGCGCTAACGGGGGCTGAAATGCCTTCGAGTACCTATGAAATCATTGACTATAATGAAGGAGGGAAGTTAAGT
>JAGAOU010000090.1 GCA_017623595.1 Clostridia bacterium
GAGAACAGACAAACACGCCTTTGATACAGGAATAAAATATCTACCACTCCCTTTCGGAATGAGTTTACACTCAAAAGAACACTCCTGGATGGCTATACGGCACGGAATGTTTCCCTTTAAGGCTGTTTCTTCCCATACATTAAAGGGTATC
Organism: Clostridia bacterium; assembly: GCA_017623595.1. Classification (GTDB taxonomy): domain Bacteria; phylum Bacillota; class Clostridia; order Oscillospirales; family UBA644; genus RGIG995. Next base: position 152 of record JAGAOU010000090.1, read on the forward strand.
TCAATAAACGCACGTTTTCCCTCGGTGTGTATGTTAGCTGTAAATCTGTATACCATTATGGCACCACCTTACATATTCTTTGTAACACAAATTCAAGTTTGTCAGTCAGTTCGCCTTCGTTTGCAAATCCTTCGTATGAACAGATATACGGATATAATCGTCGGCCTTTTCCCTACTTAAGCAAACAACACTTTCAACATGTCCTGTTCGGGGGAACATATCATAAGGAGTGACCTCGCCGGGGACGTACAGATCCTTCAGCAGGGCCAGATCCCGCGCCTGAGTGGCAGGGTTGCAGGAAATATAGATAATCTTTTCGGGGGCAATTTCCTTCAGAGCGGCGACAGCGTCGGCGGAAAGACCCTTGCGGGGCGGATCCACGATGACGGCGGTGGGTTTATGGGGCAACTCCGCCAAAATTTCCAAGGTTTTTGCAGCATCGGCGGCGAAGAAGCGGGCGTTTTCGATACCGTTCAGCGCCGCATTTTTCTTGGCGTCCTCGATGGCGGCGTCGACAACCTCAATGCCGATCAACTCTTTCACCTTATTTGCGCAGGTCAGACCGATGGTACCGATACCGCAATAGAGATCCAGCAGGATATCCTCCGCGGAAAGATAGGAGGCGGCATGAGCATAAATCGCTTCTGCCTGAGCGGTGTTGATCTGATAAAAGGAGCGGGGCGAAATCCGAAAGCGCACGCCGTTCATGGTGTCTTCGATCCGTTCCTCCCCCCAAAGAAGGGAAAAACAATCCCCGAGAATCACATTGGTTTTCTTGGTGTTGAAATTGAGCCATACGCTCGTCATTCCGTCGATTTTCGACAGACGGGACAAAAGATCCGCCTCTGCGGGCAGAGCGTTTTTCGCTGCGGCGTTGACGGTCAGGCAAACCATAATCTGCCCCGAATGATGGCCCCGACGGAGAAAGAGGTGGCGCACAAGCCCCTTGCCCGTGGTTTCGTCATAGGGAGAAACCCCATTCGCCCCGATCCATGCCTCCACGGCGGCAATGACAGGGAGAAATGCGGGATGGCCCACATTACACCCTTGGGCGGAAACCACCCGATGGGAATGGAGGGAATAGAATCCGAAGGTGCCGTCATCGGACAGGGGAAGCTGCAGCTTGTTGCGGTATCCTTCGGTGGCGGGAGAGGGGACGCAGTCGGCAACGGTGATGGGAGCCGGATAATTCAACTTGTAGGCCTGCCGCACCAATTGGGTCTTATAACCCAATTCCCCTTCATAGGACACGTGGCAGAAGGCGCATCCGCCGCATTTTGCGCTGACGGGACAGGCGGGAGAAATGCGATGGGGCGACGGGGTGAGAATCTCGGAAATAATTCCCACCGCATAATTTTTCAGCACCTTGATAATACGGCATTCCACCCGATCCCCCACGGCGGCGGCACGGATAAAAATCGGGAATCTGCGCTCCCCCGTTTCCACATGACCGATGCCCGCGCCGTCAAAGGTCATATCGGTCACGGTCACGGTGACAAGATCATTTTTTCGCATATAGTTACACTCCCCCATCTTATATATTATATATTCTATCATAGATTAAGGACAATGTCAAGCAAAAAAAACAAAAAAAGAGGGAATTCCGCAAAGGAATTCCCTCAGACTTTGGAAAATATCAATTCCTTATTCGTGCATTCTGAAATCCAGATGAGCGGGCAGGGTGGAAAGATCGCCGTACAGCTCTGCCCAAATGGCAGAAACGGAAAGTTCACCCTCCTTGATGTCACTCATGGTAAAGGAGTTGTTGACAATCTGCTTTGCCTCGTCGATTCGGCCCAGCTGCATCAGCGCAACGGCGGTGTAAAGCCGCAAACGGCCGTCCTTTTTCAGGTCATCGGGAAGTGTTTCAAAGCGATCCAGCCAAAGATCGGCACGTCCGCAATCGGTAAAGACCTTTGCCCCGTCCACCAGAAGGCCGCGGCAGGGCGCCTTTGCACAGGCAAGGGCAGAGGACATATACTTCACCGCCCCCTCCGTATCCTTCAAATCGTTTTTGCAAAGCATGGAAAGGTTGCGCAACGCCCAGGGAGTCTCCTCCGACGCAAGGGAGCGTTCCCATGCAGTCTTTGCACCCTCCACATCCCCCTGCGCATAGCGATTGATGCCCAGATGGAGCCAGGTGCCCCAATGATTTCCCTCGGAGCGGTTCAAAGATGCCTCCAAAAGTTCTGTGGCGCGGGCCGAGAGATAATAACTCTTCGGAGCCTCGGCGGGGTTAGTACAAGGCAACACCCCTTCGGAGAACAAGGTGCTCCAGGGTGTCTGCAGATCGGTCATGGATTCGGCGGGGAAGTCATAATAACGGCTGAGCTTCCGTCCCTCCAGAGCGCCCCATCCGCTTCCGCAAAGAAGCAGCTTGCGTTGACAATCCAGCGGAATATCCGCCAGCGCAGGATCGGGAAGATCGGCGACCCGATCGGCCACATGCTTGCAGGCTTTCTTCCATTCGCCACCCAAAACCGCAGGATCCATGGACAGAGCGGTGTAACATTCGGTCCAGGACCACACACTGTGAGCGGGCATGGGAACATGCTCCATCTGCGTGCGCAAAAGCCCTGCCTGAATCTCCACATAAGGACGGTCGCTTTCGGACAAGAATCGGTTCCAGTTCCGTCCCCCCTGACCCTTACCCCAGAAGAAAAGTTTGCGTCCCTTCAGTTCGGGGGTGGAATACTGCAATAGACCAAAGCCGTCCTTTTCGGGGGCAGCAATCCACTTGCGGCGGGTGTCATTGGTCACGTAGAACAAGTCCCCCGCACGGGTCGCCCGCTCGGGATAGGAAAGATCCGCTCCACCAAAGGAAGGGGCGGGAATTTTATCGATGGTGTAGCGATTGTCACCGTACAGACAGGTGAACATGTCCTCCGCATCGGTCAGAACACGCACGCCCTTTTCGGGCACGGCGATGTTGGACCACCAATAGGTGTAGGTTGCATCCTCGGAAGGATTTTCAACGGTGGTGCGAATGTACAGATATTCGCCGTCCAGATAGGCATTGATGCCGAATACGGTTCCGCGAATACGCTCATATTCGTACATGGTAAGAATGGGCTCATCCTTGCTGTTTCTGCCCTCTGCCGTAAAGAGAGGTGCGCAGGTGAACGGCGTATGCCCCTTGATTCCAACATTCCATTCCACGCCGCCCGCAATCCAGGCGTTGCGCAGTGCAAGGTTGCAGGGCTGAACGATTTCGTTTTTATACAAAAGCTCCCGCCCCGAAGCCTTATGAATCAGACTCCAAAGGCGTCCGCCGAACTCGGGAAGAAACACCGCACGCAGGTGCTCGTTTTCCAGAATGGCAGCCTTGTAGTTGCGAAGGCTGCGGTCACGGGTATAATTATCCTGAGAAAGATAGGGCAACAGGGTATCAATCTTCCCCACGCCAAAATATTTTCGATCCTCCTCCGTCACCCGATCGGTGGTTTGGAAGGTGGCATGAATATAGGATACATTCTTCAAATCGGGCATGGGATTCTCTTCCCCAACGGGCGCTCCCAACAAAGGAATATCGGTAAAAATCAATTCACTCACGGCATTGCTCTCCTTTTTTTCTTCATTGTAGCATAAAAGAGTGCCCCACGTCAATGAAGAAACAAATTCTTTTTTGTATAAAACGACGAAAAACCTCTTGCATCCAATAGAAAAATGTGCTATAATAAAAGCGCGGGAAGGAGGATGGAATTATGGACATCAATATTGAAGAAATCCGCGTTATTATCAAAAAGAAGGAACGAGGGGAGTTTTACTTCCGCAACCGAGGCAAGCAGGAGGACGGATTTGTATTATTCACCGAAGGAAGGGTTCAATACACCCGCAAGGGGCATGCCCCCATATTTTTGAAAAGCGGAGATCTGGTTTTACTGAAAAGAGGGGACGAATACGAATTTTTCAGCAGCGGCCCCTGCACCTATATTACCGCCGCATTCTTCTTTTCTCCCGATTCCGAAGAAGCACAAAGCCAGCTTCCCCCCGTGCTTTCTGCCCCCAAAGAGGTACAAAACAAAATCGAAGAGGCGGAGGCGGTCCGCCAACTCCGACGGTGGGATCATTCCATTGCTACCCGAATTCTGCTGTTGGAAACCTATCGGGAATTGCTCCGTCGAACCCGCTCCGGGGTAGGCCCTGCGGAAAAGATCGTCGCCGCAGCAAAGGAATATCTCCACTTGCACTTCAAAGAGAATTTCAGCACCGCCCAAATTGCCGCTCACTGTGGGGTTTCCCCCTCCCATCTGAGGGCAGTCTTCGGCAAGGAAACGGGCATGAGCATTACGGAGTTTCGCAATCTTTTGCGTATTAACACCGCCAAAGAAATGCTGACCAGCAATCTGTTCACTGTCCGACAAACGGCAGAAGCGCTGGGATATTGCGACGTTTATTACTTTTCCAAAAGCTTCCGACAGGTCACGGGAATCGCCCCCGCCCGCTTCCGCAATCGGGAAACAGACACGTAAAAAGAAACAAAAAGCCCTTGAGAATCCGAACATTTCCCGAAATCTGACGGTTTTTCCAACGTAGGGGATTGACAAGCGTATAAAAATCGGAGTATAATAAAATATTATAAAACCCTCGGCGAAAGGAACCGTACCATGAGCAAGACCTACATTCCCGAAGGCTACCGTTCGGAGCTGGACCTTTACGACACCCAGACCGCCATCGGAAGCATCAAAGAGATTTTCATCGCCCATCTGAGCCGCGCACTCCATCTGCGCCGCGTCACCGCTCCCCTGTTCGTGGATCCCGCAACAGGCCTGAACGACGACCTGAGCGGTACCGAGCGGGCGGTCACCTTTGACATCCCTGCCGCAGGCAAGGACGGACAGGTAGTACACTCTTTGGCAAAGTGGAAGCGCATGGCGCTGCATCAATACGGATTCCGTGTGGGGCGGGGCCTTTACACCGACATGAACGCCATCCGCAGAGACGAGGAGCTGGACAACCTTCACTCCATCTATGTGGACCAGTGGGACTGGGAAAAAGTGATTACAGAAGATTGCAGAAATGTTGATTATCTCAAATCCACCGTCCAGTCCATCGTCAACGCCATCGTGGCTACGAGTCATGACCTGCGGGTTCGCTTCCCCCAAATTCGCACCAATCTCTGCCCCGACGTCACCTTCATCTCCTCCCAGGAGCTGGAAGACCGTTATCCCGATCTGACGCCGAAGGAACGGGAATATGCCATCACCAAAGAATACAAAACCGTATTCATCATGCAGATAGGCGACCTTCTGAAATCAGGCAAAAAGCACGACGGAAGAGCCCCCGACTATGACGACTGGACCCTGAACGGGGACATTTTCTTTTGGCATGACGTTCTGGAATGTGCCGTGGAGCTGTCCTCCATGGGCATCCGCGTAGACGCCAAGGCCATGGACGAGCAACTGACCAAGGCAAATTGCGATCACCGCCGCAAATACCCCTTCCATAAAATGATTCTGGAAAACCGCCTGCCTTTGACCATCGGAGGAGGCATCGGACAGTCCCGCCTGTGCATGCTGCTGCTGGGCAAAGCCCACATCGGCGAGGTTCAGGTCTCCCTCTGGGACGAAGAAACGAAAAAGATCTGCGCAACACAGGGCGTGGATCTGCTGTAAGGAGAATCCTTCCCATGAGAAACATTCCCGAAACCTACGGCTCCATGGTGTTCAACGACGCCGCAATGAAGCAATACCTTCCCGAGGAACCCTATAAAGCCTTAAAATTGACCATTTCCGAAGGACTCCCTCTGAACCGTGAGATCGCAGATACCGTGGCGGAAGCCATGAAAAACTGGGCTCTGGACAAGGGAGCCACCCACTACTGCCATTGGTTCCAGCCCATGACCGGAACCACGGCGGAAAAGCATGATTCCTTCATCACTCCCGCAGGCGACGGGGTCATTTTGGAATTCCGCGGCAAAGAACTGATCAAGGGCGAATCGGACGCCTCTTCCTTCCCCAACGGAGGTCTGCGTTCCACCTTTGAAGCCCGTGGCTATACCGCCTGGGATCCCACCTCTTACGCCTTTATCAAGGATCATACCCTGTGCATTCCCACCGCCTTCTGCTCCTACGGAGGGCAGGTTTTGGACAAAAAGACCCCCTTACTGCGCTCGGTGGAAGCCCTGAACCTGCAGGCGATGCGTATTCTTCGCCTCTTCGGGAACACCACCGCCACCCGCGTGGACACCACCGTGGGCGCAGAGCAGGAATATTTTCTGATTGATGAATCCATGTATCAGAAGCGAAAAGATCTGATTCTCTGCGGACGCACCTTGTTCGGAGCAAAGCCTCCAAAGGGACAAGAACTGAACGATCACTATTTCGGAACCATTAAGCCTCGGGTCGTGCAATTCATGGACACGTTGAACCGAGAGCTTTGGAAGCTGGGCATTCCCGCAAAAACCGAGCATAACGAGGCCGCCCCCTCCCAGCATGAGCTTGCCCCCGTCTTTGAATCGGCAAATTTGGCCACCGACCACAACCAGATCACCATGGCGGTCATGAAGAAGCTGGCGCCCCAATTCGGTTACACCTGCCTGCTCCACGAAAAGCCCTTTGAAGGGGTCAACGGAAGCGGTAAGCATAACAACTGGGCCATCTCCACAAACGATGGCGTAAACCTGCTTAAGCCGGGCAAAAAGCCTGCGGAAAACAAGCAGTTTTTGCTGTTCCTCATCGCGGTCATCGCCGCCGTGGACAAGCATCAGGACCTCTTGCGCATCTCGGCCGCATCGGCAAACAACGACCACCGCCTGGGCGGTCACGAAGCCCCTCCCGCCATCGTTTCCATGTACCTGGGCAGCGAGCTGTGTGATATTCTGGACACCATCGAGCACGGCAACCGCTACGAAGCCCACGGAAAGGTGGTTATGGAATCGGGGGTAGATGTGCTTCCCACCTTTTCGCAGGACACCACCGACCGCAACCGAACCTCCCCCATGGCCTTCACGGGAAATAAATTCGAATTCCGCATGCTGGGCTCCTCTGCCTCCGTGGCCGAGACCAACATTATCATGAATACCATCGTAGCGGACACCCTCTGCGATTTCGCCGACGAGCTGGAAGGGAAAGAAAACTTCGAAGAAGCACTGGATGACCTGCTCCGCCGCACGGTGAAAAATCATCGTCGCATCCTCTTCAACGGGGATAACTACTCCCACGAATGGGTGAAGGAAGCGGAAAAGCGAGGGCTTCTCAACATCCCCTCCGCCAATTTGGCCATCCCCCATCTGACCGACGAAAAGAACGTCACCCTCTTTGAAAAGCATCGGGTCTTCACCGAACAGGAGTTGATCTCCCGTCGGGAAATCCTGCTGAGCGAATATTCCAAAATCCTCAACATCGAAGGACAGACTCTGGCGGAAATGGTGCGCAGAGAAATTCTGCCCGCCGTCATGAGCTATTGCTCCAACCTCTCCCGCGCGGTTCTCCGCAAAAAAGAGCTGGAAATTCTGCCCGAACCGGAATACGGCATCCTGACCAAGCTCTCCGATTTGGCACGCCGTCTGGCAGAGGAAAACGAGGCACTGGAACGGGAATTGGTTGAAGCAAAGGCCTGCAGAGGCTCCGCAAAGGAAATTGCAGACAACTATCGGAACATCATCTTCGCCCGTATGGCTTCGGTCCGTACCCTGATCGACGCCATCGAGCCCGACATCGATGCTTCGGTCTGGCCCTACCCCACATACTCCGATATCCTCTTCTATTGCGACTGAGGTGGCAGCCGTGTTTGAAAAATACTACACCGTCACCCGCATCGAGGGAGAGTATGCCTACCTGCGGGATAACAACGCCCCCGACACCGAGGAGCTCTTCCTCGCCCTCGCCCTTCTCCCCCCGGGCACCGACGTGGGCACAACCCTGCACTACATCAACTTCACCTACGAAATCGTATAACAGATCAAGGACTGTCGCAAAGCGACAGTCCTTCGTCATGTTGTACAAAAGAAGGGATGGTTTTTTGTACAAGATAGACAGTTGCATTTTTGGAGAAAGTATGCTATAATGTGATTAAAGTATACCCATTCCATTTATTGAAACGGAGAATGCTTATGAAAAAACGTTTGTTCTGTCTGATGTTTGCACTGACCTTTTTGGTGGCTGCCCTGATTCCTACCCAAGGGATTGCGGCCGGCGATAACACCCTGCATCCGGTTGCGGCCTTTGTGTCGGGGGAAGAATATGTCATGGCGATTTCGGGCATCAACGATTATCGCGGTCCCTTCGGGGAAGCCTGCGTTACCGGTGAAGAGGAAAGCGAATACGGGCTGGGGTATGCCCTACGTCCCAAAACGTTGACCGCCGCAAAGGACTGTCTTTGGAAAATCACCCAAAAGGAAAACGGATCCTTCACCCTGTATTCCACCTCCGCAAAGCAATACCTGCATATGGAAGCGGACAAAGCCTCTCTTTCCGACGAGGAACAGGAGTTGAGCGCCACCGTTTCCGGGGGAAAGATCACCATCTATACCGAAGTGAACGGCACAAAATATTATCTGCGCTTCACCAATATGTATAAGACCTATTCCTGCTGGCATGCCGGGACCGGAACCTCCAGCAACAACTTTACACTCTATTCCACCAAAGAAATTGCGCAACCGAAGGAATACGATAACGCAGGGCAGAAGCCCGTTTTCTCGGTGGCATGCTTCGCCGACCTGCACGTGGACTACGGCATTCAGTCCTGGAAGGTTCCGATCCGAAAGGGAACCATTGCCGCAGTCAACAAACTGAAGGCACTGGGCGGCGCCGATGTAATTTTGGTGGGCGGCGATATTCTGAGTCAAAATGACCGCACGGCCATATGGACCGATGATTTGGTCAAAAAGGCACAAAAAACCGTGTATGAAACCCTGATGGACGGCAGTAAGGAATGGATGGTTCTGCCCGTAACGGGAAACCATGACTCGGAAGCGGGGGTTGCCGCGGGGGACACAGCCTATTCGGGCGACTGGACGCCCCTTTTGGAGGAATGGGTCGGGGAATTCGATGCCGAGCTGCGCAATGAAAAGTCCGAATACAACGAACTTTTGGGATATCGCTACAATTTGGGCGGCATTGACTTCATCTGCATCAATACTCCCTATCTTGCCCAGCGCTCCAGCGGTCTTTATGCAAACCAGTCCGAATGGCTGGAGGAGCAATTGGAAGAAATCGGCAAGGATAAGACGGTGGTTGTCACCAGCCACTATCCCGTTATTCACAGCAAATATCCCATGGGAACCATCGGCGGCGGGGATGCCCGTGCCGCATTTGAAGCGGTTCTGAAGAAATATCCCAACGTCCTTTACTGCTACGGCCACGTACATGACGGGGACGGGGAATACGCATGGTATTCGGCAGGGGAATTGATTCGCCCCTCGGGCACCGCAACACTCAATGAGGACAATTCCTACTCCACCGACGGCTACGTCAACTGCCACATGGGATCTATGGGCTATTACAACAACCAATTCCAGCCCGGCGGACTTCTGGCAGACGAGCCTCAGATCGTTCAGTTCATGAAAATGGACTTCTACGCCGATCACATTACCTTCAATTATTATAATACCGGCGAAAAAACGGGAGATCCCAACGTTGTGGAAATTGCCTCCTACACCATTCGCCGCGATATGTCCGAGCAACTGGGCGTGGAGGCTCCCGCGGGAGACTCTACCAACACCGAAGAGGATCAAACCGCATCGGAGAACACGGACACCACCGTGGATCAGCCCGCAGGCACCGATTCTCCATCGACCAAAACCGACAACGGAACGTCGGGCGGAAACATGGGGATGGTCATCGGCCTCTGCGCAGGCGCCGTTGTGTTGGCAGGCGTGGCAGGATTCCTGGTCGTTTTTCTGAAAAAGAAATAAGCATAAAAATCCCGTGACCGAAAGGTCACGGGATTTGATTCACAACAATTCCTTCAGGGCAGAAACGATACGGGTACCGAGATGAATCTTTGTGGGAGGATGAATATTGTCCTCCTCGCTGACGTCGGCGGAAATGGCGGTTTTTACCCCGGGGACCCGGAATTGAATATCATACTGGGCCTTTTGGATGTTGCTCCAGGGCTCCCCTGCCCGATTGATATAATTCGCCAGCTGAACCACCACAAAGGGAAGATCGGGATCCCGGAAAGCCTCCCGCCAGACCGAAATCAGGATCTCCAGCTCCTTTCCGTAAACCTTCGACTCCGCAAGGGAAACGTCGCTCTCCCCCTGATACCACACCACAGCAGACAGAGAGAAGGGGAAAACACAAGACAGACTCGCTTCGTACAAAAAGCCGTCCCCGTTCCAACGACCGTATTTTTTGTGAAAATGATCTCCGTATTTTTCATCATCGGAGAGCGAGATTCCTTCCTTTTCCAAGATCCCCGCAGGAAGCCAGCTTTCAATCACCGAGGCCCCCTGATAACAACCAATCACACCAACGGCAATATTTTGTTCCGCAGCCCGCAGGTGCCCACCGTGATATCCCAACGCAGACCAAAGCCCCACATTGTCCGTGTGGCTGACGATCCAACCGTCGGCGGGCGTAAAGGGTTCCCCTTCTTCCACTCGCGGGGCGGTGAACAAACGCACCCGATCGTCTCCCCTGTAGGACTCCTTGGGCAATGAGGATTCCCGCAGCTTGAACTGCATGTTGGATTGCCCTGCCATTAGCAGAACCTCTCCCACATAAATATCCTCCAAAACCTCCCGCTTGCCGTCAAGAACAACGGTCAGACAATAGGGGCCGCCGTATTCCATGGGCGGGAACTCTGCAAACCAGCGATCGGAGGAGGAAGAAAGCGAAATCTGCCGCCCCGCAAAGGTGATGGAAATCTCGCCCTGCCCCTCACCGTAAATGCGGATGGGCTTTCGGGCGGCAAAGACCATATGAGAAGAAAAGACAGAAGCTAACCGAGCCATACTACACAATTCCTTTCGTTTTCAGGATTTTTTTCCCCGTTGCAGATATTCCTTGGGCGAAAGCCCCATCTCCTCCCGAAAGACCTTGGAAAAATAGAGAGGATCCCGAAATCCGCAGAGAAATGCCACATTTTTAACCGACTCCACCCCATGCTCCATCAAAAACACGGCGTGCTTGATGCGCAGGTTTTTCAGATATTGGGAAAAGCCCACCCCCATGCGCTTTTTGAAGGAATCGGAAAGATACTTTTGATTGTACCCCCACTCCTCCGCCAAAAGCCGTAGGGAAAGCTCTCCCTCGGAAAAGTGCTCTTCCGCATGTAAGGCCATCAGACGGACAATGTCGGGCGCAGATTCTTGCACCCCCGTCAGCTTGGAAAAGGCGTACATCAGCACGCTTTCCGAGACAATGTCCAAATTTTCATCGGTGGCACGGGTGATATTCTCCCGCCAGAAGGGAAGCAGATTCTCATGCCCCGAAAAGCTGCGGGAGGAGGCCGTAACACCGAAGCGACGGAACAGCTCCCCCGTCCGAAGACCGTCAAAGCCGATGTAAAAATATTCCAGATCGGTACCTGCGGCAGAAAGGGTTTCTCCCGGAAATCCGAAAATCATATCCCCCACGGAAACCTCAAGGGTGGTGTAATCAAAACGGAAAATTCCCTGCCCACGAGCGATCAGATACATTCTGTAATGGGGCAAGGGCTTCCCCTTCGCCTGATTCTCCGCATTACTTTCAAAGATAAAATGCACCGTCCGCAGATCGGCGGGGGGCGCATCGGGAATAAACCTGCACATATTCCTGTCCCGCATAAATATCACCTCCCATCTATAATAGCAGAAAAAGAAGATATTGTCAAGACTTTTTCCATGAATAAATGGAATTTTTCCATTTACAAAGGCAAAAACCCCTGCTATAATAAGAAGGAGGTGAAATTAAGATGTATTATGGTGTCATTGTAATCAGTGTTCTTCTGTTCGGCGTCAACTTTGCGTTGAACAAACAGTACCAAAAACGGATCGGAAGCGGCTTTTTTCCTACCTTCTTCCTGGCGACCCTCAGTTCCTCCGCGGGGGTGATCGTGCTCTTTCCGCTGAACGAATTCCGCTTTGAATTCACGCTCTTTGCCTTCCTGATGGCGGCAACGGCAACGGTCAACAGTCTGTGCCTGAACTTCTGCAGCCTGAAAACCTTGGGCAAGGTGAACCTTTCCCTTTATTCCCTGTTTATGATGCTGGGCGGAATGGTGCTTCCTTCGGTGGTGGGCGTACTCTTCTTCGAAGAGGGAATGACCTGGGCGAAGGGTATCTGCTATGCCATAATCGTGATTTCTCTGATGATCACCGTGGAAAAGTCGGACAAAAAAGGCGGCTGGATTTACTATGCGGGTGTCTTCGTCCTCAACGGTATGTCGGGCGTAATCTCCAAAATCTACCAAGCCGCAGATTATCCCAAAATTTCCTCTTCGGGCTATTCCCTGCTTTGCGCTACAACCACCCTTGTCGTGGCAGGAACTCTGGCGCTGATCCTGTTCCCCTCCTATCGGAAAAAGTTCCGTCCCTCCGCCGCCCCCTTCGGCTTTACCAGCGGCGTATTCAATCGCGTGGCGAACCTGCTGCTGCTCATCGCCCTTGCCCATGTGCCCGCATCGGTGCAGTACCCCATGGTCACGGGAGGAGTTATGATCGTATCCACGGTCATCGCCGCATTCTCCGCCAACAAACCCACGAAAAAACAATGGATCGCAGTGGGGCTTTCCTTCGTCGGAATTCTCCTGCTGGTCACGATCCCCATTTAAAGGAGGTCCCCCATGAAAAAAGTTCGTATCGGTATTTTCGGCACCAATCGAGGAAGTGACTATATATCCGCCCTTTTGGCCAATAATGCGGATATCGTTGCCCTTTGCGACAAGGATGAGTTTTGGCTGAACAAGGCAAAGGCCATGCTGGGCGACGACGTTGCCTGCTACGCATCCTTCGATGAGTTTATCGAGCATCCCATGGATGCGGTTCTTTTGGCCAACTATTTCAACGAACATGCTCCCTTCGCCGCCCGTTGTCTTAAAAAAGGCATCCACGTGCTGAGCGAATGCACGGCGGCAGGCACCATGGCAGACTGTGTAGCACTGGTCCGTGCGGCGGAAAAATCCAAGGCAAAATACATGCTCTGCGAAAACTATCCCTTCATGAAATTCAACCGTGAAATCAAGCGGGTTTGCGACGGAGGAACCTTGGGCAAAATCATCTACGCCGAAGGGGAGTATAATCATCCCTTCGCGGGAGGTGATGCGAAGGCCGCCCGTCGGTACAAGCCCTTTGAAAAGCATTGGAGAAACCGAAACCCCCGCTGCTACTATCTCACCCACTCCCTGGCCCCCATCATGTACGCCACAGGAGCAAATCCCATCCGTGTGACGGCTATGCCCATGTTCTACCCGGTTCAGGACCCAAACGCTCTTTACAGCTCCTTCTGCGGCGACCGTCTGGCAATCATCACCACCCTCAACGACGATGACTCGGTCTTCAAATTCACGGGCACCGCAGGCTACGGCGGCGGCGGAAACTCCTACCGCGTTTGCGGGATCAACGGACAGGTGGAAAACCTGCGCGGCACCGGCGGACAGATCATGCTCCGATACAACAAATGGACCATCCCCGAAGGCGTAGAACAACGGGAAACCCAATACATGCCCTCCTGGAATCACCCCAAGGAAGAGCTGATCGAAAAGGAAGGGCACGGCGGCGGCGACTTTTTGGTTATCGAGGAGTTCCTCAACTGCATTTTGGAAGACCGCAAGCCCGACTTTGATGTTTATTTCGCCACCCGAATGTCGGCGGTCGCAATCCTCGCCCACCGATCCCTGCTGGAGCGGGGCGTACCCTACGATGTCCCCGACTTCCGCAAGGAGGAGGATCGGGTGAAGTGGGAAAAGGACACCCTCTCCCCTTACTACGGCCCCAACGGTGAAGAGCCCACCCTGCCCTGCTGCTCTCACACCGACTTCAAGCCCATGGATTCCCAGTGGAACGCCTATCTGGAAGCAATCAAAACGAGAGAATAAAGGAGATCATTTTATGAAACAGGTAAAGATCGGAATCTTCGGCGCAAACCGCGGCGGCGACTATATTACCGCCCTTCTGGCCAATAACGCAGATATTGTTGCGATCTGCGACAAGGATGAATTCTGGCTCAACAAACGAAGAGAGCAACTGGGCGACAGCGTTGCCTATTACACCTCTTTCGACAAATTTCTGGAGCACCCCATGGACGCCGTCCTTTTGGCCAACTATTTCAATGAGCACGCCCCCTTCGCCATCCGTTGCCTGGAAAAGGGCATCCACGTACTGAGCGAATGCACTGCGGCAGGCACCATGGCAGAATGCGTAGAGCTGGTTCGTGCGGCGGAAAAATCCAATGCAAAATATATGCTCTGCGAAAACTATCCCTTCATGAAATTCAACCGTGAAATCAAGCGGGTCTGCGACGAAGGCACCCTGGGTAAAATCCTCTATGCCGAAGGGGAATACAACCATCCCGTATCCTCCAGCGATGCAGCCTTCATGCGCAAATATAAGCCCTTCGCGGAACACTGGCGCAATTATCTGCCCCGCACCTATTACATCACCCACTCCATGGCCCCCATCATGTATGCCACCGGTGCAGAGCCCATCCGTGTCAGTGCCATGGCAGTGTTCGCACCCTTTGATGACAGTATGGCAATCTCCGGATCCCATTGCGGAGACCGCGCCGCCATCATCACCACCCTGAACAACGACGATTCGGTCTTTAAGGTCAGCGGATGCGCCGGATTCGGCGCCCACGGAAATTCCTACCGCGTCTGCGGCACCGAAGGACAGGTGGAAAACCTGCGCGGAATGGACGGCCAGATCATGCTCCGTTACAATAAATGGAACATCCCCGAAGGGCTGGAAAAGAAGGACAATCTCTATATGCCCTCCTGGAATCACCCCAAGGAAGAGCTGATCGAAAAGGAAGGACACGGCGGCGGAGACTTTTTGGTTATCGAAGAGTTCCTCAACTGCATTTTAGAAGACCGCAAGCCCGACTTTGACGTCTATTTCGCCACCAAAATGTCTGCCGTTGCAATCCTCGCCCATCGCTCCGTGCTGGCCAGAGGCGAAGCCTTTGACGTTCCCGACTTCCGCAAGGAAGAGGACCGCGTCGCCTGGGAAAACGACCGTGAAACCCCCTTCTACGGACCCAACGGCGAAAAGCCCACCCAGCCCTGCAGCTCTCACCCCGACTTCGTTCCCCCCGAAGGCCCCATGAAAGCCTACCTCGAGGTCATCAAAACCAGAGAATAACCGCAAAACTCCATACAAAAACGGGATCCCCGCAAGGGATCCCGTTTTTACAATGAAAGAGGTGGATTTCACAACGAAAATCCACCCCGTTTTTATGGTGCGTTTGTAATACTGCCACCGGAATCCAAGGTTACCCCCCAGCTTTCCGTCACTGCGGTTTTGGGATTTCCCTGAATTGCCTCCGCAAAGACTTCCAACACCTGTCGATAGTCACCGTCAAGCTCCAATGTAACCGTCCCTGACCAGAGATCTGCAGTGTATCCCAAGGGCGCAACAGGCGTTTGATAATAATAGGTGTTGTTCGCCCCCGCAACCCACCCCGATTGCAATACAAATGAGGGCATGACAGAGGGCTTTGCGACCACATTACCACTACCGTCTACCCAATAAGAAACTAAGCGAATACGAAGATATGCCGCGATGTTTCCGGTGTTTTGCACCTTGACCTCAGACTTATTCGTCCCGTCAAACTGCTCCAACACCGCACAGGAAACCTCCGCAGGCGCAAACTGATTATCAGCATCATCCGTCATGCGGAACATATAAGCAATGACCGTTCCGGAAAAAATGACAATAACAAGAAGAATCACGATCGGTAGGATGGGGAATATTTTTCGGTGTTTCATTTTTTACCCCCTTCTATTCGCTACAACCGAGCTGTTTCCGTTAAGCCATTGATCCTCTGTTGCGACGTCACCAAAGATCACCGTTGTTCCGCCGAGGTTTTCATGGACGACGGGCTTTGCTGCGTCCTCATGCCGCCAAGACCAATCATTCTGCTGCGTGACGGTGTATTGTCCCAAGGGAAGATTCTGAATGGAAGTTTCACTGTTCCCAACCACAGTCACGTAGATAATTTCTCCGGATTCCGTATTTTTGACCTCATAAACATACACCTGCCCAACCTCAGCATTCTGACGCCTGATCGTCATCGTAGCGGTTCCGGGTTCAAATTTTGCGTAATAGGTGGCAGGGGCCCATCCGGTTCCTCGTTTCAGAATTAAGTTCATTCCGTCGGGAACCAATGTGTCGGTCTCAACAATGGGATTTGTACAGTCAACATCGTAATACCATCCCACAAAACGGTGTCCGGGAGCCGGAACTGCTTTTACAGTCGCAGTTTTATCACTTTCGAACTTCAAGGAAAGGGATTCAGGAACAGAGCCCTCCCCAATGGCCACAAAGAAGATCTTCACGTAGTTTTCCGTATAATACACATACATAACGTTTTTGGTGATGTCTTCCGCATCGGGACCGTCCTTGACGATAGTGCAGCTGCTTTGGGAGTCGTATACGTACCCCTCAACGTGGGGGATGTCTACTCCGAGGATGTCCGAGGGATAAAGCTTTTTTCCGTAGGGCCGCTTTGCGTCTTCGGCGGTAAAGACTTGTTCCTCCAGGATCTTATTTCCCGTATCCTTGTTGATAAAAACGATCTTGAAAGGATACTTGATGCGCTTGTAGTATACTTGGATGTGCAAGCCTGCCTCTGTTACACTACCCTTTGCCTCCGCCAGGGAGTCCACTGTTTTAACCTCGCTACCGTCGTTGATAACGGCCCTCTCGAATACAAATCCGTCTGTGGAAAGGTCTACAGGCCAAGATGCGGAGATAACGGTCCCCAGCTTGTCTTGACCTTGCGCAGAGGGGAGTGCGTCATAAAGACCGTCATGGTCACGATTCTCCGCAAAGTGCTCCACCAACCACACTCCATCGTTGTCACTCTTGGTATAATAGAAATAGAGGTGGTTTTCCGCCGGGTTTGTAGTGATGATCAGAGTCTTCTGAAGTGCGTCCGGGGTGTACCGCTGCCCGGCAATCTCAATTTCCTCGAACTTTTCGGTAACAACAGCATAAGAAGTTTGCGCAGACTTCGCGGTAATCAATTCATTGGAGGGATTTCCCTTCTCCACATAATGAACCCAGTAAGGCTGGGGGTCTGCTTTGTCGTACAGGAAGGTGTATTCTACCCCATCCTCTGCATCCTCCAACTTCAGTTCGATGGAGTGGCTGCTTGTTTGAGGGAAGTATCCGTCCCGATAAGATGCGGCAAGCTCATTTCCGACCTTTGCCTTTAAAGTAATGGAGTGCCCTGCCAGAGAAGATCCGGTAGTAGGTTCTGCGATTTCCGTTTCAACATGAGTATTTGGATCGACAAACTTATAACGGATTGTATAAGGAACCAAAACCTCAGAACTCCATTTTGCGTAGATAACCAGTTCCTTGACAACAGGATGGTGTTCGAAGTCCCACATCAGCTCCACACCGTCGTCTTCGTAGAACCAACCCAGGAAGTGGTAATCGCCATTGTCCGGAATGGGAGGCGTTTTGTCCTGATTGCCGCTGAAGATGATCGTTCCGTGAAGAACCGAAAGCTTCTCGAGCTTGGTATCACCCTGCCAAAGCACAGAGTCCTCCGGCCCATAAACGCCGTCGTCCTTCTTTTCCAGAACGATGCGAACATCATGGTACTTCGGCTCCCATTTCGCATACAAAGCCAAATTCCCGGCGGGCATCGTCATTGTTGCCAGGTCCGCTTTTCGTGTGCACTCCGGGTTCAGATACCAACCCTTGAACTCGTGAGAACCCGCTTCCACGTTGCTGGGGAGCGGCGGGTCGGTGTAAACTGCAAATTCGCTCAACGAATATTTATACGGGACCACCGTTGTTCGGACGACATCGTTTCCGCTGTAGAACTCGAGCGTATAATCTGTTGACAAATAATACAGGTCCAGTCTGTTGTCGGTAAAGTCTTTCCTGGAATTCGATCCGGTAAATCCTGAAAGTTGTTTGCTGTAACGAGAATACCCAACCATCTCGTGATATTCTTCTTCGTACGTTGCGTAGTTGAAGTAGGTATCTACTTGTTTCAGCAATACAAAATTATTTTGATTTTCCGGCCATTGGTTTTTGTTGACCGTTGTTCCGGGAACCTGTACGTAATAATAGATGGTCTTCTTTGTGTTGGAGCTTTTATCTTTTAGATTAAATGTGGCGTTGAATTTTGGCATGACATCCAGCGTTTGCAGCGCGTGGCTATATTTGCTGGTTTCGGTACACGTCCAGGGATATCCGTTATAGTCTGTGGAAAACGGAGCTTTCATAAACTCCTCGTAAATGCTGGCGCCCCATTTATCCGTAATGGTGGCAACGGTAGAACCGTTATCGCGGAAGGTCAAGGTAAACGTTGTTCTGTCAAAATAAACGTTCAATACCGAGCTTCCGTCCCGTTCCACGGTAATGGTTTCTTGGATCCCTTCCTTGGTGGATAAGTACCAAAGGGCCGCGTCATAGCTCTTAAAGGTGGGGTAGCCGCAATCTGCTGCGGTGTGGGAGTGCTCCTGACATTCATAGCAGGCAGGCTCATGAGTGTGCAGGGGCGTGGTGCAGGTGAGGGTGTAGCAGCTGCCGGTGTAATCGGTGTGGGAGTGCTCTTCTTTGCCGCAGGTGCGATTACAGTCTTCTGTGTGGGTGTGATTTTCTGCGCCGCACGTGTTCGTTGCCGCAACGGTCGTATATCCAGGGCTGCTGTATTGGGCAGGTCGTTGCAGATTATTGAATTTAATTCCGCTATAACGATCGTTTCGGGTATTTGAAATCGAATCGCTATTTTCATTTCCTAAGAAATACCAGGTCCCGTTGAAATAAAAGAATACGTACAAGTTGCCATTAGTGTTGTTTCGTCTGCAACCGTATACGTTTCCGTTAACTGGTTCTGTGTTGGAATCTTCAAGAAAACCGATCAGTCTATCACGAGCAGCTTCTTCGTAATTGGAGAGATTGTTGTCGTTTGCAATTTCAAGAGAACTTGTTGTATAACAGGAAAGAGAATGCGTGTGGGTGGAACATCCCGAATAGCAACTATCAACGTGGGCGTGCTCTTCCGATGTACAAGTGAATTGATAGCATTCTGCCGTATGATTCGGATGAACCTCTTTTCCACACTTTGTGACACAATCCTCGTCGTGGGTATGCTCTTCCAAACCGCAGGGATAGTTCTCTCCGTCGAGGGTGAGGTCGTAGGTCAGTTCGGTGCCGGGGGCGACTTGCATTTGCTTGGTTTCCAAATAGTCATAAGCATCGTCGTCGTTGGGATCCTGGCCCCAAAAGACAACATTCACACGTGCCGTGGGATTTTCTTTCCACAAAGCAACATAAGCCAGATTTTCTGCGGGAACGGTGGGGTGGACAGTATCCGAGAAGCCGTCGCCTCCGGTATCGGGAACACCATCGTCATCGCTATCCACCTTATACTCATCCCATCCGATAAAGGAGTAGCCGGCGCGGGAGGGAGCCGTCAAGTGGCTCTGCAGATCTGCCTGATAGCGGGCATAAACCGAGTAAATACCATAACCGCCGTCCAGATAGACACGGGTCATGAAGTAAAGCCGGTCATAATAAATCTCCAGATGAGTAGACCCATCGGCTGCGATGGCAGGAGTTTCGTGAAGAAGCTCCCGCATCCCGTCGAATTCATAGGTATCCAAAGGAACCTTGCTTCCGGTTAAGCCGCTATAGGTACGAGAATCATAGAAGGAATAGTCGTCGTTTTCGATGTTCTGGAAATAGATATCAACAGTATAGTTGACTTCTGTGGGCTCATAATACACCGTATAAATAGTGTTTTCATCAAACACCATCCCTTGAAGGTTGACAGAATCCAAACGAGAACCTTCGTAATAAGGAAGATATCCTTGCACGTAAGGGAAATTGATGGGAACATCTTCGGTCAGAACTACACCCTTGGGGACCTCTGCAACAGAAGAGTTCGCAGCTTGAATACCGTTTGTGAACAGATATTGAACCGTAACGTAACAAACCTCGTCCGAAGCAAGCAGCATAACGTCGCTGTTGGCAGCACGGCGAAGGGATGCAGTTCTCAAAAGAGACACAGATGCGGGCTCCGGCTCGGGAGCAGGATGCACATAGGAATCATAATCAAAATCCATATCCACCGAAACCGTGATCGAATCACCAACCACCGTTTTGGAGCCCATTCGCGTAACACAACGCAACTGCGCAGAAGAAGCGTTCGGCATAGCAGAGGCAAGCAAGGAATATGTGACAGGAAGGGAGGGGGTGTCCTCGCCGAGAATGTCAACCCATTCATCCCCAACCAAAATCTGCCACTGATATTGAATATCGCTCAGCAGAGAGGTCTCGCAGGTCATCACAAAGGTGTCATACAACCCAATTTCCACCTCGGTAACGGGATTCCCCTCGGCATCAAGAATAAAATTGCTACCGACAATATCGACTAACAATGCATTGGGAGCATAGGTCTCCCAATCGTCATATTCATATTCTTCGGTATAATTCTGGAATGCCCAGCAAGCATCCTTCATCCGCTCGGGCATTTCATGTCCGGGCGCAGGACGAAGCTTGTACCAAAGAGCGGTGGTTTCTTCGTCGTAATAATATCCCTCAATGCAGAATAACACGTTGGCCTCAAAATCATAGACCTCTCCGACTTCGTCATAATAGAGCCAGTTTTCATCGTTGTCCCAATCTGCACTGTAGTCGAAGGTCTTCGGATCTGCAAAAACAAGGAAGCCAATCAGATCTTCGACATTAAAACGGGCGGTACCACCGATTGCGGCACCGTAATTCGTATATTCACTTGTTGTCGGGGTTCCTTCCGTGCCGAGCAACGAAACATCACTGATAGGCAAAATGCTGAGAATCGTTGCCAGACACAGAAGCATCGCTACAAGCTTCTTCATACTTCCATTGTCCTTACTTTGCTGCCAAAGAATCCCATGCGGCCTCGGGCGTTGTAAATCCGTTCAATTGAACAACTGCGGCACGCAAAGCGATGGAGACATCTGTCATTGCCGCCAAATCGTCCTTCGTAATTTCCTCGCTGACATCAATCGTACCCTCGTTGGCAAAAACGTCCGCACTGCTCAAGGGCGTATTGGGATCCAGCGCTCTGTAATATACATAGGTGTTTCCGGTGGTTTTCAGATGCGTCCAACCGGAAGCAACACTCCATCGCAAAGCATCCTTGCCGTTCACCGACAGAGAGAATGACCGATTGTCCCCTGCCATGCTCCAAGAAGGAGCCGTAATTGAAACAAAAACATAGGTCGCAGCCTCACTCCCCGAAAAATCAACGGTTGCTCGCTTCTTCAAATCCACACCGGGGATAATCAACAGTTTGCCGGGTTGAAAAAAATCACCGGTTTCAGTTAAGGTAAGCTCACCAAACTTGATGACCCGTGCGGAGTCGGAGGCGGAGCCACGTGCCGTGTAGCGGGCGTAGAGACCGCCGCACAAATGAAAGGAGAACAGCGTCAGGCAAAACAAAACACATGCAACGCACATGGGGATATTCAATTTCGCTTTTTTGCAGTGCGCCATGGTTCTGTTTCACCTCCATTGATCAGTCTTTTTCCCGCAAGCGCTTGATTTCTTCCAAAATCCGTTGCTTTTCTTCCAGATCCTGCTTTTTCGCACGTCTTCTGGGGATTTCGATCAGCGCCAGCGCCGCGGCGAGGATACAAATTATTCCGATAGGGGTTTTCAAAAAGGTTACGATATTGCCCACGAAAGGCAGATCAAACACCACCTTGCCCTTGATGGCAGTACGGTCGATGGGCTCGTCAGGGGTGTTGTTTGCATCCCCTTGGGTGGTCACGGCATCGCCGTCGATCTTCACAATCCGATGGACCACAAGACTGTTGCCGTCCTGAAACACAACGATGTCCCGCTCATGATATTCCGCAGTCTCGGTAACAAAAATCAAATCACCCTTGGAAAACTCCGGCTCCATGCTTCCCGAAAGGACCACGGCCACACCGAAGCCCAGGGGCATGGGCAACTGATTGCCCACCAAACTGTTGGCGTTGAAAAAATATACGTTAATGCCGAGAATCAATCCGCAAAGGACCAGCGCAACGATGCGCAGAACACCTCGGCAGGGGCGTTTCTTTCGGTTTGTTTGTTCCAAGTTATACCTCCCCGTCCTCATCGTCGTCCCTCCGATTTCTCAGACGGAAGAACAGGAAGAGCAAAAATCCGACCACGGCGGCGCCGATGAGAGGAATCAAAAGATAGGTCTGAACGTTGTCGCTGGTGCCGGGGGGAAGGATTCCTCCGTCATCGTCGGGGTTGGTGCTTTCGGTGGCGGTGGTGAGGATCTCGATGGTAAAGGTAATATCCTGCTCTGCGGACAGATTGCCGAAGAGGGTGTCCACGGAATCGTCTCCTTCAAAAGGCCAGCACCAATCCAACGTATAATAGGCATATTTTCCTGCGCCGAGCACTCCTTCGTCCGCACCGTTATCCAGTCCCGTCATGTTATCGAAGGTTTCGACATTCCCCACGATCCATTTGCCATCATAGCGGCAGACACGGGCGGTGATGGGAAGGACAAGATCGGAGCCGGTGACATATGCATTCAACTCCACGGTGTAATCCAGCGCCACATTCCCCGTATTTTTCACCTTGAATACGTAAGAATTTTGGGTCCCGGGGGCAATTACCTTATCCCCATCGGAGCTGTGCACCGAAACCACCGCTTGGTCGTTCTCATAAGAAACTCGGAAAATCTCCACACGGGTGTTCGTACCCCAGACCTGTTGCTCATCCCCTGCCTCAAAGCCGGGAGCCTTGGTGGGAATGGAAACATCCTGATCGTCGGTACGCACCGAGGCGGAGGATTCCTTGTCGGTGGAGGTGGTGTGAACGGGCGTTTGCACATCGGTGGAACTGTTGCCCGCAACGGTTTCTTCGGTTTTGGTATCGGTGGAGGGGGCTTCGGCAATCGGCTCCTGAATCAAGGCAATGGCACCCGTATCGTCGGGCAGATACATCCCCATGCGGCTCATCACGGCTACAGAGGTGGCGGCGACGCAAATAAACAAAACAATTGCCAGCAAAAGAATCCATGTACTCGCTTTTTTCATAGCCTCGCCCCCTCCTTTCCGATGTTTTAAACCATGTGTAAAAGCAGAAAATTGCGTTCCGCCCTTGCATATGCTCTAAAAAAAGAACCCGATCCTGTCCCGCCACGAGGGACAGGATCGGAAATTGTTATTGTGTTTTGATTAAATTAGTCGATCTGGGTGACGGTGGCAGATACGGAAATTTCAATTCTTCCGGCATCTGCATCAGAATGAGCGGCGCGATCTCCGAGCAAAGTATCGTCAACATCACTCTGGTTGATTTTGGATCCAGTAGAACCCTCAAAAGGCCATTCCCAAGAAACAACCAGTTCATCCGCATTCACACCAACAAGATTGGTGTTGGGGTCATAAACCTGAGTGTATCCTTGAATCTCTTCTTTAATTTTTTCTGCAAAATCAGAAGCATTATCATAATCCAACCCGTTGATGGTCTTCAAATAGCTTGTTCCCTTGACAGTCACAATAATAGGGCAGTAGAACGCAGTGCTTACAGCTAACCACTTGTCATTAAGAGTAACTGTTGCATCATAAGAAACCTTTACGGCAACTTCGGGTTGACCGTAGAGATTAACATTCGCAAATTCACCCTTGGTTCCGGGAGCAACGACTTTTTCGCCACCAACACCGATAACGGACTTCGTAATAACACCGCTATAAATACCATCATCAGTATCATAAGTAGTTTCGAAAGCGTTATCACCGGAGCCCGCAACCGTAACACCGAATTTCGCAACACGAGCAGAGTCGTTTGCACTGCCGGTAGTAACATACTTCGCAAAGGTGCCGGAGATGGCGCAGGTGGACAGGAGAACCGCTACCAACAGGACGGAAGCGAGTCTCATCATTTTGTTTGTTTTCATAGTTGGTTTTCTCCTTTTTTGAATTTATTCTTCCCCATCCGGGGAACGAATTTTACCGGGCATTCCGTGGAATGTCCTTTTCCCGCAGAGAATGCCGCGGCATTTTTCTATATTATCCCCGGACGTGGCTTCCGAGAGAAGAATATACGATGGAATGCAAAAGGGTTTCAACCGATCCCTCAATCGGACTTCGTTTCGTCCGTCGTCGCCTTCTGCGTTTTGCCTTCTGCATTTTGCATTGCTCTCAAGGCTTCCAGCTCGGCGAGGAGGGCATCGGTATCTTGCTTGTTGTTCTTTTCATAAATGCGGCGACGGATTACGTCATAGCCAACCAAAAGAACGATGGGAAGAACCACACAGACAATCAAGCCTGCGGTGGACTGCATAAACATGGCAACATGTCCCACGCCGGCGATGCGGAACTGATAAATCCCCACCAAATTTTCCGCAGGGACAAGTTCTTTATCCTCCGTGTTGTTGTTATCACCCTTTGTGCGGAACAAGATCTTTCCGTCTTCCTCCACAATCTCCAGCACACGGTGGGTTACAACGCTTGTCCCGTTGCCTGCGGGATCGAAGAAGGAAATAACGTCATCAACCTTGACATCGGCCGCGTCAATCTCCTTGCAGATAATCAAGTCGCCGCTGGAAATTTCGGGCAACATGGAGTCGGTCAGGACGATCAAGGGCAACCGTCCGCCGATACTGGGGACCTCGTCCTCGTTGACGTAGCTTTTGACAATCAACGTAACGTTGATCAGCAGGATGGGAATCAAAATAACGCACAGGACGATTCCAACGATGGTCAATACTTTTTGGGGGTCAACTTTTTTTGTTTTTGCCATTGTGTGTTCTCCTCTTTTCTGCGATAGCAGTAATCGTATATGCATGTTCATGCATTGGACAAACAGGTGCGAAGGATTCGCGGCAGATTATGAAAGCACAAAGGAAACTGCGTCGAACTCTGTACAACATAATCATCGTTATGTTATAAATCGACGAGGCAGCGCTCTGCTTTGCATAATTATTTGCATATTTAGGCAGCAAAAACGGTACAACAAAAGATTTTTATCCAATCTCCGTCCTCTTTTCGGGCAGAGGCCCTTTTGTTGTAC
>JAGAOU010000091.1 GCA_017623595.1 Clostridia bacterium
CGCTCCCCAAGAGGGAATTGAGGGAATTGCCCTGCGCGACGGCCGCCGCGTATCCTCTTGATTTCCAGCTTCATTACGAATTCCACCTTTCTTAATTTCATTTTACTATAAAATGATAATATTGTCAACACAGGGGATGGGATTTTACAAAAAAGTCACAAACCGACAATTTACAGTCTATTTACGTTTAAGGTCAGATATTGAGGCTGCTCGGCAGAACGGGCGGCAATGGAAGAGGTTGGGAGGGCATTTTGCGGATAGGTATACAGAGTATAGGTTTTTCCATCAATTTCGGCAACAATGGAAGAATTCCCCATACGAAGCTGCATCGGATGCTCTGCAGAGTCAACATACGCCTGAGGACACTCTTTTGATGCAATATATAACCCGGAGGAAGCTTTCGCAAGAAAAAATGTGGGAATAAACACACAAATAATTAAAGCTACAACAAATAGAATTCCTTTTTTCACACGTATTTCTCCTTTTATTATTCAAAATGCTTTTGCAATTGCTGATAGGACAACGTATTCCCATTTTCATCAATTTTATACAGACAATAAGCAAATGCCCCATCCTCACTTAGATAAAGAGGACCTTTTAAATTACCGCAAAAATCTTCGTAGCAGTGATTAACACTGATTATACATTCAATTGCAGGAACCCCTTCTCCAATATAGTACGCACCTTCCGGAAGTTCTTCCAACACAGTTAAGCTCCCGTTAGGAGAATACAATGCTCCTTGATAGTGAAAATGCGGAGGAGGACATGCTGAAGGAATCTCTTCATAATTTTCCGTCGAGGAATTCGTGTCTGTGGTTGCGGTTTGGGTGTCGGTGGCGACAACAGGGGGAAGTTGGACGGAGGGAGAACCTCCGGGCGCGGGGGAAAAGAAACGGGTCAGTCCAACGGTAAAACAGAGCACAAGGGCGGCGGTAAGCCCCCCGAAGGTGAGAATTTTACGGAGATTCGTCTTTTTTCGGATTCGGAAATGTCCGGGATCGGCCCGCAGAATTGCATCGTCGGGCAGATAGGCCAAGAGATCAAGCAACTGTTCGGAGGTCATAAATACCCCTCCTCGGTCAATATTTTTTTGAGTGCGTTGCGCGCCCGATAGAGGGCAACACGCACATTTTCCTCGCTGCAACGGTGCATTTCGGCAATGGTTGCAACGTCTTTCAGATACCAATAGCGCTGCACAAAAAAGTCGCGGGTCTGCGGAGAAAGCGCCCCAAGAAAACGGCGCAGAAGTTCCCGAATCTCCGCCTCCCCTACCGTCTGCTCGGGGGAAGGCGCAGTTCCGATAAGATCATCCAGCTCCATCATCACCTCGGAAAGCGAACTGCGCTTGCGAGCCTGCCGCTTGCGCAGACGGTCGAGCGCCAGGGCACGAACAATCCGCCCGAAATAGGTGCGAAAGCATTGGGGCACTGCAGGGGGAATGGAACACCAAAGACGGTAATAGGCATCGTTCTCACATTCCGCCGTATCGTGCACATTCTCCAGAATCCCATAGGCAATGCTATGGCCGTAAGCGCCATACTTTTCCTTGGTAACCGTAATCGCATTCTCATCACGGGAAAAATACAGTCCTACGAGAATCGGTTCATCGGTATTCATACGAAAACCTCCTTTCACCCTTTATACACGTAAAAAAATCGAAAATGTTACACCTAAAATCAAAATGTTACAAAATGTTCAAAAAATCTCCCCCGAACCGAGGTTCGGGGGCAAGATTTTACATTCAAATCACTCAAACGGGATGGACGCCGTCGGCACCGTGAACCGAATCCACGCCATACTTCTTGGCCTGACGGTTTCGGAAGAACTTGGTTGCAACCTGTTCGAAGAGGGCATAGGACAGAACGTCTTCGGGCTGCTCCTCATACTGCTTGACCTTTTCCCGCAGGCTTTCCAGCTCGGGAGCGATAAGGTCGGCGGGACGGCAGGTGATGGGTTCATCGTCGCCCAAGATTTGCTTGCGGAATTCGGGATCGACTTCCACGGGCGTTTTGCCGTATTCGCCCTTGACCAGACCGCGGAACTCCTTGGAAACGTTCTGATAACGGCCGAAGATCACGTTAAACACGGCCTGGGTACCCACGATCTGAGAGGTGGGCGTAACGAGGGGAGGATAGCCGGCGTCGGCACGGACGCGGGGAACTTCCTCGAGAACGGCCTGATATTTGTCCTCCTGCCCCATCTGCTTGAGCTGGGAAACCAGATTGGACAACATGCCACCGGGAACCTGATACAGAAGACCGTTGACGTCAACCCCCATAACCTTGGGATTGAGAAGCCCGCTCTTGAGATATTTCTCACGGAGAGGAGCGAAGATCTTCGCCGCCTCGTTGAGGGTGTTGAGATCCAACCCGGTGTCATACTCGGTGCCCTGCAGGGCGGCCACCATAACCTCGGTGGAGGGCTGAGAGGTTCCCATAGACAAGGGAGAGAGGGCGGTGTCGATAATGTCCACCCCTGCCTCCACGGCCTTCATCAGAACCATGGAAGCCATACCTGTGGTATAGTGGGTATGAAGCTCAATGGGGATCTTCACGTTTTCCTTCAGCGCTTTGACCAGTTCATAGGTGGTATAGGGCACCAAAAGGCCCGCCATGTCCTTCACGCAGATGGACGAAGCACCCATATCCTCCAGCTGTTTAGCAAAGCGGACGAAGGATTCGGTGTTGTGAACGGGAGAAAGGGTATAACTGAAGGCGGCCTGAACGTGTCCCCCCTCCTTTACAGCGGCCTTGACGGCGGTGTTCAGGTTGCGGGGATCGTTCAGCGCATCGAAAATACGGATGACATCAATGCCGTTTGCCAACGATTTCTGCACGAAATATTCCACCACATCGTCGGAATAGTTCCGATAACCCAGCAGGTTCTGTCCGCGCAAAAGCATTTGCAGCTTGGTATTTTTAACATGATCGCGGATGATGCGCAGTCTCTGCCAGGGATCTTCGTCCAAGAAGCGCAGGCAGGAGTCGAAGGTGGCGCCGCCCCAGGCTTCCAACGCATTGAAGCCGACCTTATCCAAAAGCTCGAGGGCAGGGAGCATTTCGTCCATGGTCATGCGGGTGGCGACCAAAGACTGGTGAGCATCGCGAAGAATGGTTTCTGTGATTTTCACTTGACTCATATCTAAAGTATCCTTTCTGTTGGAATCAGGCACCGAACATGTTCAGGAACACACCGGCGGCCACGGCAGAGCCGATCACCCCTGCCACATTGGGCCCCATGGCATGCATGAGAAGGAAGTTTCCGGGATCTTCCTCCTGCCCCACGGTATTGGCAACACGGGCGGCCATGGGAACAGCGGAAACCCCTGCGGCACCGATGAGGGGATTGACCTTTCCTTTGGTCAGAAGGCACATCAGCTTGCCAAACAAAACACCTGTGGCGGTGGCAATGCAGAAGGCGGCAAGACCCATAATAATGATCAGCAGTGTCTTGGAGCTGAGAAAGTTATCCGCCTTTGCGGTGGCCCCTACGGTGAGACCGAGGAAAATGGTGATGATGTTCATCAGCTCGTTCTGTGCGGTCTTGCTGATACGGTCCACAACGCCCGATTCCTTGGCAAGATTACCAAGCATCAGCATACCGACCAGAGGTGCGGCGTCGGGAATAATGAGGATGACCACAACGGTAACCACGATGGGGAACAAAATTTTCTCCAGCTTGGATACGGGACGCAGGTTATCCATTCGAATTCTGCGCTCTTTTTTGGTGGTCAGAGCTCTCATAATGGGAGGCTGAATGATCGGCACAAGGGCCATGTAGGAATAAGCGGCCACGGCGATGGCACTCAGCAGATGGGGCGCAACCTCCTTGGTAACCATTATGGCCGTAGGACCGTCCGCACCGCCGATGATACCGATGGCGGAAGCCTCTGCGGGGGTAAAACCGAAGAGAATGGCCATGATAAAGGTGGCAAAGATACCGATTTGGGCGGCGGCGCCGAGGAGAATGCTCTTGGGGTTGGCGATCAGGGGGGTAAAGTCAGTCATCGCACCCACACCGAGGAAGATCAGCGGCGGATAAATGCCGAACTTGACACCAAGATAGAGCCAGTCAAACAAACCGCCATGGGCGATAATCTCACCCATATTGACCGCACCTCCGTCGAAATACTCCATGTGCATCAGCCCCGAAATGGGGAGATTGGTCAGGAGCATCCCAAAGGCAATGGGAAGCAGGAGCAAGGGTTCAAACTTCTTGTGGATGGCAAGATAGATCAAA
This sequence comes from Clostridia bacterium, assembly GCA_017623595.1. GTDB lineage: Bacteria > Bacillota > Clostridia > Oscillospirales > UBA644 > RGIG995. Next base: position 4,240 of record JAGAOU010000091.1, read on the forward strand.
AAGCAAGAAATGCCGATCATGACCACATTTTTCCATCCGCCGTCGGCAAAGAACTGCGCCATGCCCGAGTCTACCGCAAAGCCCCTTAAGACTTCGATGATATTATCAATCATAGCAAGGTTCCTTTCCTGTCAGATCTCCGAAGGGATTCAGGAAAGAGAAACCAGGAGATCTCCGGTGTTGACCGTATTACCCTGAGCGACATGAACGGCGGCAACGGTGCCATCTTTCCCTGCTTTGATTTCGTTCTCCATCTTCATGGCTTCGAGGATGCAGAGAGTGTCGCCCTTCTTAACGGCATCGCCCACCTGAACATTGACCTTCATAATGTTGCCGGGCATGGGAGCCTTCACGGGTTCCGCATTGGCGGGAGCGGAGGCAGTAGGTGCGGGAGCTGCGGCAGGTGCGGGAGCGGCAACGGGAGCAGTAACTACAGGTGCGGCGACGGGAGCGGCAACAGGAGCAGCAGCGACAACGCCGGCCTCTTCAACATATACTTCATAGGTGGTTCCGTTTACGGTGATGTTATACTTTTTCATGATTCAGGTTTCCTTTCAGAGTTCTTTTATTTTTGATTATAGTTTACAGAATACGGCGGAAGGAACGGATCCGATAACGGGAAGAAGCGGGATCGCACCCCTCCTGGGCGGCGACGGCAGCGGAGAGAACCACGATCAGCTCCTCTTCTGCCATGGCGGTGGCGGCAGCAATGGCGGCCACCAGTTCATCGGGGTTGACCGCACCCGCGGCGGGCTTCGATACAACGGGGGCTGCATGGAAAACAGGCTCTGCGGTGCCTTCAACAGGTTTGGAAGGAGCAGATTTTTTCCCTCCGAAAAATCCCTGGAACAGATAGATGACCAGCATGATCAGCGCAAGAACGGCAAACACGATCAAGACACCGATAATGGTCACCTCAAGACCGTACATCAACTTACCGGCCACATCCGCAGGAACATCGGTGGAATAGGCAAGGTAGTTGGTCATCAGCAGTCACCTTCCTGTAAAAAGAGATTCAGGGAGCTGATCAGCAGCTGACGGGTGGTGACAATATCAACGATATCGTCCACATATCCCCGCCGGGCGGCCTGAAGGGGGGACGCAAGCGTTTCGCCATAGGACGCAATCAACTCTTCGCGGGTGGCAATGGGATCGTCGGAGGCGGCGATCTTCTTATCGCCGAGGAACACAGCGCCCGTGTCGGCGGGAAGGGCGGCAATAGAGGCGGTGGGATAAGCAAGCACCACATCGGCACCCGTATGTTTTGCGCCCATGGAAAGATAGCCTGCACCGTAAGCGCGGCCGGTGATCAAGGTGATCTTCACCCCGTCGGAAGAAGCATATGCGGCCAAAAGACGGGCGGATTCGGAAATGTTGGCGCCCACCTCGGGAGCAAAGCCGTCGGTATCCACAAGGGTGATGACGGGAATATCATAACTGTCACAGAATTCCATGAATTTTGCGGCCTTATCGCAGGCGGCGGAATTCAGATTGCCGTTTTCCTCGGCGGGATTGTTAGCAATCACACCGCAAGGAGTGCCGTCCAAATGGATCAGCCCGGTAACAATGTTTTTCGCGTAACCGCCCATAAATTCCAGACAGATACCGTTGTCGGCAATCTGAGCGATCACATCGGAAACATCATAATTCTCAAGGGAAATAAGATCTTCGATGGCAGGAGTAAGACGGTTCACATCATCGGTGGGATCCTCGGCCCCGAAGGCGGTAAAGAAGGCCTTCACAGCAGCCACAGCATCGGCATCGGTATCACACACCAGAGAAGCCAGCCCCGATTCGTAAGCGGAAGCGGCATCCCCCGTCTTCTGACCGAAACGGGCCTGCACCACGGAAGGTGCGGACAGGAAGAGCTCTGCATTTTTCAGCATGACGGTATAATCGGCAAAGGCGGGAAGGAAGGACATGGCCCCGGCACAAACACCGCTGACCACGCAAACATGGGGGATCACGCCCTGTATTTCACTGCACAGAGACAGAATTTCGCCATAACCAGCAAGGGCATCGATTCCTTCCCCGAGGCGAAGACCGCAGCTGTCCAAAAACGAAACCACGGGAGCATCAGCCTTGATCGCCATTTCGATGACTGTCTTGATCTTGCGGGCATGCATTTCGCTGACAGCACCCTTATTTACGGCAGGATCCTGGGCAAACGCGAAAACCAGCACACCGTCCACGGCACCGTATCCGGTAACAACCCCTTCGGGGTCCTCGGATACACCGAATTCGGTGGGACGCTGACGGACAAATGCGCCCACTTCAACGAAGGAGCCTTCGTCAAAGAGAAGAGCCAGCCTCTCCCGCGCCGTAATTCCGGCACCGGCGGGCTTTCGCTCGATTTGAGCGCGCAGCGCCTCAATGCGAGCGGACTTTTCCTGAGCATTCATTTCAATATCCTCCTAAATTATTTATAAAAATTGATGTTAAACATGGAGAGGATTTCCAATTTCCTCCATTGTATATTATACTACAATACCGATTATTTTTCAAGGGCAAAAGGAAATTAAAATCGTTACTTTTTTTTGAACAATCCCCGGGGATGTAAAAACCAATCAAAAACACAGATTTTCCCCCTTGTTCTCTACGGTTCAAAAAAGAATCCCCGCAGAGGGCGGGGATCCAAAACGGCATTATCTGCGCTTCAAAAACCAATAGATAATCAGAATCACGGCAGCAAGAAGAATCAACACCACAAAAACCCACATACCCCAGCGGGAGGTGCCCTCTTCCACATCACTGACCACATCACTGACCATCTCCGAGGGAGAAGGCATGGAAGTGTCGGTCATGGAATCGGTAGTGTCGTTAGTCCCTCTGCCGGAGCTGTCGGTGACAGAATCGGAAGAAGTGCTATCGGTTGCCGAAGAAACCGTTCCCTGCTCATCCACCCGTTGCCCACGGACAAAGGATGCTTTTCCGTCATTGCCCACCGTGGCATAACCGTTATCGAAATTCTGATACCACACCCCGTTGACCTGATAGGCATCGGAAACGGGACGTCCCAAGGCATTCATGCCGCCCACCGATTCCAACTGCTCATAAATGGGTCCGCGGAACACATAAGGTGTATAATCGGGCCCCACATATACGGCCGCCCCACGGTCTTCCCCATCGGTGAAGGTCTGCATATAATAATCGTCGGTTTGAGTCACATATCCGGAGGGCATTCCCTCGTACATCCATTCCTTAAATTTGTCTGCCGCCTTCTCAAAGGCTTCCTTCAGTTTACCGTCATTGAGAAGGCCTCCTTCCGATTCGCCGATCTGATAATCGGTCTTTTGGGCGAAGAAGGGCAGAGACGCAAAAAGCATCGTCAAGAGCATCAAAAAAGAAACACGTATGATTTTTTTCATATCAAAAACCTCCTTTCCTTCTTTATTATTCCGCAGAACCGAGCCTTGTTTCATCCATTTTTTGCAAATAAAGAAAACTCCGCCTCTTCCAACGAAGAAAAAGCGGAGTTTTACATATTTTTTTTAAAATTGACCGATCAAAAAGCAATGGAAAATTATACCGTTACGGTTTCAAAATCAGTCAAAATAGATGGTCTTGCCGGTCTTATAGGATTCGTAGATCGCTTCCAGAATCTGGGACACCACCAGAGCCTGCTCGGGAAGAACGCAGGGCTTGGTTCCATCCCGCAGAGCCTTCAGCCACTGACGGGCTTCGGCAAAAGCGGGAGGTTCGGCCTTTGCGCCGTCATAGAAGGCAACACTGCCCGTCTTCATCTCAATGGTCTTAGTGTAAAGACGGGAGTATTCTTCCCCGTTGATGCGGACACCGTCGGTGAAATCCACACCTGCTTCGGAGCCTGCAAGAATATACTTGGCTTCACGGGTATCCACCAAATTGATTGCCCAGGAGGATTCCAAAATGATGGTAGCACCGTTCTTCATCTTGATGAAACCGAAGGCAGAGTCCTCCACGGTATATTTTTCGGGATCCCAGGGGCCCCATGCATTGGCGGCATTTTCCCGTCCGCGCAGTTCATAGTGAACATTCCCGGTGACGGAGGCCACGTCATAATTGTTCATGGTCCAGAGAGTCAGGTCAAGGGCATGGGTACCGATGTCAATCAGCGGGCCGCCTCCCTGCTCCTCTTCGTTGAGGAATACGCCCCAGGTAGGAACGGCGCGACGACGGAGGGCCAGCGCCTTCCCGTAATAGATATGTCCGAATTTACCCTCGTCGGCCATTTTCTTAACCAGTTGCATCTCGGGGGCCTGACGGGTCTGATATCCGATGGTGAGGGTGCGACCGGTGCGCTTAGCGGCTTCCAGCATTTCCTTCGCCTCTGCGGCGGTTTTCGCCATTGGCTTTTCGCACATAACATCCTTGCCTGCTTCCAGAGCGGCAATGGAAATGGGCGCATGGGATTTATTGGGAGTGCAGACGTGAATTACGTCAATGCTCTTGTCCTTGAGAAGTTCCTTATAATCAACGTATACCTTTGCGTCGGGAGTCCCATAATCCTCTTTGGCCTTCACGGCACGCTCTTCGATGATGTCGCAGAAGGCTACCATTTCACATTCTTCGGACAGATTTTTCAATGCGGGCATGTGCTTGCCGTTGGCAATACCGCCGCATCCGATAATACCAATACGAAACTTTTTGTTTTCCATAGCTCAAGCTCCTTTTATTTCACGGATCGCATCCGTTAATGTTGATCGGAATTGCCGCTGCGTCCCCGCTGAATCACAACGGAATCCCCTGCTTTGCTGTTCTTTTCGGGGCGGTTTCTGCGGAAGAGAACCACATTGTTATAGCCCATATCGTAGCCCACCTGTGCGGCAACGATCAGAACAAACATGGCAAGGCAGTAGATCACAGAGGTCAGAACCGCATTGGAGGGCGAGAAGATGGAGCAAAAATAGCTCAGACAGACCATACAGACCACCTTTGCCCCCGAGAGGAAGTTCTGCCAGTTGGGACGGACACCGATAACGGTCTTGATATCGTCCACGGCATACTTACATTCCTCAAAGGCCTTGGCCTGCTCCTCGGAAAAATCCTTCTCGTTGAGAGGATAATACACCTTTGTTGTAATGCCGTCCTTGTCGGTCACTTCAATGTAATACCCCTTCTGAGACTGCTCCGCATCGGTCATGTCCGCGGTACCGTCACAGTGAACGGCAAGCCCCAGGGTAGTATTGTATACGATATGCAGAATTCTACGGTCCTCGCTGAAGGTGATAGAGGATACGTATCCACCCTTGCCGGAAGCAGCCTTCAGCTCGGTATTAAACTTGTCGGTTTCGGCAAGAGCCGTTGCCTCCCCCGTGAAAAAGCCCCGGTATTCCTCTTTGACGGGATCGGGGAAAAAGTGAGGAATCAGATTGATGATAATCAGAGGCACCGCCAGAATCAGCGCACAGACCGCGCCCTTCCAACGAAAACGGGGCGCCTGGCCGATTTTGACACGGTTGACGTCCAGTTCTCCTTCCACCTTCATGGTGAACCAGAAATAATAGATCAGTCCTCCGAAATAGAACACACCGAACAGGGGGCCCAGCACAGCGGGTGAGGAGGAAATCAAGGGAACGCACAAAAAGACCAGGCCGCAGAACAGAATATAGCGCAGGGCAAGGTTTCTTACATTTCTTCCGATAAACAGGTTATTCATTCGACAATCTCCTTTTCAGGTTCTTCCAGAGGTTCTTTTCCGAAAAACGCCCGTACAACGGCACGGATCGCAGTCATGCACACCGCAAGGACAACCACACCCTCCAAATAATGGAAATCCTGCAGCTCCGCAGCGGGAATTCCCCCCGAAGCAAGGATCTCTTCCCGATCGAGCAGGCCGGTCAGGAACATATCCCGGAAAACATAAGACAAAAGATAATTCAGCACAATAGCTCCCAGCATCAACGCAGAGAAAACGGACAGGACTTTCACCCCGTGCCGCACCATCACAAGATCCTCCCGATCCTCCACGGGAAGCCCCAAAAAGCTGTGAAGCAAAAAGATCACAGCAAGAACCAGAAGCACGGACAAGGGGGAGCTTTGCTTATCGTATCCCGAGGTACTGACAAGGAAGGTGAAGGCTCGTACACACCCCAGGGTCAACACCAAAACAGACAACACGCCGAGTCCCACAGCAGCGGTATAATTCTTCCGTGCATGGGCGGCACACTGGGCGGCAAAGCCCATCATACAAGCCCCCACGGCAAACAGGGAATTTCCTCCCATCCACAGTCCCACAACAATGACGATGGCACCGAGGATCAATTCCGCCCACAGATAGCGGCTGAGCAAACGATCCAGAACAGACCCCTCCTTTTTGAACACGACCACGCCCGTCCCTCCGAGAAGAGAGACGGGTCAATAGCCGATCAACGGTCATATTATATTTATAATACTATAATAAATTCGGAATGTCAAGAAAAATTCTGCGACATTTATGTAAAGATTGTCTCAATCTGTCGGTAAGCCCCCTCGGGAGAGTAGACAAATCGATCCATATGCGGCTGATCAAAGAAATAGTGCAGAGATTCCTTTCGTTCTCCGTCAAAGGCGTCGATGAGGCTCAGTTTTACCTTCATCTTTTCGGGGATAATATTTTTGATATAAACCGTGGCCTGCTGTCCGGGACGAACCCCTTCCCTTCCCTCGGCGAGCCCTGCCAGATTGGGCGCAAGCTCAATAAATATACCGTATTCCTCCACAGAACGGACCACTCCGCAGACCGTCTGTCCAATCTCAAATCGGGAAGCGTTTTCCTCCCAAGTACCCAAAAGCTCTTTGTGAGAAAGAACGAAGCGCTTCTTTTCCCGATCGATCTCCTTGACCACCACCTTCACCGCCTGATCCCGTACAAAGCGGTCGGAGGGATGAGAGATGCGGGAAACCGAAATGTTTTCAATGGAAATTAACCCCACAATTCCGCATCCGATGTCCGCAAACGCACCGAAGGATTCCAGATGGGTGATGCGGGCATCCAACACATCCCCCGGACGCACACGGGAAAGAAGCTCCTCCTGGGCCTGCTGCTGGGCGGCTCTGCGGGAAAGAAGAGCCACCGGATCCGAAAGGGTTCCCGGGCGGAAGGACTCGGAACGGTCGCAACAATGAAAGACCTGATCCCGCCGCAACAGATCGGTCACCTTGAAGCAAACCGATTTGTTGACACGGGACAGAATGGCGATATCCTTCACCGTCCCCTCCCGTATGCCCAGCGCCGCCTCTCCGCGGGGGATCACACCCCGCAGATCTCCCAAATCCACCACAAGATTATGACTGCTATCGCACAGAATGGCCTTTGCCTCCAGAATCTGTCCCGTGGCCCGCGCCTTTTCCAAGGTCGCCAGGGAGTGCTCGGTGGCACCGAAGGTCCCCTCCGGAAGATACCGTTCCTTATCCATTTCCAAACACTTTCCTTTCCGTTGTTTTTCTGTTTCAAACTATGCGGAAGGAGCGCAGGATATTCCTTTATTTTCCCATAGAAAAACGGTGCTTTCCGATGGTCATCTTCACGGGAAGACCGAAAATCCAGGAGGAGGTGGCGGTGGCGGGATTGTAATAATACAAGCATCCACCCGTGGGATCCGCCCCCGCAAGGGCCTCTCGGGCGGCACGGTAGGCAGACTCGGCAATGGGCTGATTGAACTGTCCGTCATCAATGGCGGTAAAGGCCCCCTTCTGATAGATCACCCCCGCCAGCGTGTTGGGAAATTGGGAGCTTTTGACCCGATTCAGAACCACCGCACCCACGGCAACCTGTCCCCGATAGGATTCTCCCCGTGCTTCGGCGGAAATAATACGGGCAAGAAGATACACATTCCCATTGTTGGCGGACACGGAATGGGAGGATGCGGACAGAGACGAAAGCCCCAGCGCCGCCAAGGTCTGAACCCCGCAAATTCCATCGACAGTAAGACCGTTACGGGATTGAAAATTCTTTACAGCGGTTTCGGTGGCCGAGCCGAAAATACCATCCACACTACCGCTGTAATAACCCCAATTTTTCAGCTTTTGCTGAATCTGTCGCACACCACTCCCCGAGCTTCCCTTCCGATAAGAGGAGCCCGTTCCGCCGATTCCCAGCGCACGCAGGGTGTCGGTCCCGCAGATTCCATCCACGGAAAGGCCCTTGGAAGCCTGAAATTTCCGCACCGCAGCCTGAGTTGCGGAGCCGTAAATTCCGTCCACGGAGCCGTTGTAATATCCTTGATTTTTCAACGCGCGCTGAATCTGCCGCACCTCATTTCCCGTAGACCCGAAACGGGAAAGAACCTCTGTCGTCTCGGACAGGGGCGCAAAAAATACCAAAAAACCGGCAAGGAAGGCAACTGTCAGAAAGATTGCCGTCCACACCCGTCGAAAAGTTCCGTATTTGGTCATAAAAATTCCTCTCTTTCTTTTTTTACAGTATTTCCCGAAGACCGCCGATTCATGCAAAAAAGTGAAAAACAACTCAATTCCGCAAACAAAAGCAAAAAGTTCTAAAAATCGTTTCAATTCCGTTATGCTTTTGTTCCGCAGTTATATTATAATAAAAATATATTATGTAAGAAGAACCCCTGCGTTCAAAGGAGAACGAACCATGACCCAGGCATTTCTGTCCCTTCGCAAAGCCCTTCTCGATGCGGAATACGCATCCCTGAACGCGCCCCAGAGAGAAGCGGTCTATTTCTGCGATGCACCCTTGTTGATTCTGGCGGGTGCAGGCAGCGGCAAGACCACCGTTCTGGTCAACAAATTAGGCTACTTAATCAAATACGGCAACGCCTACCACGCTACCACCGTCCCCGAAAACCTGACTGAGGCGGACATGGAGTATCTGAAGGGAGCCCTGACCGATCCCTCCCGCAGAAGCGAAGCCCGTTATCTGCGATTGATGGCCGTGGATTCCTTCGACCCTTACAATCTTTTGGCCATCACCTTCACCAACAAGGCCGCAGGCGAAATGCGGGAACGCATGGAGAAGAAATTCAACGTGGACGCAAGCTCCCTGTGGGCCCTTACCTTCCACGCCACCTGCGTGCGGATTCTGCGCCGCTTCGGCGACCGTCTCGGATATGAAAAGGACTTCACCATCTATGACGATGCCGATTCCAACAAGCTGACCGAACGGATTCTGAAGGAGATGAACATCGCGGACCGCTATCCCGTCAAAGCGGTGCGGGCCATTCTGTCTGCCGCAAAGGGACGGTACGAAACCCCCGAAGAATTTAAAGAAAATTACAAGGACAACGATCATCCCAAGCTTCCCGAGATTTACGCCCGTTATCAGGCATCCCTGCGGGAAAGCAACGCCATGGACTTTGATGATCTGATTTTCAACACCGTCAAGCTTCTTTCGGAGCACGAGGAGGTAGCCCGTGCGGTCAACCGCCGCTTCAAATACGTGCTGGTGGACGAGTATCAGGACACAAACCCTCTCCAATACCGCTTAGTCACCCTTCTTGCCAAGGGAGGCGAATTGTGCGTGGTGGGGGATGACGATCAGAGTATCTATAAATTCGCAGGAGCGGACATCGGCAATATTCTCGCCTTTGAATCCCAATTCAAGGATGCAAAGGTCATCCGCCTCGAGCAGAACTATCGCTCCACCAATACCATTCTCACCGCCGCCAACGAGGTTATTGCTCACAACAAGAACCGCAAGGGCAAGACACTTTGGTCGGACAAGGGCGAGGGAAGCAAAATCCGCTACCGCCAGCTGAACAACCAGCATGAGGAAGGGGCTTACGTTGCCCGCGCCATCCTTTCGGGGAAAAGCGCCAATCGGAATCTGAATTATCGGGACTTCTGCGTGCTTTACCGCACCCATGCCCAGAGTAATGCCATTGAATCGGCACTGCGGGGCAACGGGATTCCCTATCGGGTTTACGGCGGACTTGCCTTCTACAAGCGCAAGGAGGTTCAGGATCTGCTTGCCTATTTGAATTTCATCCACAATCCCAAGGATCGGGTTCGCCTTTCCCGCATTATCAATGAGCCCAAGCGGGGCATCGGAGACACCTCCGTGGACCGCATGCTGGCCATTGCAGACCGTGAGGGAAAATCCCCCTTCGAAATTCTGCAGACCGCCGACCGCTACGCCGAGCTGCAGCGGGCTGCAGGCAAAATGATGACATTTGCGGCTCTGATTTCCGATCTGCAGGAAGGGGCACAGACCATGTCTCTGCCCGATTTCTTCAAGTACCTGGTAGCAAGCATCCATTATAAGGAATGGCTCAATTCCACCTGTGACCCCGCCGAGGCACAGGCCCGGTTTGAAAACGTGGCGGAATTGCTCAACGCCATTACCGACTTTGCGGAGCACGCAGAGGAGGGCCACAACACCTTGGGCGACTATTTGGAGCAGACCGCATTGGTCAGCGCCGTAGACGCCATGGATCCCAATGAGGACACGGTCATTCTCATGACCATGCATTGCGCCAAGGGATTGGAATTTGACACAGTCTTTATCACAGGCTTTGAAGAGGGCATGTTCCCCTCCGCTCGCTCGGTGGAAGAGCCGGGCGGCCTGGAAGAGGAGCGCAGACTTTGCTACGTGGCCATCACCCGTGCGAAAAAAGATCTTCACATCATTTCCACCCGCAACCGTCTGATCTTCGGGCGTCCCATGGATTGCACCGTATCCCGCTTCCTGAAGGAAATTCCCGAGGATTGCATCGAGAAACACATCGAGCCCGCTCCCGAGGTCTTCCAGCGTCCCCGCAAGACGCTTGCAGACCGCCATATCCTCAAGGATGCCGTGACTATCACTCCCCAGCACCGACCCGTCCCCACCCAAAAGGTCAACTACACCGTGGGAATGCGGATTCGTCACAAGGTCTTCGGGGAGGGAACCGTCACCTCCGTGACCCCCATGGCCACCGACTGCATGCTTTCCGTCGCCTTTGATCGGGTGGGCGAAAAGAAGCTGATGACAAATTACGTTAAATTGGAGATACTGTAATGACAACCGCCATCATCCTCAGCGCCGTTGCCGCCCTCTGCTCTTTGGGGGCGCTGGTAGTTTCCCTTGCCGTTCTGAGCAAATCGAAAAAGCAGGATCTTTCCGAGGATTTTGCCCGTCAGCGCAAGGAGATCAATGACCGCATGGATTCTCTGCAAAACGGCTTGACCACCTCCCTCTCCGCAGGGCTGAACACGGCAAACAACGCCCAGATGAACGCCATTGCCAACCTGACCAAGGAAACCCAAGGGACCCTCAACGCCTTTGCCCAGCGCATTGACAACATGAACACCACCACCGAAAAGCGACTGCAATCCATGCAGGAGGACAACCGCAAAAAGCTGGATGAGATGCAGGGCGTGGTCAACGAAAAACTGGAAACCGCACTGGAAAAGAAGGTCACAGAATCCTTCAAGCTGGTCAACGAGCATTTGGAACGGGTCTCCAAGGGGCTGACCGAAATGCAGACACTGGCCACCGGTGTGGGCGATCTGAAAAAGATTTTGGGCAATGTCAAAACCAGAGGCGTTTTGGGAGAAACCCAAGCATCCCGCATTTTGGAGCAGATTCTTCTGCCCGAACAGTACAAAGAAAATATTCCCACCATACCCAAGAGCACAGAGAGGGTGGAATTCGCCGTCTGCCTACCCGGAAAGGACGACGACGGATCGGTGGTCTATCTGCCCATCGACTCCAAATTCCCCCTCGACCGCTATGAGCAATACCTTGCCGCCGCGGAATCGGGAGACAAAACCCTTCTTGAGGTGGCAAAAAAGCAGCTGGAACGGTTCATCAAGGAAAGCGCCAAGTCCATTCGGGATAAATACGTCTCCCCTCCCTATACCACGGAATTTGCCATTTTGTTCCTTCCCACGGAAGGGCTCTATGCCGACGTGGTGCGCATTGACGGACTGACCGAAGCCCTGATGCGGGATTACTCGGTCAACGTGGCAGGCCCCTCCACCTTGGCGGCGCTGCTCAACAGCCTGCAGATGGGCTTTAAGACCCTTGCCATCGAAAAGAGAAGCACCGAGGTATGGAAGGTTTTGGGCGAAGTCAAAACCGAATTTGAAAAATTCCACAAGACCTTGACCGCTGTCAAGAGCCGTTTGGAAAGTGCGGAAAACGAACTGGACAAGCTGGTGGGAACCAGAACCAACGTCATCCGCCGCAAGTTGCGCACGGTGGAAGCCCTCCCCACCGATGAAGAAGAATGGGCATTACCCGAAAACACCGCAGACGATGAAGAATAAGCGAGGAATCGGATTTTGATCTATATGGATAACGCCGCCACCACCCGTGTCACCGACGAGGGTGCCGCCGCGGCAGAGCGATGCATGACCAAGGTCTTCGGCAACCCCGAATCCCTGCACGGGTTTGGTCTTACGGCAGAACATGCCTTGAACGGAGCAAGGAAACCTCTGGCAACCGCCATGGGCATTGCCGAGGACGAACTTTTTTTCGCGCCCTCCGCCACCGTAGCCAACAACACAGCCTTGCGGGGTGCCGTGGCAAACAAGCGAAGGGGACGGATTATCTCCACCGCCTTTGAGCATCCCGCCGTGGAAGAGGTACTAAAGGATCTGGAAAAGGCCTTTGAAGTGGTGCGGCTGATCCCCGATCACGGCGTGATCACCGCCGATAGTTTTCGCCAAGCCCTCTCCCCCGACACGGTGCTGGTTTCCTGCATGCAGGTCAACAACGAAACGGGAGCCGTCACCCCTCTGAAGGAAATGGCGCAACTTCTGCGCAGAAGCGGCATTGACGCCCCCTTCCATACCGATGCGGTGCAGGGCTTTCTGAAAGAAGATTTTCGTTATTCTCAAATCGATATGGCCACCTTTGCGGGGCATAAGGTTCATGCGCCAAAGGGCATCGGAGCCCTGTACCTGCGCAAAGGCCTGCGCATCCGTCCCGCCATTTTGGGAGGCGGTCAGGAAAAGAACCTTTTCTCGGGCACCCACAACGTCCCCGCCGCCGTGGCTTGGGCCGAATCCTGCAAGATCATGCAGGGAGAAAAGCACGACGTGCGAACACGGATTGAGAGGATCAACGTACGGTTGCGGGAAGGAATTCTTGCCCTTGGCGGTGAAATCAACTCCCCCGACGGAGCCTCCCCCTATGTGCTCAACGCCGCCTTCCGCGGCACTTTAGCCGAAAACATTCTGCATTATCTCTCCCAAAAAGAGATCTATATTTCTACCGGATCAGCCTGCTCGGCCAAAAAGCCCTCGAGGGTCATGACCGCCGTGGGAAAAGGTGATCTGAGCCGATATTCTCTACGTTTTTCCTTTTCCCGATACAATACCGAAGAAGAAGTTCCCGTGGTTCTTGAGGCCCTTTCCGAGGCATTGAACCACATCCGAAAGGATTGATAGCATGTACGAAGAAGTCATTTTGATGAAGCTGGGGGAAGTGGTCCTGAAGGGGCTTAACCGCCGCAAGCTGGAAGATCTGTTGCTGAAAAATATCCGCACCGCCCTGCGGGGATGCGGAAACGTCAACGTGCGCAACAGTCAGTCCACCATGTTTGTGGAATTCCTCGACGACGAGCCTGATCTTGACCTTGCCGAGGCCGCGCTGAAAAGGGTATTCGGCATTATGAACCTTGTCCGCGCCTATCGGGGCGATTACGACTGGGAAACCCTGAAGGCTCAGACGGCGGAGTATGTGGCCCCCGCCTCAAATCGGGCAAAAACCTTCAAAGTGGACGCCCGTCGGTCGGACAAAAAATATCCCCTGGCGTCTCCCCAAATCTGCATGGATATGGGCGAGCATCTGTTGAATGAATTTCCCCATCTGACGGTGGATGTGCATCATCCCGACGTGGTAGTTTCCATCGAAATCCGCGATGGATTTGCCTATATCCACACCAATCCCGAAAAGGGTGCGGGAGGCTTACCCGCAGGCACGGGCGGTCACGGAATGCTGATGCTCTCGGGAGGAATCGACAGTCCCGTGGCGGGCTACGTCATGGCAAAACGGGGCTTGAAGATCTCCGCCGTCCATTTTGAATCGCCCCCCTATACCAGCGAGCGGGCCAAGGAAAAGGTGCTGACGCTGGCCAAGAAAATGAGCGTGTACACCGGTCCCGTAGAACTATGGATCGTGCCTTTCACCGAAATTCAGGAAGCCATCCGAGACACCTGCAAGGAAGATCTGTTCACCGTCATCATGCGCCGCGTGATGCTGAAAATCGCCTGTAAGCTGGCACGGGAAAAGGATGCCCGCTGCATCATCACGGGAGAAAGTCTCGGTCAGGTAGCATCCCAAACCTTAGGTGCCATTCAATGCACCGATCAGGCGGCGGATCTCCCCGTCTTCCGTCCCTTCATCGGCACCGATAAACAGGACATTGTGGATATTGCCCGCACCATTGACACCTTTGAAACCTCCATCCTCCCCTATGAGGACTGCTGCACCGTCTTCACCCCCAAGCATCCCAAAACAAACCCCCATTTGGAGGAAGTGTTGGAAGAAGAGGCAAAACTGGATCTCGACACCCTGACCAAGGATCTTCACCTCGAATTTGTCAAGGTCAAGCCTTGGGATTGACACAAAAATAAAAATCCCCTTAGCCCGTACTTGAAATATTTCTATTTCACAGCAACACTAAGGGGATATTTTTCTGAAAAGCCAAAGAAAAAATTATTTCAGACGCACCTCTCCCGGTTGAACGGGGCAGTCTTCATACCAACGCTCTTCATCGGCAAAATTTCCGACGATCTTTACGCCGTCCTCATAGGTTGCAACCTCAAGACCGTTGTCCAATACCTCGTAGTCCTTCATAAAGACCAACTGACGGTCGGCAAAGGGCTCGTATTGCTTCAACCCCTCTGCAATGGCCGCAACACTTGCGGTAATCTCTTCGGGAGATCCTGCGGTCAGATCGTTTTTCCCCATCCAGTTTTTTCCCGTTCCTGTGCGGAATTTGGAATAAAAATAGAAGGAAGGACGCCCTCCCCGAAGGAAGAAAATCTGCTGATCCCGCTTCGGCTGCACGGTAAAATTCACCGTAGGCGCGGTGGGATTATACAAAAGAATTCCGTGATAAATCAGCTCCCAGAAGGGGACGGTTTTTTCGCAGAAGGGAAGATCTTGGTCTCCAAAACCGTCTCCGAAGGTAACGTACAAGGCATAATCCAAATATTTCAAAGCAAAATCCAATGTTCCCTCGGAAGAAAATCCTCCAAAACGCTCCTGCATGGTTTTGCAAAGTTGTTCCACCGTCCGAATCCCTTGTGCAGTGGTGCAAGGATGGTCTGGATTAAAGCAGGCATCGGGCTCCACGATGGAGATCACGTCGGTAAAATGCAGGCCGTTCACGCCCAAAGCCGCCACCGCCGGATAATCACGGGCTTCGTTCTTTACCTGCTTAAGAAGGCAGGTGTGATACGGCATACCGCCGCTGTAGTTGCCTACGTGGTGATAATCTCCCTTGCGGTTGACGACAATATCGTTCCAATCGTAGGTATCGGCGATTTCATAGGCATCAATGAGGTTGGTGTGCAGGGAAATGCGGTACCCCAACTGTTTGACATACTCCACCGTCTTTTTCAGTTCCTCGTCTCCGCCGAGCCTTGCATCTGCAGGAAAAAGCTGAGGGAATCGGCCGTCATGTCCTCCAATATTCCATCCCACCAACTGCAACTCCGCACCCGCGACGCCTTGCTTTTTCAGCTCATGGGCGATGTCCCGCACGGTCTTGAAGGTGCAAGCCACATACATATCGGGTTCATTTTGTTCATTTTGATGCCATATTTTACAGGGGGACTCTTTCCACCCCATGCGAATACGAATGAGGGGATATTTTCTTGCATATTCCACAGGAGCGCGACGGCACTTTTCGGCTAAAAGGCTGATCTCTCCCCGTGCAAGACGCAACTCCCGTTCTGCCTTGGCAAACTCGCCCAAGGAGGCGTTGGCGGGCAGGTCGACAATCTCTAAAGTAATGTCATCGTATACCGGATCGGAGACGGCATTGGCTTCCGAGAAATCAAAGAGCAGAGACAAAGAATAAACGCCGCTTTTGACAGCAATCTCCATACGGTATTTATAATTTCTGACCACACGAATCAAACTTGCGCCTTCGGCGGTTTTGATGCCGAACAGTGACATCAGGGGACGACTGTAGGCGTAGACCATGTCGGGGCGGGAGATAAATTCCACCACAGGGTCTCCCATCATTCTTATGTGCCGAGGTAAAAGATAATACCCCTCGCTCCCAACGGGACGCCACAACTCCGTTGCGGTAATGCGCAACGATTTTGCCTCGACAAAATCTTCCTTTTTCAAGGTCAGAATCATACCCTGCTCCGTGGCGGAAGATTCAAAAAACAACCGATTTCCTTTATCGTCCACAGCAAAAAAATTCAAGTTCATATACCCAATTTTCTCCTTGCTTTTTTCTTTGATTATAGCAAAAAAACAAGGAGAATATCAAGTCATATTTTCACGGAAAACATTCAAAAAATCAAGGTGATGCTTATGGTACTGGCAGAGTGTAACCCCTTTTTGCGTGCCGCCCAGTTTCAGCCGGCGGTATTGGAAGGAGAAGGACTTCGAATCGCATACGATTATCGAATCTTCTATGTGCTGGAGAACTCCGGCACTCTGATTCTGGAGAATATGGAACATCCCCTCTCCCCCGACACGCTGATCCTGATTCCTCCGGGAGTGGGGTATTATTTTCGGGGAAGGCTGAAGGTTGCCGTATTGAATTTTGACATGACCCGAGCGTGCACATCCCGAAAAAAGCCCATCTGTCCTCCGCCAAAGGAGCTCTATCGGCAGGAGCTGGCCTTTGACAAAGCGCTTCCCGAGGATTGGGACGCCCCCTTTCTCTTTTCGGGAGATTTACAGTTTCGCCAATGGATCTCGGACATTGTAAGCCGAAACGAAAACGATGGATGGTCCTCCGGTGCGCTGAAGCAGCTTTTGGCGGAAATCGCTTGGCGGCGGGAAAATGTTGCCAATCCGGAGCAGCAGCTGGCAAACGAAATCGGCGCGTACATCCGACTTCACGCGGCAGACTTGACAGACAATGCCGAATTAGGGGAGATTTTCGGATACCATCCCGTTTATTTGGGAAAGATCTTCAAAACGCATACGGGAAAAACGCTGCACGGCGCTCTGACGGAAGCACGCCTGGCGCTGGCCTGCCGCTGGCTGACACAGACCGATCGAAGCATCGAGCAGATCGCCTTTGACACGGGATTTTCTTCCCGTTCTCATTTTTGCACCGTCTTTCGCAAAGCCTTCGGAATCTCTCCCGGAATATGGCGAAAGGAAAGATAATTTTCTTATTATGACAAAGACCTCCCGCGAGATCATCGCAGGAGGTCTTTTTATCACAGGGAAGCCCCTTGTCAAAACAAATTCAGAATCGCTTCCATCAAACCGTAGGAAAACAGAGCCATGATCACCGAGGCAATCAGAACCCCCAAAGAAGCGGCAAGCAGCGCCTTTTTCTTGTCGATATTCAGCATCGCCGCAATCAGACAGCCTGTCCAGGCTCCCGTGCCGGGGAGGGGAATCCCAACAAATAACATAAGTCCCACGAATTCATACTTTCGAATTCGCTGACTTCTCTCCCCCGTGGCATGCTTTTCCAATTTTTCCACCATGGGACGGAAAATTCTCCACCGTTTCATCCAGCTGAACACGGGGGTGATCAACCAAAGAATCAGGGGGATGGGGATCAGATTCCCTAAAATACAGATTCCAAAGGCTTCCCACAAAGGAAGACCGCAAAGGCTGGCAACAATCATACCGCCCCGCAACTCCAGAATTGGAACCATAGACACCAACAGAACCAGCAGTTCCGCAGGCAAAAACGCCCCCAAATTATCGTTAATCCAATTTGCAATCGTTTCGGTCATACAGTCAACTCCACGGTAATAAAAAACCCTGCTTCGACGAGCGAGGCAGGGTCTTGGAAACGTTCATACAGCCAAAATTATTCGGCAGCGAATTCGGCAGCAAGACGAGACTTCTTGCGAGCAGCGCAGTTCGCATGGATCAGGCCCTTCGCAGCGGCTTTGTCAACCAGGGAGTAAGCCTTCTGAAGGTTCTCCGGGGTCTTCTCCGCTTCGAGAGACTTGAGCTGAGTGCGGAACGCGGACTTCTGCATTTTGTTCTGCAGGTTCTTCGTCTGATTCACCAGAACGCGTTTCTTGGCAGATTTGATATTGGGCATCTGCATTCACCTCCGTTTATCTTTCCGGGAATACCCCGTTAAATCATTTTACGCACGATATATTATATCACAAATCGGTCGGTTATGCAAGAGGGTTTTCCAAAGAAAAAAGGAATTCTTTGTAAACTTTTCGAAAACCATCCCTTATTTCGCCTCATAAAGACGCATATATCCGTTCTTAACCCACCCAAGCTTACGGAAAGCCGCATCAAAGGTGAGGGTGAGGACGCCGGGCAGAATAAAGTGCATCACCAAAATTTCAATCAAAAACAACCAAAGCGGAAGATCGGCGGACATGGCGGTATATGCACTGAACTGTCCCACAAGACCACTGGGTCCCATTCCCGCACCGGCGGGGGTATTGGTCATACCCAAAACTGCGGTGGAAACGGGGCCGAGCACCGCAGACGCCAATGTGGGCGCAAGCCAAATGGCGGGATGCCGCAGGATGTTGGTAAACTGAAGCATAGAAGTCCCAATGCCCTGGGACAAAGCACCGCCGAATCCGTTGTCCCGATAAGATGCCACCGCAAACCCGATCATCTGGCAGCAGCATCCCACACAGGCGGCCCCCGCGGCAATGCCGTCCAGGCCGATCATAATGCAAAGCGCCGCAGAGGAAATGGGTGCCGTCAGAGCCAATCCAACAAGCACGGAAACGAGCATCCCCATCAGAATGGGATGCAACTCGGTGGTACTGTTAATCAAATCACCAAAGGCCGTCAACGCGGAATTGATATAGGGACCTGCGAAGATTCCCACAAGACTGCCGGTGATAATAGTAACGGAAGGCGTGAGAATAATGTCCAGTTTGGTTTTTCCCGCCAAAATATCTCCCAGCTCAGCCCCCACAAGGACCGCCACATAGGCCCCCACGGGTCCGCCTGCCGCAAAACCGATAGCACCGACCCCCACCGAGGAAAAGAGGGTCAGGGGCTTCACCTTCAACCCCCATGCCACGGCTCCTCCGATGGCACCGCCCACCACAGCTTTGCCAACGGCGGTAGCAGAGTCAAAATAAGAGGCAATATCCCGCAACACACCAAGCCCGGGGATTCTGCCCACCTGACCAATGATCAGCCCGATGATCAGACTGGCAAACAACCCCAAGGCCATCGCCCCAAGAGCATCGACAAAATATCGCTTCAAAATTTTCTTAATCGCATCCATACATTTTCTCCCTTTCGGATTGCTACCCCAATTATACCACAAACCCCAACAAAATTCAACCCCTTTTTCTCTTGTTTCATAAAAAAAGTTGGGCATAATAGAAGAGAAAAGGAGGTTTGATTATGAATTTAAGAACTGATTTGGCGGTGGAGGCGGGAGAATATCGTCAACTGGGCGAGGCAGACGGCTTTCTGGAGACGGTTTCTGCGGGAGAAATTCCCGTATCCCGTGTTCGGATCGTCAACGAAAATGCGGCGCGGCTGACGGGAAAACCCATGGGGAATTACGCAACGGTATTCTTCAACGGAGCCTTTTCCGACGACGAGCTTTTTGACAAGGCGGTGGATCGGACAGCGGAGGTGCTTCGAGAGTTTTTGAAGGGGGCAAAAAACGTGCTGGCGGTGGGACTTGGGAATGCGGAAATGACCGCCGATGCTCTGGGTCCGAAGGTGATTGACCGATTGATCATATCTCGACATCTGAAGGACCAACTCCCCGAACTGTATCGAGAATTGGCTCTGGGCAATCTCTCCGCCCTGCGGCCCGGAGTTTTGGGACAGACGGGAATTGAGACGGCAAAACTGATTCGCGCCGCCGCAGATGCGGTGAATCCCGATGCGATCCTGGTCTTTGATGCCTTAGCGTCCCGACGGGTCAAACGTCTTTGCGCCACGGTGCAGATCAGCGATACGGGCATCACCCCCGGCTCGGGGGTGGGCAATCACCGATCCCGAATCGACCGAAACTCCATGGAGGTGCCCGTCATCAGCATTGGTGTGCCCACGGTGGTAGATGCAGCGACCTTGGCGGTGGATGCCCTGCAAAAGATACAGGACCGTATGGGAGAAGAAGGAAAAGCCATGGCCTCTTCCTGGGCGGAGGACGAGGGACAGGAGTTGCGGGAGGCCCTGGGCGGATATGAAAACAATCTGGTGGTAACCCCTCAGGATATTGATGCGCTGATCGAACGCACGGCAAAGTTGTTGTCCGAGGCGACGAACATGGCGGTGCACGGCGGTTTGGATCGGGAGCAGATCGATGCCCTGACCGGTGTATAATTTGCGTAAAAAAGGAATAGAATGATGGTATGACAAAGGCGGCCCCCTTCGGGGGCAAAAAAACAACGAAGGGGAAAGATTACCGTGAGAAAAATCTATTGGGCACTTTTGTGCTCTGTCGCCGCGGCCATAGGCCTTGGGATCATTCTGAGCTATGGGAGAATCGTCCCGGCCTCTGCCCTGTCATACGCCGTGGGGCCAACATCGGTGAGCATGCCGACAAAGCTCCTCTCCCATTCCCTCCCCTCTTTGCCGCCTCTCCCTCAAGGGACGCAGGGTCCGACGGCAGAGACGGGAGGGGAAGAGGACTCTCTTTCCGCTCCTTTGTTTTCGGCGGCGGATTATACGGTGAAGATTCCGAACGCCCCGGAGAAAGCGGAAGCCATTGTAGAAAAAACCTATGCATCATCGCTTTCAGTCAACAACAACTCTCCCAAGGACATTGATATAAACACCTTACTGGAGTATGTTCCGAATTTGGATTTTTCGGGGAAAGGGCCTCAAATCCTGATTGTCCACACCCATACCTCGGAGGCCTACAACGAGACGGGACAGAATTGGTACGCCGACACTGACACCCGAAGCACGGACAACAGTAAAAACATGGTACATATGGGTGAGATCCTGGAAACGGAGCTAACAGCGCGGGGATATAGCGTAATCCACTGCCAAAAGCGCCATGACGAGGATTTCAACCACTCGTATACCCGATCCAACGAGACGGTACGGGAATATCTGGAGCGCTATCCTTCCATTGCGGTGGTGATTGACCTGCATCGGGATTCCCTGATTGATGGGGAGGGAACAAAGTACCGTCCCACCGTGGAGGCAGACGGGGGAACAGCGGCGCAGATCATGCTCCTGATGGGAGTGGGAAATGATATTTATCCCCATCCCAACTGGAAGGAAAACCTCTCCCTTGCGGCACGGATTCAACAGCAGGGGGAGCTTCTGTTTCCGGGATTGATGCGTCCTATTTTGGTGCGTCCCTCCCGCTACAATCAGCATTTGTGCACGGGGGCGATTCTGGTAGAACTGGGGGCCTGCGGTAATACACCCGCCGAGGCAGAGCAGTCTGCCCGTCTGTTCGGAGAAATCTGTGCGAAGGCTTTGGATCAAATTCGGGAGGATCAATCATGAAACGGTGGATTTGCGTTCTTCTTTCGCTTCTGTTTCTTCCTGCGGTGCCCCTTTCGGTAGCAGGATCGGTGACCTGTTCTGCAAGAGGCGCCGTAGTGCTGGAAGCGGCATCGGGGATTGCGTTGTATGAAAAAAATGCGGATCTTCAACTGCCCGAGGCCTCCACAACGAAGATCATGACTGCGCTGTTGGTGCTGGAACGGGCGGATCCGACGCAGAAAATCAAGGTTTCCGCAAAGGCGGCGGCGGTGGAAGGATCTCAGCTGGGGCTGACGGCGGGAGAAGAGCTTTCGGTGGCAGATCTCCTGTATGTACTTATGATGAAATCGGGCAACGATGCAGCGGTGGCCTTGGCGGAAGGAATCGGAGGCTCAGAGGAACGATTTGTGGCTATGATGAACGAGCGCGCGGAAAAAATGGGGTTAAAAAACACCTGCTTTCGCAATCCCCACGGTCTACCCGATGAAGAACATTACACCACGGCCCGTGATCTGGGCGAATTGACGGCGGCAGCGCTGGAAAACCCAAAATTCCGCGCATTGGTTTCCACCCGACAAGCCCGATTGGAATACAAAGATATGATCATCACAAATTCCAACAAGCTTCTCTACACCTGCGATGGAGTATTCGGAGTCAAGACCGGCTTTACAAAAGCGGCGGGCCGATGTCTGGTCTCTGCGGCAGAGCGACAGGGAGTCACGTTGATCTGCGTGACCCTCAATGACGGAAACGATTGGGATGATCATGCAACGCTTTATGACGCATGCTTTGCCCGTGTCTCCCGAAGAGAGGTTGTGGTGCAAGGGACCCACCGATGCTCGGTTCCCGTGCTGGGAGGTGAAGGTGCGGCGGTGTTGAAAAACTCTCTGTCCCTGACCTGCGTAACGGTGGACGGGATTCCCGTTCCCTATTCTTTGCAGGAAAAGACCCTTCCCATGCTGTTTGCTCCCGTAGAGGAGTGCCGCACGTTAGGGTATCTCGTTCTTCTCTCGGACAAAGGACGGGTGTTGGATTCGTCCCCGCTAAACACGATACAACGGGTGGAACAAAAAAAAGAGGAAAGAACCTTTGCAGGCTCTTTCCTGTTGAAATTGCGAAAGTTATGGCGGACGCTCACTTCAGAAATTGCTTCTTGAAACGGCGTTCATGCTCGGAAATATTACGTTGACGGCGGTTGCGATAAGCGGCGGCCGTCGCCGATTTTTGGGCGGAAGAAGTCTTCACCTTGCGCACATAAGGAATACCCACCCCGTTCAACAGGGCTTCCTTTTCCTTTTCTGTCAGGGGACGGTATTCCCCGGGCTGAAGATGCCCCAGCTTCACTTCTCCCTCGGCGATCCGCTTCAAAAGCATAACCTCCAGACCGAGCACCTCGCAAATGCGACGGATTTCACGGTTTTTGCCTTCGGTTATGGTGACATGAAGAACGGTTTTCCCCTCCGACTGCTTGTGGATCTGAACTCCTGCGGGCTGGGTTTTTTCTCCGTCATCCAACACAACACCTGCACGGAAACGGTCCACCTGATCGGAAGAAACCTCGCCGCGCACAGTGACTCGATAGGTCTTTGGCACCGCATGGGAGGGATGGGTCAACCGCTGCGCCAGATCGCCGTCGTCGGTCAGGATCAGAAGTCCTTCCGAATCACGGTCAAGGCGTCCTACGGGATACACACGTCCCTTGATGCCCTTGATCAGATCCGCAACCACACTGCGATCATCCTGCGCCTTCATGGCGGTAATCACCCCGCGAGGCTTATAGAAGATAAAATAACGCTTTTCTGCGGCGCGGGGACGAATGCGCTTTCCGTCGCAATAGACAGAATCGGCCAGCTCATCCACATCCATGCCGATCTGCGCAGGCTTTCCGTTGACGGTGATCCGTCCTTCGCGGATCATATCCTCTGCGGCACGGCGGGAGCAAACTCCGCTTTCCGCTACAAATTTCTGAATTCTCACTGAAATGATTCCTTTCTGCAATGACATCCCGTCATGGCCTTAGGTTTGATCCGAGCTCCCTTCCGAATTATCGGAAGAGGAGGCATCGGAGGAAGATCCGCTGTCCGAAACGGATCCCGAATCGGACACATTCCCCGTATCGGTGGAGGTTGCGGTATCGGAGGTATCGCTATCCGAGGGAGTTCCCGTATCGGTGGCGGTATCGGGAGGAGTTCCCGTATCGGTGGAAACGGGAGGCTCGGTGGAGGTAGAGGTGGAAGGATCGGATGTATCGGTGCTGACCGTGGGTCCCTCGTTATAGTGGGGAACCTCAGCAGGCGTATGCACCGTACAAATGCGGTTGGCTCCGCTTCCGTAATAGCTGGGGAACTGTCCGTCGGGCACCATGTGGGTATACACGGGGAAGGTGCCGTCCACGTAAAGGGTGTTGTTGGAGGTCAGACGGGGACAAATGGTTCCCGCATCGCGAACACGAATGGCAAAATTAAAGGAACGTTCGATGTCCACAAAGGTTCTTTGGGTCACGGTGGGACAACCCTCGTGGGCGATCAATCCCGATACGGCGCAAACATTCAGCTGATGGTGAACGTCGCAGGTCTCGGTGGGAATTTGATCCTTGTCATAATAGAAGGTGGAAACACAATTGTCGGAGGGACAGTAGGGGCCGGGAATCTTTCCGCTCTTCCAACAGACCGAAATCTGCTCAACCCCCGAGGGAACCGAGAATTCCGCAGAGGTGATGCCCTTGATCTCGTGGATCTTCGCCATAACATCGTGCCACATGGTCACGTGATGGGTGTTTTCCAGAGTGTTGGGGGTATCATAGCCCCACCAGATCCCCCCCAGATATTCGGGGGTATAGCCGATAAACCAACGGTCCTTGAAGAAGGAGGTGGTACCGGACTTCCCGGCGGTGGCAATATTCTTGATCTTAGCAGGATCGGAAGAACCGCCCGTTTGCAGTGCGGCAGTGAGAACGTCGGTAATCAGGAAAGCGGTCTCTTCGGAGAAAACGGCCTCTCTTTGAGGATTGTTGTCCAGAATAGTCTTTCCGTCATAAGACACAACCTTGCTGTAAGAGCGGGCAGCGGCGTACATTCCCTCTCCGGCAAAGATGGTATATCCCGCCGTCATTTCCCGCAGAGTAACCCCCTCGGTCAAGGCACCCACCGACAGAGGCGCCAAAGAGGCCTTATCGTTGGGAACAAGCGTGGTAAAGTGGAGAGAATCCACCAGGAAATCATAAGAAGTGGAGACACCCACCTTTTTCAGTGTTCGGGCTGCGGTGGTATTCAAAGACCAGGAAAGAGCCTTCTTCATGGAGACCAGTCCGGAGTAGGTGCCATCATAGTTCTTCGGCCAGGCATATTCGTCCTTGGCACGGGTTTCCACGGGAGCATCGTCAATGGGAGATCCGAGGGAAACGATTCCGTTTTCCACGGCATAACCGTAAATACTGAGGGGCTTAATGGAGGAACCCGGCTGGCGCAGAGCCATGGTGGCACGGTTCAGATCCCTGGAGGAATTCTTTTCGCCGCGGCAGCCGATAATGCCCAAAATGTTCCCTGTATAAGGATCCATAACCATCATGGACACTTGGGGAAGCTCCTCAACCGCATCCTCCCCTTCCCCCACGGTGATGGCATACTTTTTGTACCGCTGCTCGGCGGTCAGGTTCTTCAACTCGCTGGAGGTATAATAGTTATCGTCGTATTCGAAATAATCCTCCATCAGCCGTTGTATATCAGGATCCACGCAGGCATAAATCTGAAGTCCGCCGTAATAAAGCATGCGGTTTGCTTCCGCCTTGGAATATCCTGCCTTCTGCAGATCCTCCAAAACGTCCTGGATGACCATATCAGAGTAGTAGTTGTACAGGAAGATTCCGTCCTCGTCGGTCTTATTGCCGCCGTCCTCCTGGGATTTGTCCCGCAGGACAAGCTCGGTCTGGCTGAATTCATCGTACTGCTCACGGGTAATATACCCCTGATCGCACATATACCACAGAACCGTATTGCGGCGTTCCTTATTATTTTCGGGGTTTTTGTAGGGGTCATAGTAGGAAGGGCTCTTGGTGATACAGATGATCGCCGCACCTTCCACAATGGTAAGCTCGCTGACATCCTTGCCGAAATAAATATCTGCGGCAGCAGATATTCCGTTGGCGGAGTTGCCGAAATAAACGGTGTTCAAATAATACTCAAGAATCTGATCCTTGTCATAACGGCGCTCGATATAGAGAGCCTGGAGCATTTCCTTGATCTTACGGGAAACACCGTAATCATCCTCACCGGTCATATTTTTGATGACCTGCTGAGTCAAAGTGGAACCACCCGAGGCGCGGGCGGTACTGCCCGTCAACTTGCCCATGGCGTATTCCAAAACAGCATTGACGGTACGGATGGGGTCAACGCCCATATGGCTGTAAAAACGCTTATCTTCGATGGCAACGGTGGCATCCTTGACGTGCTGGGGAATTTCCGTATCGGAAACCCACACACGGCGACCGGAGGAGCTTTGAATCTCCTGATAAACGTACACGCCGCCCGTATTGGGATCGGTAGCGTAAATAAAAGAGGAGTGATCCAGGTCCATGGAAGCGAAACGCTCATCCAACGCCGTATCCGAATAAGAGTAAACCACGGCGGCACCGATTCCCAGAACCACAACGCCCATCATGCAAAAGATCAGGAATAAGTGCAGACAAACCGTCCCGAAGGCAGAAAAGAACCGACGGGTGCGGGAGCGCTTTTTCACATAATGATCCGGATCGGAGACCCACAACGGTACCTGTCCCTCGGGATATTCCGAAGGATCGGGCAATCTTCTCTTGCGGCGGCGGCCGGGATCGTTCAGCTTGCGCATAAAGGACGCAAACTTTGCCTTGAATCCTACCGTTTTCTTCTTTTCGGACGCAGTTCTGTGCCTGCGAGATCCGTGGGTGATGGGAGTTTCCTCCGAACCCTTGGGATCAAATTCATCAAACTGACTCAAAATCATAACCTCCTTGCAAAAGGGGAGAGAGCTTGCGATGTGTATACATAGTTTATTATACACCATTTTAAAGAAAATTGCAAGGGGTTTTTCGTATTTTACACATTTTATTTACCATTATATAGAAAAAATGCGACAATCCCGAAGGAATGTCGCAAAAAAACCATGATTTTATTATCCTTTTCCGTTACAGCCGCAGGGTCGGATCAGTCCGGAGGAGGGGGAGGGCTGAGACGGAACAGTGCCGTTGCAGCACTCGTGTCCCGCAAAGATCTCAAAACCCGCAAGCCCGCAGGGGCAATCGTCGCAAAGCTCCGCACCGTTAATCAGCATCAGCGTATTGCGCACCACCTCGGCGTAAACCTTGGGAGTGATTCCCAGCGTTGCGGTCAGATTGACAGTGACCCCGTTGCAGGGATCCGTATCATCGGTGACGGCGACACTCAGCACGGGATTGATCACGTCTGCCCCACCACCGAAGCGGAAGGTCAGCACGGGAGTATTGCCGTTTTCGGTGCAGGGGATGTTGGCCTCCGCCACGGCAAAGGAAGTGGTCTGCTCTACGGGGAGCAGAATTGCTTCGTTGTTTGCAATATAAACCTTGAAGCGATACAGAGCGCCGCAGGAGCGCACCACACCCTCAAAGCCCAACCGCAAACGCATCCGCAGGCTTCCGATGTTTTGGAGCAGAATATAAGCCTTGGAGGGCAATCCCTGGGCGAGACAAACGGGATTAAGGGGCAGGGTGGAGATATCTGCCGTATAAACGCCGTTGCTCTGGGTCACCCCACCCACGGGCGTACCGTTGACGGTGACGTTTTCGGGACCGATGACAGCGGAGGGCTCTCCTGCAGCGGCGGTCTCATTAACCGAGAAGCAATCGAGCTGAACATAGCTCTTGCGAATCTCAAACACAGCATCGGAAGACAACCCCTGAGAGCAGCAGCATCCGCCTCCCGTGCAAGGGGTCAACTCGTAGGCGCTGACAAAATTCTCCGCGTTTTCTGCCGTATTCAGCGCATAAAACAGAGACGAACCGGTTGCCTTGTGGGCAGAAAAGACCTTGTTTACGTAGGCAGCGGAGGAACCGACCTTGTTCCACTGCAAATTCTTGGGATCAAAGGCAGTTCCGCACACTCCCACATCGGGGCAGGACACAAGAGGGGCAGCCTCTGTGGCGTTGCAATTATAACATTTCATAGGTGAAGAAGTCCTTTCACATGGTATACATATCTCACGATATGTACCGCCCCTCACTTCATCCTATGCAAAACATCGGGAAAGGTGACGAATTATTCGCTCAGCCAACAGACCACATGGGAGGCAAAGCCGTGATTCAGACTGGCATGGGTCCGATCATGCTCCCAAAGTGTTCCCGTCATCTCTGCCATTTTGGTGAAATAGCCCTCGATATTCTCCACCACCAGAGAACGGTAACCATAGCGGGCCAAAAGATCCAGCCGCAGATAGTTTCCGATAAAGGCGTTGGCAAAATGAATCTCGGGAAACTTATTGTTCGCCTCACGATGAGGACCGAAATCCCGCAGAAGTCGCTCCCACAAGACGGGATGGCTTTCGGGCGTGGCAATGTTGAAATAGAAGGCGTAATACTGGCAGACCTCGGTCCGTTCTCCCGACAAAACCAGAGCCCCCTCCCTGCGCAGAGCATTATCCACAAAGAATTCTCCGTCAAAGGACTGTTCCAGAATTGTCTTGCGCATAGCCGCAGCACGGGCAAAAAGCGACTTGTCTCCGTACATCTCTCCGCAGGCCTCCAGGCAGGCAGCGTAAAGCATATTGGAGGGATAGTTCACATCCTGCACCAGCTTGTTGGCCTGAGACCACTCCACAAACACCCAAGCGGGAAGATGCTCCAAAAGGCCGTCTTCGTTGAGAAAGGTATCCAAATAATGCAACAATTTATAAATCTTGTCACGGAAGGCATCAATCATGGCCCGATCGCCGCTCCGCTCAAGGTATTCCCGCAGCTCCAACACCAGCCACATAGACCAATTCGGTATAAAATTGCCATCATTGTGATCGGCGGGATAACACATGGGAACCATTCCGTCGGGAAGGTGTGTAAAGGAATCGGGCAGAAGATAGTTCTCCAAAAAATTCCGTTCCACCACCGAATTTCCCGTCAGGCATTTTTCCACCCGCGCCGTCCAATAGCTGTCACAGAGCCATCCTGCCCGTTCCCGCGAAGGACAATCTGTAAAAAGGTCCACCGCATTTTGACGATAAGTCTCGATGGCCGCATCCCAAATTTTGCGCAGGTTTTCATTATATCCCGTATACTGTTTTGCATCAATGGAACAAGAATATTCCACCATTGCGATACGGGATAACTCCGCCGCCCCCTCCCGACAGACGATTTTCAGCCCTTGCAGGGTATAAGGCTCAAAAGAACAGAAGGTATATTCCCCTTCCTCAAACACCACATCCACAACATTGCAACAATCACGCATGCGCCAGGGGTTGATGTCGTTATCCTGCACCAATTCGTCGAAAAGCAGAGTCAGACGGGTCTTGCCCACAGTCTTCAGCTTCAGCTTAATAAACCCGGAAAGATTGCAACGGAACTTTGCGGTAATCCACTCTCCCGCGGAAAGCACCTCTGTTCCCAGAGGCAGACGGGGCTTGTTTTCCTCCCGCAGAAAATGCAGGTGGGTGGCGTCCTCCGTCAACCAGAACTCCAATTCACCTTGGTCAAACCCCTTCAGTTTTTTATTGATCCCGACCAGAGAACGGTCGGCATAATTGTAAAGTTTCTCTTCTCGGAATTCCGCCGTTCCCGACGAAACAATCTGCACGCAAGGACTCTCCTCCAAAGCAGGGAACGCAACACCCCGTTCCAAATACTTTACAAGGGCCCCTTCCGCCAACACCTCGGGGGTGTCGGGCAGAGACACATAAGCATCATAATAGGCCTTGTCCACCATCCAACGCTCCGCAAAGGGACGCTGAAAGCTGTAACGTTGCACCTTCTGTGTCCGCCGGGTGATTCGGCGACAGAGAAAATCGCCATCCACGGCAGTTTTTGCCACAACGGCACCGTCTTTGACAATCTCCGCTTGCAAGAAGGAGGGCTGATCCATCAGGTAATAGGTATTGATATTGTACCCGGCCACCTCTACGGCAACATAATTCTCCTCCTCGGTGCAATAGGGGGTCAGATCCACCCGATCAATACGGAAATATCCCTGGGGGCCGCGAGCGGGCCCATACTCTACAAACCGACCGTTGACAAACATCCGATAAATACAGGATGCGGTCAAATCAATCCGTGCCTCTCCCCTACCGATCTTTGCCACAAAAAGGGCAGTAACATTTTTTTCGGTCTCACGCCCCGCAATCCACACGGGACGGGCAGCAATAAAAGCGGTTTTCATAAAAAATCTCCTTCGAAGCACTTTTTTCCATTATAACACAAACCATAGATGTTGTCAATAAAAAAAACAGAACAAACCGACCATGTCAAAAAAACAGCGGAGATACGATATTCGCATCTCCGCAAGCATTGTTTTATTTTCCAAACACAGGAATCGAAAAGAGGACAGGTCCCACATGACCGAAGACATCCACCTGAACGATCCCGCGGTCGGATGCATTGTGAGCCTCTGTGGCGGTAAGCGTAAAGGAACATTCCCCGCTGACCTCCCGCTGGTGATCCACAAGAATCCGAGCCCCCTTGCTGTTTGCCGTAAGTCCCTCGGGCAAAAGCAAACGAACGTCGGCACTGTAGGGCCCCTGCAGACGGTTTTTGAACACAATCCGAGCCGTAACCGATTCTCCCACAGCCAGACAGGGTTCCTTGTCATATTCCACCATAACCCGCATGGCAGCATCGTCATAGGCGCGGAAGCAATAGGGCGCATAGGTACCCAAGGGATTGCGATCGAAGTCATAATGCCGTTTTCCGTCCGACATATGAGGAGGGCAATACTCCATCAAAACCGTTTCTCCGTCGGTAAATTCCATGGGCAGGTCATGGGCAAGAAGCACTGCGGGAATCTGCCACATAACACGATCGGTCAGAATGTTGCAGTCGGTAATCTTGCGCACCCGATTGTATCCGCCGTTGACCGAACAGGTAATGATCCGCTCCCCGATGTATTCTGCCCAATCGGCGGGAATTCCCTTTTTCCCATAAAGAATTCCGAGGAACGCTCCTACGGTAGCACCGGTGCAGTCGGTGTCATCGCCGCAACTGACCGCAGTGAGAATGGATTTTTTGAAATCTCCTTCTCCGTAGAGAAGCCCGATTACGCAGAATCCCACGTTGGCGGGCGCCTGGAACCAACCGATATCCTTGGACTGCTCAATCAATTCCAAACGAACCTCCTGCCAGGTTTTTCCGTTGTCATAGCCCTCCATGACGGTGCGTACCGCCTTGGCAACACGGCTTTCGGCAGGAATGGCGGCCAGTCCTTGCTCCAAAATATCGCGAATATCATGATTGAAGAAGGCAAGGCTTTCAATAGTCGCAGTAAACTGCTCAGCAACGGTGCCTTCGCCCAAACCGTGATCCACACAAGCGTCCTCAAAGGCATAACGACGAGCAATTTCGGGATAACCGGGGGCAAGACAAGCCCAAATCTCGGAACGAATCCACGCCCCGTTGGAATGCTTCCACTTCAGATTGTCGAACTCTCCCGACATGGGAGGAAGCCATCCCCCCTGAATATTTGCCTTCCCTACGCCGTATTCGTTCCAACAGGGAGGAATGTAAGAAAGCCAATATTCCGCCAATTCCTTGCAGGTCAAACGATGAGGTCCCACCTCCTCCAGAGCGCAGAGCCAAATCAACTGCAGATCCAGATCATCGTTGGGCAGAGGCTCACCCTTACGGGAAACAAACCCCTTCACGTCCAACAGCTCCCGACGGCCTTCATAGGGAGTTCCGATGGTTCCGCCGATGTTTTTTCCGATCCAGCAGGCATGAATCTTGTCCCGGATCAGATCCCG
The DNA here is from genome assembly GCA_017623595.1 of Clostridia bacterium. GTDB lineage: Bacteria > Bacillota > Clostridia > Oscillospirales > UBA644 > RGIG995. The sequence continues at coordinate 35,648 of JAGAOU010000091.1, forward strand.
ATTCATTTTAATCATATACCGTTACCGTCCTTTCAAAAAAGAAATACCGTATGATTTTATTATATCATACGGCAGAGAGACTGTCAATTTCGCTTGTTTACGTGGAATATTACGTTTTTTTACTTTTTCGGTATTCCTTTGGAGTCATTCCCGTTTTTTCCCGAAAAAGCGCATAGAAGCCGGCCATTCGGCGAAATCCTGCCCGACACGCCGCATTTTCCACGGAAACAGAGGGATCTTCCAAATATTCCATGGCCTTTTCCATGCGACTCTGATTGATAAAATCGGTGACGGTGACGCCGAACTGTTCCTTGAACAGACGGCTGAAATAGGAAGGATTGTAGAAGCATTGCTTTGCCAGATCCTCCAAGGTCAAAGGCTCTGTGCAATGATTTCGGATATAGTTCAAGAACTCCGGCGTCAGTTTTTCATAGCCGCCCATGGAATCCCCTCCGGACATTTTGCGAAACACCATGGTCAACAAAATGATCACATAGGACTTCAGCAAGGTTTCGTACCCAACCTCTTTTCGCTGCTGCTCCCGTTCCGCATTCCGCAAAATCTCTTCAAACCGAATCTGATCTTCCCCGGAAAAACGGACCAAGGATTCTCCCGGATCTACGGCTTGCTGAAAATGCGAAAAAGAAGATAGGGTAAGAAGCTCAAAGGCATTTTCCGAATCGATCAGCTTTTCGCTGATCCATTCGGGATCAAGCAGGATGTTGTAAAAATGCATTTCTCCGTCGGTGCGAAAGCTGTGTACCTGACGGTAATTTATGAACAAAAGAGAGCCGCGGGAAACGGGGTATTCCACACCGTCGATGCAGTGAATCCCCGTTCCGCTGAGAATATACACCAATTCAACAAACTCATGCAGATGCTCCGGCTCTTCCTTCCCGAAAAGTTGTCTGCAAAGAGAAAGCCCCATACCGTCTTTGAAACAAAGCTCTTTTGTATAAGTAAACACGGGCGATTCTCCTTTCTATTCAAAAAGGAAGCATTTCTGCTTCCTTTTTCTGTCAGATCTTCAGAGACATAGCGGCCTTGATCTTGTCAACGTTCTCGTTGCCGATGGCGTTGGCACGGTCGGAACCGCTGTTGACGATCTCCTTGACCTCGTTCATGTGGGCCTCGTAATATGCACGGCGTTCACGGAAGGGATCTAAAAGGCCGTTAAGCTTCTCCGCCAGACGACGCTTGCAGGCAACACAACCCACCTGCCCCGCCTTACAACGCTCGCAAATATCCTCATACTCCTCTTCGTTGAAGACCTTGTGATATTTGCTGACGGTGCAAATGTCGGGATGGCCCGGATCCTTGGCTCGGATGCGGGAGGCGTCTGTAACGGCCAGACGAACTTTTTCGTTCACCGATTCGGCAGAGTCGGACAAATAAATGGCGTTGCCCAGAGATTTGCCCATCTTGCTGTTGCCGTCCAGCCCCATCAGACGGGTACAGGAGGAAAGCATGGCCTTGGGTTCCAGCAGATTGGTGCCGTACAAATCGTTCATACGACGCACCAGCTTGCGGGCAACCTCAATGTGAGGCAGCTGATCTTCCCCAACGGGAACCAGTTCCGCGTTGCAGAAGGTAATATCGGCAGCCTGGCTGACGGGATACCCCAAAAAGCCGTAGGTCATATCGTTGTAGCCATAGTTGGCGGCTTCGGTCTTGATGGTGGGATTATGGCGCAGAGTGTTGACGCTGATGAGCATGGAATAGAACACGGTCAACTCCGCAATCGCCTTGATCTGAGATTGCTGCACAAAAGTGACCTTATTGGGATCCAGCCCCACAGAAAGATTGTCAATCGCCACATCATAAATACTTCCGTTGATAAGGGAAGGATTCTCGAAATGGGTGGTCAGGGCTTGAATGTCAGCCATCAGAATGAAGGTTTCGTAATCGTCCTGCAGACGGACACGGTTCTGCAAGCTTCCCACATAATGCCCCAAATGAAGCTTCCCCGTGGTGCGGTCCCCTGTCAGAATACGCTTTTTCTCTGCCATATAACAGATCCTCCGATCATGTAATACTCATATAATGTATTATTATAGCACATCCAAACAAAAAAATCAAGCCCCAAAACCCACTTTTCCGCAGAAAAACACGAAAACGATCCTACTTTTTGGACATTTTCGGACTTTGACCGCAGGATAACGATTCCCGTGCAAGCAAACACAATATCACATTTTGTGATAAAAGTCAATATCCAACAAAAAATTCTGATATAATAGAAAAAAAGGAGGTGTGGTCATGCGAATCCGAGATTTAAGAGAAGATCGAGATTTGACGCAACAACAAATTGCAGATCATTTACACATCCGACAAAACACCTACTCGCAATACGAAAACGGGCAACGTCAGTTACCGCTTTCCGTACTCATCGCATTAGCCGACTATTACCACGTTTCCACCGACTACCTTCTCGGCAGAACCAACCGACAAGAACCATACGAAAACAATTGAGACCGCATCGTGTGATGCGGTCTCTTGTTCTTTGGTTTCAATTTAAAGCACATCGTCAGGGGCAAAGCCGTAGAGACGGTTACTGACCATGGTGACGGTGCCAGTCTGGCCGATGGCGAAGCCTTCAAAAAATTCTTGAGGAACCTCCACGGTGAGAGGTGTGCCGTCCTCCTTTTCGAAGAAAACCAAGTATTCCGTAACCGCCTTGGGGAATTTTGAGCTTCCCATCAGACGGGCAGAGGCGCGCAAATCGACCACCGTTGCACGGAATTCCACAGGTTGCGCAGGTGCATAGGCATCCTCCAAGGGCTCCTGCTCAAGCATCCGGGAAGCGTCCTCCGAAGGCTCCTCCACCTGAGGAGAACGCGAAAAAACAAGCCCCAAAAGGAATATAACACCACCCACAACAACCACACAGATCCCGACAGCAATCAACCAATCCACAATAAACACCTCCGCTTGTTTTCTTTATTATAACACGTCTCCTGTCTCTTGTCAAGGGTGTTTTTGCTCTTCAATTTGAATTTTAACCCAAAGACTTCCATCACCGATTGCCGCAAAGGCGCGATAATACCCATTACGGTTTGCAGAGATCCTTTTCAGATCGACAATAAAACCGTTTGTGGTGTATCGGCAGAGCCAGCCTTCGTAAGAAACGGAGAGAGAATGGGTATTGGCGTCAATTTCGGAGGTAGACTCTCCATCAAAGCAGAATGCAGGAAGCAGACATGCAACCTCACCTTCACCGAGAGTTTGGATCTGCACACCGTCGGCGCTGACCTCATATTGCAGATCCACCGAGGACTCTTTGGAAAAACGGCAACGCATTGTTGTATAGGCGGCGTCCTCCTCGGTAAAAACACCCATCGTTTCGTATACCACTGACGCGTCGGTAGCAAAACGCCACACACCGTTCTCCCGAACACCGGGACAGATCGAAAGATTCATCGGATCGGTCACGTCCAGCGTATAGACGGGATGTGACGGACAGGGAACAGAGAGACAAATCGTCGAAGGCGCCCCCTCCCGATGTACCCGTCCCAACCCGCTTGCATCGTAGTGGGAATCTGCGTTTGTATCGATCTCTGCCAGATAACCGCCGCTCTTCAAAAAAATCTTATGAAAATAGTCGGTGGTGACAAAAGCGGAAGGGACATGATCCACAGAAGGCACGGAGGGAACAGAATCGTCACAGAGAAGATACGCCGCATACAAAAAGGAAGCGGCGGTGATCATGTATTTGTCAAAATAGGCATACCCTTCACAACCGTATTTGGTTTCGGTGGGAAAGCGGTTTTTGATGTGACGGATAGGGGTTTTTCCAAGCCATTTCTCCGTCACCGCCAAAGCCCGCACAACGGCGGATTTGAACTCCATTGCAAGAGCGAGGTTCCCTTCCTTTGCGTACCGATTCGCCTCATATTCAAAAAGAATCGCCAACCAAGGTTCGTTATGCAAAAACTGATTGCTCCGCCCGCCAAAGGGAATCTCACCGTTGGGAGACTGCATTTTCAGCGTCAGCAATCCGGCCTTTTTCAGACATGCATCAATCTGTTCATAATACTTCCCCCGATAGCCGAAATGAATAAGCATTGTGAAAAGTCCGCGAGAAACGAGATCATAAACCATCGGTTGATGGGGGATTGCATTTTTATTGTCCCGATACATCCCGTTTTCGTCCAGCCATTGAAACTGACAGGAAAGCTGACGGTCGATAAAATCGAGGTTATCCCCCAGCCCAAAATAAACCCTTGCGTATTCGCTGACCGCTCCGAAGATTGCCCAGTTGGTGATGCGATCTGTCGCTTCCTTCACCACCACGTCATAGCAGGCTTCGGGGACGATTTGGGAGATCTTTTGCTTCCACCGTAGGACACGCTCTTCGTCAACGGCGTTTGCCCGCTCGACCTCATCGATGCAGCATACGATCTCCCGTACCGAGAATTCATTCGCAGCCCTGATGTAGGGACGAAGAAACATATCACAGCACAAATCCATCATTTCAAGAAAAAGGGGCAGCAGATCCGTTCGCCTTCCGTTGGCAATGAGAATCCCGATATTGGCAGTCAGCCTCGGAAAGCCGTGCTCCTTCAGTCCGTCGGTCTCTACATCGTTCAGGTATCGTTGAATATGCTCGTCCGTATAGGCGGAGAGTGCCTTTTCCATCAAATCAATATATTGATCTCTCATTTTTTGCTCCTGTGCCGTTATAATTTGTCAAGATGTTGCACAAAACAAATCGTTAAATAATTTCAACGCCGCTTCGATTTCAGGGAGGTCCGGATGCCATTTCCGTTCCCATTCCAGGGAAAACCAGCCCTCATAGCCTTCCGATTGAAGGGTTCTCACCATTTCGACCAGAGGAAGATCTCCCTCTCCGGGAAGAACAAGGGTTCCATCCTTTATGTCCTTCAAATGTACATGACGAATGTAGCGGGAAAAGGTGTGATAAAACTCACGCCAACGGGGGCCGTAGGTTTCACGGGTGTGGCAAACGTCCCAGATCAGACCGAAGTTTTCCGCGCATCCGCAACGGTCCACCACAGCCCGCAACCGTTCTTCGGTGTTGAAATCCCCATGAACCTCCAAAAGGATATCCACCCCTTTGTCTTTTGCGTAATCACAGAGGGAAAGAATTCCGTCGGTCACCCGTCGGATACAGGCCGATTCTTCTCCTTTTATTTTGTTGCCGAAAACGCGGATTCCACGAAAACCCAAGCGGGAAGCAATATCGACAGAAGCAGTGCCCTCCGACCACACTGCAGGGTATTTTTTCTCATCGTGAAAGGCGCAGGAGGTTCCGAGAACGAGGGGGATAACTCCCGCATCGGCAAATTTCTTTGCGGTTTCGGACAGGTTTTGCGGGAGGAAATCGGGAATACTGCCATTATCCAAAACATTGGAAATACCCCGTACTTCCAGCGCTCCCATGCCGAATTTCACCGTCAAAGCAAGGATTTCATCCAGAGAGCGTTCTGTGCATCCAAGGGTTGAAAAGCATTGTTTCATACCGATTTCTCCTTCTTAACAATTTCCATCTCCACGCAAAAACGCACTTCCTCGCCTTGCGTTGTAATCTCCACCCGACCCCATCCTTCTTCGGAGGAATGAACCCGTGGCTCATAGTTTACACCCTCCGATTCAAACCGATGTCCCTCTCCGCCTACAAAGGTAATCTTTGGATCGGAAGGAGTCTTGATGCGGCAACGCAATCCCCGACACTTTCCCTCAATCAGAATCTCTCCTTCACAACAGCGGGGCTTGTCTTGACAGTGCAACAAAAAGGTAACGGGGGCATTGGAATCTTTCGGAAACACCGTATCCCGCACGGTCAACAGCCCTCGCTCACCTCTGTCGGGCTCCCAACACATGCGTCGGGTGACCAAACTGCAGGTTTCCGAGTAAGCCTCGGACAAATTCCCTTCAATCTCGTACCGCCCCGAATCTTCCCTATGATAGGTCACTTTTGCCATGCCGTATTCCGACAACCAACAGTCCAGAGTTTTCGGTTCTCTTTTTTCCTGCGGAAAACGTGTACCTTTCCCGTCCACCAACAAACAGTTGTGGGCAAGGGTTTGAATGAGATACCGTTTACGGTGATCGGTGCCGTAACTGTCATACACACCGGAATCGGAGGCTAAAATCTCTTTGTCGTAAATCTGAAAGCATCCCGTGTCCAGATGATCGTGGTTTGCCCCCCACAAATTGCCGATTTTCATTAAAATCAGCCGCTCGCCGTCGTTATAAAGGGTGCATCCCACCGGCCAACCGAAAAACCTTCCTTTTGGCAGGGAGGAAGATTGGGTTAAGGGCTGCAGCCTGTCCCAAATCAGATACACCGAAGGAGAGATCATTCCTTCACCGTAAGCACCTTCCTTGTAATAATCCGACCCAAAATGCATGGGAACAAGATATTCCTTACAAAATTGTCTTTGCGCCGCATCAACATAACGGCTCTGCCCCGTATAAGCGGCAGACAGAAACAAAGGAACAAAGAAAGGATTTTTTTTGGTATAAAGAGCCTTTTTTTCATTATAGTCATCCCCCAGCCGCAGAGCTTCCCCGTCCCATCGGGTCAGATAAAGAAGGCTGTCCGAAAAGGTTTCCAAAGGGGTGGGCAACACTTTTTCCCCGCTCATGGCAAAGATCAGAAGCCCGAACCAAAGAGCAAAAGAATAGCGATATGCCCCGTAGCAGGGGCCTTGGGGATGAAATCCTCCCGCAAAGACCTGTTCATAGGCAGGGAGATATTCGGAGAAAAGCCGTCCTCCGCAGAAATGATAAATATCAGGGCGTTCATCGTAAACGGCGATAGAAAAGGCAAGCAGATCCCGTAACAGCTGCGCCTCGTTTCCGTGTCCGCTGATGGCGCTCTGCTTTTCGGGCGGATAACCCATTTCAAAATACCGTTCGGCAAATCCTTCGCAGGTAGCGATGATCTCCTTTCTTTCATCTTCCGTAATTCGGCGGTAACACCAATCGTAGACCTCCGCCGCGAGAAAAATCAAATGACCGCTGTAGCGAGCCGTCATAATTCCTCCGTCAAAGTGGGAATTGCGAAGCAGAAACAGCAAAGCCTCCACCGCATCTCGCCCCTCACCGGCCTCATCGTACAGTAGAGCCCGTAAGGCCTTGGCCTCCACGGCAAGATATTCCTTCAGGTGATAGGTCCCGTCCTTAGGGGTAGCCCCTTGGCAACGGACGGGGAAATCGCAAAGATCCCAAAAGAGATCCGCCGTCACGGAAAAGGATTTTCCTTCAAGATTTTCTCGGATCCGTTCCAGATCCTTTTTCCTCAACATCACACGGGGATGCTCTTGGGGAGGAAGAATCTCTGGCATCAGATAGGGGGAAATCAACATACCGATACTCCTTTATTTTCGGGACATGGTAGAAGCAATGTCCCGCGATATCTCATGGGGAAGAGGGCCTCCTTCCTTCAAGAAAGCGACACTTTCCAGAAGCAGACAACGTGTAATTTCCTTACGAAGATCCACAGTGGGCCCCGCCATATGGGGCATCAGAATCACATTATCGCAGTCAAACAGGGGATTTTCCAAGGGCAGCGGTTCCTTTTCATACACATCCAGAACCGCACGGAAACGCCCTTCTGTCAGGCATTTCTCCAGAGCGGGCTGATCCACAATCGCCCCACGGGAGGTATTGATAAACAGAGCATGTTCGGGAATCCGCCGTAACAGATCTTCCCCGATCAGATGATGGGTCTTATCGTACAGCGGAGTGTGCAGAGAGATGATGTCGCTTTTGGAAAAAAGCTCCGGAAGGCTCACCTGCTCCAAGCCGTATTTTGCCGCATCTTCCGCTGGAAGGGGCTTGATATCATACACCTTGAGCTTTACACCGAAGGGTGCCAGCATCCGTACAAGATGCCGTGCAATGGCGCCATAACTGACAATCCCCACGGTTTTCCCCAAAAGGCCTCGGGTAAAATCTTCGGGCTCCTTCCAAATCTTATCGTCCTTCAGACGGCGGCTGTATTTGGGAATGTCCCGCAAGGCGGTGAGCATATAGCCGATGGTTCCCTCCGCCACGGACAGGGCAAAAAAATCATTCCCCGAAATTACACGGATCCCCCGCTCCCACAGAGCGTCACTTACAAAGGGCACTACCGTTCCGCAGAGATGCACCAGCAGTTTTATCTGAGGCGCCCGATCCAAAATTGTTTCATCCAGACGGGGAGACCCCCAGCCCGTCACATAGGCATCACTGTCTCCAATGATTTGGGCAATTTCCTCCGCCGACATTTGAGTGGACCTCTCATTCCAGACAACCTGTCCCAAGGATTCGGCCAAACGGATATTTTCGGGGGTGAAAAAGGTTGGGAATACCGCATTTTTCGGAAGGGAAACAAACAGTTTCATGGAAAATCTCCTTTTCATTTAAATTGTTTTTTGATGCGCTGTGCCAACAGAGTTTCAAACCAAAGCCGGGGATTGGGCAGAGGGGATATGGGTTCGATATAAGATCGGGATCCAATCGTCAGCGTGCGGGTCCTCCTTGGAGAATCGTCAGTTTGTTGAGGTTGACGATCGACAATGGCCGAACCATGGGTTCCCACCGTCTCCGCCGAACAAATCATGGCGGAAAGAACGGCCCGTTGGGTCAGCACCGTGTCGTAAAGCCGAAACAACTCAGCCCGCTGGGTATCGTTTTCCATCACGACTCTCTCAAAAAAGGTGTCGCAGAGGGTACAAACCTCCCGAAAAAGAGACTTCATCCCCTCCGTGGTTCGGTCAAAGGCGGCAACACGGCTCATTTCACAACAGAAAGTCTCGCGCATTTGGGCAAGGTTTGCGGTTCCGTATTTTATCGGAGGAAGAACATAAGAAGGAGCAGAACCGCAGACATCCTTCTTTTTCGCAATATGCTCCGCCGCCCGCAGACTCCCCACCTGGGTGGAATTCAAGGCACTTCCGCCGGGACGGTAGACTCCAAAGGTTCCCGCCGCCTCGCCCGCAACGTAAAGCCCCTTCACATCGCTTTGCCAATGCTCATCCACCGCAACACCGCCGTTGCAATGCTGGGCACAGACGGAAATCTCCAGAGGCACCGTATGCAGGTCGATTCCGTGGTCTGCGTAAAGCGCAACAGCACCCTCATTCATTTTTTTGAGGCGCTGAATAGGCGTGCCGAAAAGTGCGTCCGATTTTTCAAGATAAGCATAAGCCTCCTCGGGGAGGACGTCAAAGCCCTGCTCCAAGCCCTTGGGATTGTGGGTAAAATCAAGGTATACCCGACGTCCCTGCTTGATCTGCTCGAAAACAAGAAGGTCAACCTTTGAAGATCCCTCTGCCTTACGGGCATCGAAGGGCCATTGATACCCCTTCAGAAAAATCAAGCCGAGGGACTCTGTTCCAAGGGCATCGTATAAAAATTCCCGCTCGCATCCCGTCTCGTCCACCGAAACATACCGAGGCAACACCTGCTGATAGGTTCCCGACAGATTCCATCGGAAGGCCGTGCTTGCCATCCCGTACTGCCATTGGTCCATATTGGCAAGCCTTGCCCCTGCCTCAATGGCCAAACCGGTGGCTCCATGTTGACTTTCGGGATAAACCGTGTTCTTATAAATCCCCGCAGGGCCTCCCGTGCAAAGAATCACGTTTTGGCAGGCGATAACGGAGGTCTCCCCCGTCACCGTATTGACGCAGGCAACCCCGATGACGGAACTGTTTTCCGTGAGAATTTTTACAACCCGTTGTAAATCAATCATTTCAATTTTCTTGGAAAAAACAGAGCGTTCCAAGGCCTCGGTCATATATTTGGAGGTCAAGGGACCGCAGGAAGTGGCACGCGATCTTGGGTCATGATCGGTTTTATAACCCACATATTCCCCATATTCGTTGGCGGGAAAGGGCACACCCAACTCCACCAAACGCATAAAACAGCGGGTGGAGTATGCCGCCTCACAGAGGGCATGCTCTCCCATGACACCGCCGCCCGAATAAAGCGTTTCGGCCATCTCCCGCACACTGTCTCCATCCGAGCCGCAGAGAGAAAGCTTGTAATAGGTCTGCTTGTCGCTTCCCGTGTTGCGGGAGGTTCCCATACTCCGCCCTTCGGTGATCAGAGCAATATCCCGCACGCCGAAATCGTACAATCGGTCGGCGGCGTTGTATCCCGCACAGCCCGAACCGATAATCAAGGTATGATAACTGTTTTTCATAGGCTCCTGATGTGCATTCCTCCATCAACGATCAACGACGCCCCCGTGGTGTATCCGAAGGTTCCGTCACACAGGGCTACCACCGCTTTTGCAACGTCATCGGGGGTTCCCCAACGGCCCAGCGGAACCAACCCGTCTGCAATAAGGCGATCATATTTCTCCTTCACCCCTGCGGTCATTTCCGTGGCAATGATGCCGGGACAGACCTCATTTACGGTGATTCCCTCCGAAGACAAGCGGTCGGCAAAAAGCTTTGTGATCATGCTCACCCCCGCCTTGGAAATGCAGTATTCGCCCCGATTGACCGAGCTTGTGTATGCCGAACAGGAGGAGATGTTGACAATGGAGCCACCCTTTCCCCGACGGATCATTTCATTGGCCACCGCCTGGGTCAGGAACAGCGTTCCTTTGGTGTTGATCCCCATCACATAGTCATAGCTCTCCTCGGTCATTTCAAGCAGATCCAGCCTCTGCTTGGGAGCAACCCCCGCCACATTGACAAGAACACCGATCTCCCCCATGGAACAGGCCTGCTCCAAAAGGCGGCTACGGTCCTCGGCCACCGAAAGATCCCCCTGAACATAGACAATGCCCGCCCGATCAAAATCGGTTCGGTCGAAAAGGGGACGGCGTCCCATTCCCACAACGGTATATCCCTTTCGGGCCAACAGAAGAGCACTTGCCTTTCCGATGCCGCCCGCCACTCCTGTTACAATTGCAATTTTCATTTTTTTCTCCCGTTATTTCAATTTTTCCACCGTAACCGTCACGCTCTCTGCGCCCTCGACAGAGCACAAGATCCTCGTAACCCCGTTCGCCTTCCAATCTGCCTCCAAATTCACATCCTCAAATGGCAGGAACTCAGCACGCACCGTGCCGTGACTTGTGCGAACACAGTAACGCTCTCCGAGGATTGCCGCACCATCCTCGATCCGAACGGGCAGGATACTCATCAGCACCTCGGTCACTTTTTGCGCTTTCTCATCGGTGAATGTAAAGCTGTCGGTACAACTCATACCGCGCTCTGTCAAGGCAAGGGTTCGCGTCAGCTTGCTGATTCCCGCTTCTGCGGGATAGGCACCCGCAAACGAGATCGTAATCTTTCCTTCCTCTGCCTCAAAGCAATCGGCACGGAACCCGGCTCCGTACGGCTGCTCCGTTCCGTTGATCATAGGGATATTGTGATTTTGCGACTTAACCCACGGAATCACGGTATAGCGTTCTTTGGAAAAGGTAAAGCGGGTATACACACCTATTCCCACGTCGATCAGCACAGGCGTAGTGCCGTCGTACATGGTAATGCTTCCCACGTCATTATGATTGTGACTCTCATTATTGAAGCCACCCTTTGCCGAAAGGACCATATCGCCCTTTCTCAATACGGCAAGCTGCGTATCCGGCAGACACTCCAGCGCACCGTGAAGAGGAAGGGTAATCGGGAATCGCTCCATCTCCTTTAAAAATTCGGAGCAATAGATCAAGCGACGCATAGTACGCACCGTATGACGGAGCACGGAGGACTTTGACGCCTTCTCCATATAGACCGCCACGCTGAAATTCATCAGATCCTCCTGCTTGGTCTCTCTGGCAAAACCGTAAAGCAGAACCATCTCTCCTGTTTTTTCAGTAGTGTGATGAGCATCTGCTACGTTGACAAAGCAACCGGAAACGATGTGAACTTTTTTCATATACGCAGCGATCCGACCGAGCTTTTCATCGTCAAACAGATTCAGTGCACCGTCTGTTGCCTGCTTCAGTTCATAAACGAATTCAAACAAGGAGACCCCGGCCACAGCCCAATATCCCGGGCCCTCGTCACAACCGCCATCGGAGGGCAGCGCATTATAGTAGAGCTGAATTTCTTTAAACATTTTTTCAAGCGCACGATGGAGCATTCTCTCGTTGGTTTCGGTCAGCAAAAACACCGTCAGCACATTGGACAGAATCCATGGATTCCAATTGTTCGGCGTCTTGTTGTATCCAAACCACCAATAATCAAAATGCGTCAGATAGGGCGTCTTGATTCGTGTTTCAAGCTCGTATTCCACACGGTCCAGGATCTCGGGGCAGAATTCCGTCAGCGGAGCGTGAAGCAACTTCGTGATCACGGCAACATGTTCTGCCGTTTCTGCCGCAAACAGATCGATATACGGTTCTTTGGGGGTGGGAATGTTTTTTACGCCGCGAAGCCAATGCGCAGACACGCCCCAATAACTCTCCTCGCAGAGCGCAAACAGACCGTTGACGATCTGCGGCAGAAAACGTCCCCGATTTTCCTTGAGCTCCGCAAGAGCAAACAAGGTCAAATGATTGCGGCGATCGAAATGGATATTTTCCATGATCTTTCGATTTCCGCTTTTTTTGAACTCCATAAAGTCGGTGGCCTTGATGACCGGCCATGCATAACCAAGCTCCTTCTCAGCCGCTTTTACACAGTCCTCGTTTTGAAACGCATCCCAGAAATCACGATTCTCTACAGGCGGGAAAATATCAGATCTGAATTTGTACTCGGAAAAAGAATGTTGTTTTAAAAATCTGTTAAACATAACAAGCTCTCCTCTTTATTTTTTTAATTCTTTATAAAGTTCTCTGTAATATTCGTCAAACACCGCACATCCGCAGGCTCGTTTTCCCCGCATCAGCTCGGTGCATTTGGAGCAGGTCACACAGCATTTTTTATAATCAAAGCGCCCCTGCGACCAATCCCGATAAAACATGGGATACGCCAGGGTTTCTCTGCCGTAGCCCACAAAATCGCAAACACCTTCCCGCAGAAGATCTTCCGATTTTTCCATCAGATCGGCACGGTAATAGGACAACCCCGAGGCCACCAGCGGCAAAGAGGGAAAGGATTGCTTGAGATGGGTTTCAATGGTCACAAAGCGCGCCAACCCCTCCTCTGCCGTTTCGGGAGGAAGGTATCCCCCTCTGCGGTAAGGACGGTTGACGTGAGGATTGTAATAGGGATTTCCCACCGTCACATTAAGGATTTGCAACCCTTCCGACAGAAGTTGTCGAATCAGTCGATCGGGCTCGGAGAAATCAAGCCGATTTTCCCCGTCGGTGCCAAATCCGTAGGGCTTGGGAACCATATCCGAAACGCTGAGCCGCGCCGTCAGAAGCCCACGGGAAGGCAACACCTTACGCACCGCCCGAAAGCAATCGAGAAACAGACGGGTACGGTTTTCAAAGCAACCGCCGTACCGCCCCTCTCGCCCGAAGGCGGACAAAAGCTCCTGAAACAGATATCCGTGACAGGACTTCACATCCACCCCGTCGAATCCCGCCTCCATGGCCAGCGCCGCTGTAGTGGCATATCGGGAAGGAAGGGTATCCAGATATTCATCGGTCACAATATGTTCGTCGGTCACTCCCCGACGTTCATCATAAAAGGGGTTGCGGTAAGCCACCATGGGAGTAATACTCTGTCTGCCCGAATGGGTCAGCTGTAAAATCAGAAGCGGACAGACTCCCGTCTCCTTACGTGCGGTTTGCCGCACCTGCTCGGTCAGTTGTCGGAAGGCGGAAAGGTTATCCTCGGTCAGCATCATCTGCCGCACATTGGTTCGTCCCTCGGGACACACGGCGGTGGCCTCAAACCAAAGGATGCCCGCTCCGCTTTTTGCGGCCCGCAGATATTTCCGCACCGTCAGCGGACTCGGGGTTCCGTCTTCCTCACAATCGCACCCCTCCATGGGCTGAAAGACCACCCGATTGGGAATCCGATATTCCCCTAAGGAAAACGAACGGTTCAACAAAAATGAATTCATGGCACACTCCTCTTCTTGTTCTGATTGTATTATACCAAGAAATAAAAGTAATTTAAATAGTTTTTCTTGCTTAATATATTGCTTTTCTTGCAAAAATGTGCTATAATGGAATCAAAGAGGTGATTTTTGTGCAAACGGTATTTCAAAGCAATGGCTTCCGATTCGATTTCAAGGAAAGCCCGGTAAAAAACAACCTTCTCTGGGAGAGCCACTGTCACGGCCAGTTTGAGATGATCGGCGTTGTGAAGGGCGATATTACCGTCAATCTGGAAGGGAAACGCTACCGCCTGGGCGAGGGACAGTATGCCCTCATTCCGCCCCTGACCTATCACACCGTCACCGCAAATCAGCAGGGGACCTATCGCCGCGTGACAGTGCTTTTCGGGAGAGAAGCCATTCCGCAGGTGCTTCGTCGCCCGCTTTCGGTGCGGGAGGATCTTTTCATCGGTCGTTCCGACCGGTTGACGCAATTGACCGAAATCTGCAAAGAACCGAATCACACCTTCTATGCACCTCTGGCAAACAGCATCATGGTCCAGCTTCTCTACCAATCGGTGCGGGAGAAAAAGACGGACACCTCCGCCCGCATTGACGATTCCCTTGCCCGCATGCTGGAATACATCGACGATCATCTGTGCGAAAAAATTTGTCTGGACGATATTGCCGCCCACGCCGCCTGCTCCAAATCCTCGGTCAGCCATCTGTTTGAAGATAAAATGAAAATCACCCCAAAACAGTATATTTTGCAAAAACGGCTTGCCCTTGCCGACGCCCTTCTGCAGGAGGGCGTCCCCGCCTCCGAAACCGCCCTGCGGGTAGGATACGAAAACTACAGTAACTTTTACCGCATCTACCGCAAGCACTTCGGCACCCCGCCGTCAAAAAAAACGATCCCCCCAACGGAAGAATAAACAACGCACCCCGAGGACACTTGGGGTGCGTCAATATTTATGGGAGCTCTTTTTCACAGCAAAGCTCAACCAAGATCAACTCGGGACGGTTGTTAAAACGGATGGGAATAATACTGTTTCCGATTCCGCGGCTTACGATCATACGGGTCTTTCCCTCCGTATACATCCCCGCATCATATTGTGGAAAGAGTCCCTGGTTAGGTGCATAAAGCCCTCCCAGAAAGGGCAAACGGAACTGACCGCCATGGGCATGTCCGCTGAGGACCAAATCCACCTCCGCAGCCACATACTTTTGAAAATGCTCCGGACGATGGGACAGAAGCACCGTAAAAGAATCCTCCTCGGTCAAAAGTTTTATCTCGGAAGCCCCAATCCCGCCACCGTATTTTGATGCATAACCGGGATCGTCAATGCCGACAAGAGAAATCCGGGCCCCTTCTTTTTCGAGAAGCACCGCTTCATCCCTCAGAATAATCACTCCGATTTGCGACAACTGCTTCTCAAACGCCATAAGAACGTTTTCGGGCAGCCTTGCTTCGTGATTTCCCGTCACATAATAGCAGGGGGCAATTTCCATCGCCTTTTTCACAAACGAAAAAGAAATTTCCAAATCTGTATCATAAGAATCAATCAAATCTCCCGTAAGAGCAATCAGATCGGGCTTCGTCTCTTCCAACAGTGTAAGCAACGCTTCATTCTGAGTTCCCATTTCCGCATTGTGCAAGTCGGACACCTGCGCAATACGGTACCCGTCAAAAGCAAAGGGGATTTTTTCGCTTGTCACTGTATAGGTATTCAACTCCAAAGCGGTATTTCCCCACACGGTCCAAATGATCAGTGCCGCAAAAAGCCCCAACACTATGCAAAAAACAAACAATTTCTTTTTCAACAAAAACCCTCCTTTGCAAACATGGGAAATTCGTTGGTGGAAATGCAGTGTGCAAGCGAAGAGATCAAACAACCCTTCAGTAAATCTTCCTTCGTTATCTTAATTCTCACGACAGTTATCCCCCTTTCTCGCAAAACCGCAAGCAGACTCTCTATAATTACCTTCCCACATACAATATATCACAAAATCCCGCATCTGTCAAGACGCTGTTTTCAAACCATCTCTTTTTTACTGACCGAAACAAAACCATTGACAATCTGCGAAAAACGTGGTATAATGGCGTTGTGAACTAAAAGGCGGAGCACTTCTTGATGAAATTCAATATCTCACAAACAATTCTATTCCTTGGTTTTTTTCTTCTTAAAGGAGAGTGACTATGATAAAAAAATCTGCTCATTTAAAGAAAGAATTATTATCCTTACTAAGCAATACCGATGCACGATTGGCCAAATACGAATATTCTAATATGAATTTCGGCAATTTAATTATTGAGATCCAAACTAACAATAAATCACTTAGATTTGTTTCAGATCGTGGAGATATTCTTTGTAACAATGAGTTAATTTATGATTCTTCATATATTGGGAAAGGTGAAAGCACCTTTTCTAAAATGTTTGAAGCTATTTCTCTACAACTACATGACAATGTTTGTTGATGCAATAAAAACTTTCCATTCTCTGTCAATAGGATTTACTTGTTGTGTTAAAGATGGGGAGGCTGAATTCAAAATCGGAATTGGCTTAGTTGGATTTTCCCTCTCTTTTGATACAGAGGCTTGGTTAGAGTATTGTTAATTCAAGGAGTGTATAACAATGGTTGTAGCAAAATATTGTGCAAATTTTTCACCGGAAATATTCTTCAAACGATATTACTGCAAAGAATGTGGAAATCGATTGTTGCGAGCTAAGCGAGAAATCGTATATACAAAAGATGATCCTGAGTATCGTTATCATCGCAAACAAATTCGACGTTCAACAATTGTATTAGGCGGCGATATTGCAGTTATAAAGTATATCTTTGGTTGTGAAAAGTGCCGTTTGGTGATTGATGCTGATGATCAGATATTTGTAGATTCCATTCAAAGAAAGCTAAAAAAGATAGTATTAACACAAAAAGAATGTAATATCAAAATGAAACCCATAGAGGATTTGAAAAAATAATAATCGCATATGCAAATTGCGCATCATTTACCCGTCTCTCGGATTTCTCCGAGAGACGGGCCTTTTGCTTTTTTTTGAAAGGCTTGTCATGATTTGTCCCGTATGTTTTTTCGAGATTTGTCTCATGTTTTTCCGCAATTTGCCCCACAGCCGTTGACAATCTGCGAAAAACGTGGTATAATGGCGTTGTGAACTAAAAGGCGGAGCGCTTCTTGATGAAATTCGACATTTGAAGATGTTGCTGCATTGGCTAAGACACAACATTATTCCGGTTTAAAAGAATTCAGCTTGCTAAAACACGTTGCCGGTCAAAAAGCTGCTGAAACTGTCGGCTGGTGGCAAAATAAATATGTTGTTAAAGGTGTTATGGCTCTAAAAGGCGCGATTTATGACTGCGGAGGAGCATTAACTGGAGCATACGCAAAGGAAGTGGCGCTTACAAAGGGTTATCAATATTTGTATAATGTTTGGTTAATGTGAGGATGGGATGATGGGAAGATATGCAACTTTAAAAAAGGAGTTTGCGTTTTTAACAAAGACATACGGATTTGAAATAAGTTTGAAGCAGAAACACGGTGCATATTATTTTATCGAATGGACTAATCAAAATATAAGTATTATGGTTCTCTATGATGAGCAAGTTGATGCACCAATTAGCATACGCGTATATGATTCCGATTCGTTTAGTTTTGATGCCGTAGAATACAAAAATGAATTTGAACAAAGTAGTGGATCGCCTCGAGAAAAAATTCGTCGTGCGGCCGAGTGGCTAAGCAATGCCATTGCGAATAAGCATATCATAATATAATAGTTGCTAATGAGTTTTGCAAATATAGCAAAAAATACGTCGTGCGACATATACGCGACACAGTGTGAATGGAGTTCGTATCGAAAGCGTTTGGGCAACTATTGAGTATCCTATCCTAAGCTGTTGCAATATCCTCTATGGTGTAGTATTTTAATATAGTAAAAAATTCTAAGGAGCGCTATTATATGGGGAATCATTTCGTTATGAGTTTTCGCTTTGATAAGGTCACAGCTTTTGACTTTGGTTTTACGGCTACGGGAAACGAACGTGCGACAAATCCAAAAGATGGTTCTGTTTGGATAAAAAAGAATCTATATGATTTTGGTTGGGGGCCCGAAAACGGTTATTATAAGTATCCTTTACCGGACTTCCCACAACTGTTTAATTTGGTCTTGGCGGGAACCGACCAATGTGATATATATGGCGCGGCGGCTATTATTTCCGAGCAATATCCGGAAGAGTTGTTGTGTCAATGCGAAATTGTTGCATCGGATTTAAAAAAGAGAGCCGAATTCAAAACGCTGTCCGAAATATTTAAATTAGATTCTGCGGTAAACAGGTGTCCTGTACAAGGGAAGTCCTTTATAGAGGTTCAAAAGGACTTCGAACGATGGAAGAAATTGTCGGAGATCGCAAAGAAACTCTGATTTTTGGTTGCATTTTAACCATACAGTTCATGCTCTAAGGACTCTGTAAACAATACTCCATACTTTGCCGTCCCCTCGGAGGAATCCGAGGGGCGGGTTTTTTGTGCTTTTTAGGAGGTTTTGCCGTGATTTGTCCCGTATGTTTTTTCGAGATTTGTCTCATGTTTTTCCGCGATTTGCCCACAGTCGTTGACAATCTGCGAAAAACGTGGTATAATGGCGTTAAGATGATGGAAAGGTTTTCAATGGTAGTATTGGCGTTGGCGGCTATTTTGCCAACACCTTTGTTGGCGTTGCATATGGCACTAAAGTTGGTGCGGAAACCAACGGAAATTCCGAAACCAAGTTTTGGACAGGATTTAATGCCGGAATTCATGCCGCAGGAGCAACCTTTTTAGGATCTTTATTTGGATCAGATGATATTACATTAGGATTTGGAACAAGTTTGTTTCTTAATTTTTGCGTCACACTCTCTGTGGGTGCACCATTCGAAATATCATCTGTGGCTTTTTCTTAATAGCTTTCTATCAATTAAACCAGTTCACGCCGAATAGAAAAAAAACAAGACCCTTTTCTGTAACTACGTCAAAAAGGAGAAAACAAGTGATTCAATCTGCATATAAAACAGAAAAGTGGGATCATATTATCCCAAAGTCCACAAGACACAGAAATGCATATAAGGTATTTACTGTTTCTTTGTGTATATTTCCTTTTGTTGCTGCTATGGGTTCTTTTATTTTTGGTTTGATTTCTTTTTATAATGAAACCGACGGCTTAAAAAATCTAAATGCTATCCCGTCTTACTTGTTTTTACTTTTGGCTTTAGCAATACTATTTTCATATTTTGGGTATGCTTTTGTTTCTTTAGTGTTTACACAATATGAATTTCTTCCAGAAGGTCTCTTGAAGAAGAATCCCCTGAAAAAACCTGTTTTAATTTCATGGAACAGTTTTCAAGAAATCTGTGTGGAAAAATTTAATTCAGGCCGACTTTCCTCGTCAACTACGATTTGCTTCGCGACACATAAAGCAAAAAAAAATACATTCGGTCTTTGGTCAAGCAATCCTTTTTCTAACAACGTAGAAGAAGTTGCATATACTGACGAATTGTATCAGGGCTTACAAGAGCGTTGCCCTTATGAGATTATAGATTATCGAAAATCTCCCTATAACAAATCATAACAGAGACTCTGCCCCGTCTCTCAAAACATGTGAGACGGGGACTTTTTATATTGTTGTTGACAATCTGCGAAAAACGTAGTATAATGGCGTTAAGATAAAAAAAATGCTTAAAGCAGGCCTATTCACAGGATTGTCTTGTATTGTTCCGTTTTACCATGAAGGTGTAACACCTCTTGTTGGTACAATACTCTCTAGCACAGTAGCAATGGAGGCAACGGTTATTGCGTCTCTTGCAGACATCTTAATTACACGGTTTTTCTTTGACTAATTCCATTTCGGAGGTATAATTGTGGCTCAATTTCGAAAGAAGCAAGCAAAAAACGAGATTTGTATTCACTACGGTAGAAATACTTGCATTATATTGTCTCTTCCGATAATCTTACTACTCGTTTTTTTTGTACTGATTCTTGTAATAGGAAAATCGGAACTGTATTGGATTCTTCCGATCTTGATTCTTTTTATGTGGCCTCTCGTCTGGATGATTTACAACACTTGGGGCGAAACAATGACAGTAAATGATGACGGAATCCACTGGAGACTCCCTATGCACAAAAATTTAAGTATGAGTGTTCCTTGGGAAGACGTAATCGAAATCTATCGAGAATTTTCACTTAGGCCGGCCCCAACATTTATTCTGTTTCGCAATGGCCCTGAAATTTATCGCGAAAAAGATACAACGAACGATGTATATAAAACAACGCTCTACATTGAAAATGAGGTAGAAATGGAAGCAATTCTAGCCGAACATGGACTTTCAATTCAACAACGTGCCCCGAAGTGGATGTCCTAAATTTATTTTGCAATATTTAACCCGTCCCTCGGATTTCTCCGAGGGACGGGTTTTTTGTGCTTTTTAGGAGGGTTTGCCGTGATTTGTCCCGTATGTTTTTTCGAGATTTGTCTCATGTTTTTCCGCAATTTGCCCCACAGCCGTTGACAACCTGCGAAAAACGTGGTATAATAAAAAGAATGATTGCAATTGAGGAGGATTTGGGATGAGAGTATCGGTTGTGCCCTGTGCGGATTATGATCCCCTGCGTGCCGAGGAGGCACTGCGCCGCGTGTTGGAGCCCCTGGGAGGTTTGGATTGGGTCACCGAAGGAATGACGGTGGCGATCAAAGCAAACCTGGTTACCTTCATGAAGCCCGAAGCGGCGGGGACCACCCATCCCGTTCTGCTCTGCGCATTGATCAAGCTTTTGAAGGAAAAGGGAGCCCGAGTCATCGTAGGAGACAGCCCCGGAGGACTTTACACAAAGGCCTTTGTGGAGCGTGTTTACTCGGTCACGGGGCTGAAGGCGGTGGAAGAGGCAGGCGGCGAGCTGAATCGGGACTTCACCATTGCCGACGCTTCCTATCCCGAAGGAAAAGAAGCGAAGACCTTCACCTATACCGCATGGCTGGACAAAGCCGATGCCATCATTGATTTCTGCAAACTGAAGACCCACGGGATGATGGCCATGAGCGGTGCGGCAAAAAACATGTTCGGCGTTGTCCCCGGCACGGCAAAGCCGGAATATCATTACCGATTCCCCGACCCCGATCGTTTTGCAGACATGATTGTGGATCTGGATGAATATTTTGCACCCCGTCTTTCCATCACCGACGGCATCGTTGGCATGGAAGGAAACGGTCCCACAGCGGGAACGCCCCGACACATGGGAGTGCTTTTGGCGTCGGACAGTCCCCATGCCGCAGATCTGATCGGTGCGGCCATCATGGGGCTGAAGGCAGAAGACGTGCCCACCCTGCAGGCGGCACGGCGGCGGAACCTGATTCCCGCAACCCCCGAAGAGTTGGAATCCGTGGGCGATTGGAAAGCCTTTATTCAGGAAGACTTCAAGCGGGTGGAAACGGTGCACAGTCTGCGCTTCAATAAGGACGCCCACTCCTTTTTCGGCAAATTCACCTCGGTCATTTTTGACAAAGCGTTGGCTTCCCGTCCAGTGCTGAAAAAGGACGAATGCGTGGGATGCAAGGAATGTTACAAAATCTGTCCCGCAAAGGCCATTGAAATGAAGGACGGAAAGCCGCAGATTCACCGCAAGGACTGCATCCGTTGCTTCTGCTGTCAGGAATTTTGCCCCAAAGGCGCCTTGAAGGTAAAACGGACCTGGATTGCCCGATTGCTTGTTCATGAAAAGAAATCTTGAATCATAAAATAGAAAAGCGCAACACAAAGGAGTTATCATGGAACTGTTGAGTGTATTTTTCATGGCGTTCGGATTGTCCATGGATGCCTTTGCGGTATCGGTTTCGGACGGCATCTGCTATCAGAAGGAAAAGAAAAAATTGGTCGTCGCGGCCATCAGCTTCGGTATTTTTCAGGCGCTGATGCCATTGATCGGTTATATTGTGGGGGAAACCTTCAGCGAATACGTGAAGGCGGTGGACCACTGGATTGCCCTGGTTCTTCTGGGCTTTCTGGGGGGAAAAATGTTGGCGGAAGCCATTCATGACCTGCGCCATCCCGAGGAGGATCACTGCGCGGTGGCCTTTACATACAAGCTGATTCTCACCCAATCGGTGGCAACCAGCATCGACGCTTTGGCGGCAGGCGTAACTCTGGCAGTGACCTTCCCCACTACAAATCCCCTCCTCGCCGTAGGACTCATCGGCGGCACAACGGCGCTCTGCTGCCTCTTCGGTGCCTTTGTGGGGAAAAAGTTCGGTGCCATGATGAAGGAAAAGGCGGCGGTTTTGGGCGGAGTAATTCTCATAGCTATCGGGCTGAAGATCTTCATCGAGCACATGTTCTTCGGCGGCTGATTCATAATAACAAAAAGCGGACATCCTCGGATGTCCGCTTCAGTTTGTCGACAAACCCTAAATAAAGTCTCCTTTACGGCCGCCGCAAATACTTGCGGCGGAGTTTTGGGGTTCATCTCTCA
>JAGAOU010000092.1 GCA_017623595.1 Clostridia bacterium
AGGCCGTTGTTGCCAAACGACAGCAACTAACGTTCCATTAGAGTAGCAATAGGTCAATTCTCCAATCGTCAGCATTTTATTTCCGTTTTCCGAACAGAACCGCAAATCTTCCTCTGGAGCATCTGTCAATGATGTAAATCTATACCGCAGGTAATCAAACACATCTTCTGGACATTTTTTTTCCTCATAATACAAGTATCTTTTACAATAAAGGAGCAATCTTCCGTTTTTATGTGAAACCATGTATTTATAATCTTGAAAATCAGAGGTATATAAATCATACAAGTCTCCTCTAAAGATCACAAAATCACCTAAAAATGAAATCTCATCATAGTGAATAAAATCTTCCGGAACAGTTCTCTCTGAAAGAAACTGATTGAGAGATTCCTCATCGTCTTTGTTAACACTGTTCAAATTCACAGCAAACAAAGAGAATGAACAGCAGAAAATTATTACTAAAGCAAGAAGTGAGATCAATACTTTTCGCATAATTTACACCCTCCTTTTCTTTTTACGAATCAGGGCGAAGGCCGCGCCGCCTGCGATCACCATCGCCCCCACGGGCAGGGCAATCCACAGCCACGGGGAAAAAGGAGCTTCCGATGGAACATCCGCAAGCAAAAAGGGCCGAATATCTATAGTACCAAGCTCCTCTACCGGCGGAATCTCCATATTCGCCTTATCCTTTAAATAAATGTACAACTGCATATATCCGGTTTCCATAGGATAATATCCGACATACCACGCTTGACCATATGCTTCCTTGCGAGAAAAAGAAATCCGCTCCCCCGAAACCGTAGACAAAGTAAATATTTCAGGCTCGGTTTGCTCCGGAGCCGCACTTGCATAAAAATAGGATTGAAAAGACCATCCATTTTCTTCCTTTGGATAATATCTCGAAGAAACATACGCGAAAGGATACACCTGCACATTGTAATAAACGGAACCTTCTCCCTTCGGATTCAGAATCACCACATGAAAAAGTTCCAACTCCTTCAGCAACGAAGAAGCATACTCCAGAGTGGCAGGCCTTGACAGATCCAACGCATCGAAAATCGCCTCCACCGCTGCCTCATCTTCAGAAGCAACCGCATCCCTTAGTTGCATCCACAAGGACAAATCTGAAGTAGATGCAACTTCCGCAGGATTTGTAGACAGGGATTCGGAATCCTGCGCAAAAAGCAGGACGGGGAACGCCATAAACGCGAATAACAAAACAAAAACTACAGAGCAAATTTTGCGTTTCATACATTTCGTCCTTTCTGATTTTGAATCAGTAAAAAAATCTTCCGAGGCATCTTCCAAAACCATTGGGCATCCCTCCTTTCGCTGTCTCTGTAATTATTATAACATACAAAGGGATTTTCTGTCAACGGTCCGAAAAAATTTCAGCATTGTGCATAAAACGAGCGGCAGGTTTTTGTACAATCTGCCATATCCCCCACGCCCCTCGGCCGATATTTTCCCTTTCACCCTATATACACAGAAAAAAATTGAAAATGTGACGCGAAATCCGAAAAATTCACAATTTGTTCATATTTTTAAGCAAAATAATATATTTTTCCCCGGGACATGGGGCAAAATTATAGTTTTTCGCAGAAAACCCCTTTGTATTTTTGATCAAAATGCCCATTTGAAATCTTACGAAAATTATGTTATAATATATAGTAGGGAAAATAGAATCAAAACGGTTTTTCGCACAAGGAGGAGTTTATCATGTCCGAAACCCAGTTCCGCACGGGCGAACATGTGATTTACAAAAACAACGGAATTTGTCGTATCGAAGACATCCGCATCCTGGCTTTTGGCGACACGAAAAAGGAATATTATGTCCTGGCTCCCCTCTCAGGAGGCACAGTTTACGTGCCCACGGAAGGAGCGTTGGCACTGAAATTAAAACGGGTGCCCACAAAGGAAGACGTGGACGATCTGATTGCGCAGGTGGAGGCCTCGGAGCTGAAATGGATTGAAAACAGTAAGCTGCGGATTGTGGCCTTTGACAAGTTGTTAGCGTCCTCCGATCGAGTGGCAATCCTTTGGCTGGCGAAGGTTCTCTCCGCCCGCAAGGAAAGCGAAGCGGAAAAGAACAAGCGGCTTTGCTCCAATGAAGAACGAATTCTGACCACAGCAGAAAAAATCATCACCGAAGAATTCGCCTTCGCCCTCAATCTAAACAAAAATGAAGTTGTGCCGTACATCTTAAGCAAAATATCAAAAGCATAAAAACGCCCCGATTTACCAACGGTAAATCGGGGGTTTTCTTTAGATTTGTACGCCTGCACCGCGGAAATCTGCGGCAATTTGCAGCTTTTGCTCGGGAGTATAGCGCTTCATGGGGAATGCGGCGTTACCAACATGGAAGCCCTGCAACTCCAGAATCGCCTTGGTGACGGGGATTGTTTTGTACTTGAACAGGAGAGAGACCACAGCGTCAGCCTGCATCTGAGCCTTACGGGCAGATTCAATATCGCCGCTGATAAAGGAATCGTAGACCTTACGGATGGTTTCCATCTGGAAATTATAGGTGGTTCCAATACCGCCGTCCGCCCCTGCGGAGAGACCCATGAGAAGCATTTCGTCGGGTCCGTTGATGATGTTCATCTCTCCGTGGGTCAAATCCTTCAGACGCATCATACCGAAATAATCGGAGGAGGTCCATTTGATGGCGGTGACATTGTCAATCTCAAACAGCTTTGCACCGATTTGGGCATTGATGGCAAAGCCTGCGGCGGGATTGTAATACACCATCAAAGGAAGAGAGGTGGAGTCCGCCAGCGCCTTGTAATATTGGTACACATCGTCGGTATCATAGGAGAAAAAGAGGGGCGGAATGGCAGAAATGCCCTGAGCCCCCACGGCCTCGGCCTGCTTGGCCAACGCAATGGCTTCGGAAAAATCCGCAGAAGCCACGTGCATGATGACGGGTTTTCGTCCATTTACGGCTTTCACGGTTTCTTCTGCCAACTGCTCCCGAACCTCACGACGGAGAGCTATTCCTTCTCCCGTGGCACCGCCCACATAGAAACCGTCGGCCCCCTGAGCGAGAAGGTGCTCAATCAACTGCTTCAGCACGGGAACATTGATTGTTTCGTCCTCTTTCAGAGGAGTGACAAGAGCGGGCATAACCCCTTTAAAACGCATCATAATAAAAGCCTCCTTAATCTTCAAGCTTCCAATTTTGAGCCACGATCACCGCAGGGCCGTTCTGCTCGGGATGGGCATAAAACACCGTTTGCAGACTTCCGTCCTTCAGTTCCACCGTTGCGGGATACCCCGAATCGGGAGAAATGGGATCGTGATACACTTCATAATAGCCCTCCCAGGTCTTTCCGTCATCACAGCTGACCAGAGCACGGATGCCGAAGGGAGCTTCCCGACGGGCAACCACGGAAATCAGTTTCCCCGAGGAGTGGCGGAGAATGTGGGGCGGCGCACCCGCAAGGGGATCCAGGATCCGTTCGGGGGGAGTCCATGTGCGGCCGCCGTCCCGGGAAACCGATTGATAATTAGCAAAGGCATCGTAGCGGAAATTGCCCAAAGAGCGCTGAACACGGATGTGGCAGATCAAAGTCCCGTCCGGAAGGGCAATGGCATGGGGCTCACAGGAGAGCAAGGTGCCTTTTTCATCGGTGATGTTTTCGATATCACCCAAGTGCTCCATCGCCCCTGTTTCGGGATCGAGGGTATATGCGGAAATGCAATCCTTTTCCGCACGTGCATCAAAGGTGCGTCCCACATAAACAATACTTCCGTCGGGCATTTCCGTGGGGCCGTGGGGAGAGGTGACGGGGGATTTGTACAGAGGCCCGAAGGTGACACCGTTATCAAAGCTGACACGGAAGGTGGAACCGAGATACTTGGCTTCCTCTTCCGGGGAAACCCGATCCAGATAACGGAGACGGTATTCCTCCCCCTTCGACCAACCTCGCTGCTGAGCAACGGTATTGTTGAAGGAGGTGACGATCAGCCCCGACTTCCCGAAGGGACAAAGACCCGTATCACGGTCATCCAGCGGCGTATCGATAACCGCCATGGGACGGGTATAGGTATCCCCCTCGTCCTCACTGAAGGCAATTGCCGCTTTCCCGAAAGGACAGATATGAGCAAGACGGAAACCGGAAGCGGCCAAGGCGATTTTGCCGTTCTTCAGCCGCGCAACGGTGGGCCAGGCAAAATAATTATGAAGGCTCATGGGATTGTCCATAACAACCTTTGGAGCGCCGATCAATTGAAATTTCATACAGAAACCCCCTTGACATTTTCTTTTTTTATGCTATAATGAGTATAACACACATTTCGGTTTAGGTCAATTCAACGAAGAGACATCACCAAAACAAGATGTCCTTTGAGGAAAAGATGGAGAAAATCAAATGAACTATTCGGAACTCACCGTCGCCATCGGGAAACAAACATTCCCACTGTACCTTCAGCCCGGTTTTTTCAACACCGACCCAACGGGTCCCCGTCTGCATAAGCACCGCTATACGGAAATTCATCTGATTGCGGAGGGACAGTGTGAATATCTGATCGGATCCCAAAAATACCTCGTAGAGCCGGGGCAAGCCCTGGCGATCCCTGCAGGAGTCTTTCATCAGTGCATCACCGCAGAGCAGCAGGCAAAAAAGACTGCGTTTCAAATTCCAATTCCCCTGAAAGATCCCCTGAAAAAGACATTACTCCCCGGACTTGTTCAAAAAATCATTCAAAACATTGAGCAAACGGAAGCAAAAAGTTCTCTTTCGGCCATGCTGGCATTGGTCTGCTCGGAATTCGTCCAAACACAGGCACAGATTCAGCCCTTGCGGGATCCCGCCTTCATCATTCACGAGAGGTTGGCAAACGAGTATTACATGGATCTTTCTCTGGAGGACATTGCGACGGATCTGAAGCTGTCCAGGAAGCAAACCGAGCGGCTGATTGTCAAGCACACGGGAAATACCTTCCGCAACGAAATCGCCCGCCGCCGTATTGAGGCAGCACGTCATCTGCTTGCCACCGAGGATATAACGCTGGCGGAGGCAGCAGAACGGGTGGGATACAAATCCTACAGCGGCTTCTGGAAAGCCTTCAAGGAGAAAAAAGCATAGAAACAGGCCATCACGGACAATGAACTGAACCGTGATGGCCTTGTGTTTTATACTTTTTCACAGTGCAAATACTGAATCATAAACCGATCCAAAACGTCTTCGTCAGTGTCTCCTTGACGAGGCTTTTTCCTGATTTTTCGAATAAGAAACCCTATCAATTCAATTATTTTAAATAGAGTAATCAACGGGAATAAAAACAAAAACAAAAATACACCTTCCACACGTTCCCAAAAGGAGGTTTGCTCCTTGCCTTCATCATCGGGGTTATAGACGATGGAACCACGAATCATCAAATCGCCGTCTTCGCCATCCTCAACGTCTGCAACATACCAATATCCGCCGTTGTGGTCGCCTCGTCCCACACCTAAGAAAAACCGGCGGTCATTCATAATTCGGATCAGATAGGCTCCGTTTCCCCAATTGTGAAAAGTTCCCTTTCGATCGTTCAGTTTCTCAAAAAGCTCTTCCGCAGAACAAGGACACCGATAAGAATAGACCTTTTTCATCATTTCGTACCCGTGGATCCGAATCCCCCGGCGCCCCGAAGGGTGTCGGACAGGTCATCCACCTCTTCAAACTCTGCGTGCAGGAAGGGAGCGATCACCAGCTGGGCGATACGTTCTCCCGAGGTAATGGTCTGAGTCTCGGCAGAATGGTTATGAAGGGCCACCATGATTTCCCCTCGATAGTCCGCATCAATGACCCCCACCTTATTGGCAGGGGCGAGGCCGCGCTTGGAGGCAAGGCCGCTTCTGGCATAAATCAACCCCGCATATCCTTCGGGGATCTCCATGGAAAGTCCCGTATGGATCAAAACCGTCTCCCCTGCGGGAATCACTACCCCATCATCACAAAGGGCGTACAGATCCGCACCCGCCGCTGCGGCAGAACCGTAGGTGGGGATTTGAGCCTTGGGATCCAATTTTTTAAAACGAACATTGACAGCCATGGAAGCATCTCTCCTCAGGAATTTTCTTTTATTATAACAAATTTCTATCCCGATTGCAAGGAAAAAACTGTTACAATTTCAAGAGCCTATCAATAAACTCAAAATATATCACCGCAAATACTTGCGGCGGAATTTCACGGTCACTTTTCATCGAAAAAAGAAAGGACACGTCCCCTATTGATTCTTTCAATAAGCGAAGGCTGTCGCTCTCGCGACAGCCTCGATACTGTTTGCTCTGACAGAAGATTTATTTTCGGATCATGATCTTATAGAACACACTGAATTTGGATTGAAACTCCCTCAGCGTGGTTCGGGCGGCGGTACCGGGATCGCGGATGAGGAAGTTCTCCGCTTTCAGATTTCCGCCTGTAAAGCCGTAGATCACCACCCAGTGCTGTGCACCGGAAGGGGTAAACCCGCCGATCATGACGGGTTTTCCCGACTGTAACTGACGATAAACCACCGCCAAATAGTCGGACGATGTGTACGCTGAATAGGCAGAGGGCCAGTACAGATTCCCCGAAGAGGAATAACTGACCTCCTTCGCCATCATGGCGGGGGTAACGGTGTACCCACGCACCGCAGTTTCCACCATTGCCATAGCGGCGGTGGTGCAGCCTGCGGTTCCGATCGTGTACCGACTGGACCCCAGGCGAATATTCGCCCAACGGGAATCGGTCTGAGAATAGCGGGGCACCGACAGGGTAACCGCTCCTCGAGAGGAATCGACAGAACCGTAGCGCAAATAGGTCTCGGAAACATAGCCGATCTTGGTTCCACCGTACAAAACCTTCGCCCAGCCCCCGGAGGAAGACAGGACTGTGACGGAGGCACCGTCGGCATACTGAGATCGGACGGTGTAAGAGGTTCCGGGACCGCTTCGGATATTCAAGCGGGAGCCTCCCGCCGAAACCGTAGCGGTTTGAGACGACACGGTTTCAATATACGCCGCGCTACACCAACCATAGCGACCGGTGGAATACTCCACCTGCCACCAATCACCGCTTTTGGACACGAGGGCAACATAACTGCCTTTGTTCAATCCTGTCACAATATACCCCGACAGGGAGGGAGAAGATCGGACGTTTAGCCTCGTGGACGAGGTTCGCACGATACCGACCTGCGGATGCTCCGCCGCCTGCGCGGGCTGAGACAATCCGGGAAGTAGGACCAGAGCAAGAGCAAACAGACAACTGACAATGAATTTTCTCATTTCGGTCCCTCCTTTCGTTACCATTGTACCATACTTTTTCCTTCGGTTCAAGGGAAAAATATTTCCAGTTTCGGAAACCTTTTGCAAACCGTTTTGGTATATTTTTCTTACTTTTCCCAAAATCCCCTTGACAAACAAGTGCATCCGTGGTATGCTTTATGTAAAAAGGGAGGGATATTATGGTTTGGATTGCTCTTTGGCTGATTGGCGCAAGCCTATTGGCCTTTGTGCTCTACGGAAGCGACAAATTCCGCGCAAAGCGGGGCGGGCCTCGCATTTCAGAAGCGCTCCTGCTGACTGTGGCGGCACTGGGCGGCGGATTCGGAGCCATGATGGGCATGCAGATCTTCCGCCATAAAACAAAACGGTTGAAATTCCTTCTGGGCGTTCCTCTCTGTTTTCTGTTCAACGCCATCGTTGTATGGATTCTGATCCAACTGCTTTCCCAATAACTCTCAAAAAAGGAGATCCAAACATGAAGTCACAGCATTTTTTTCAGCGCATCCTTTGCGGGCTTTTGGTTTTGGGAATGATGGTTCCCTTCCTGACCGCCTGCAGCGAGCCGGTGCCCTCCGAAAACACAACCTCGGAGGTTTCCGCTTCCACCGAAAGCAACAACACCGATACACAACAAACGAACACGGACACCGAAACGGTTGAAAAAACTCCCCCGGTCACCCTCCATGTCCGCATGGTGGAATTCGGCATACGCGTAGCCTCGGTCAAGAGTTCAAATCCCGACGTGGCGGATGCGGAGATCACCAAAAACTTTTTCACCGTGCAGGGATACTCCTCGGGAACGGCGGTGCTGGAAGCATATGACTATTTCGGATTCAAGGCAAAGGCCACCGTCACCGTAGATACGGAAAAGAAAGAAATCACCTGCGAGGTGGAAAAATCCACCGATGATTTCATTGAGGTCGGGTTGGACTTCCACGCAAAGGGCAACGGCGTAGATGATGACACCAAAGCATTTCAGGACGCCCTCGATTCGGCCAAGCCGGGCGAAACGGTCTACGTGTATCCCGGTCGATATAACGTATCGCTGCTGACCATGCGGGAAGGTGTCACCCTGAAAATGTACACTACCATGACCGATGCAACGCAAGGCTTTACCGACCAAATGGCATCGGATTTCAAGAATAACAAAATTGCAATACTCTCGGGAACCCGTATTCTGAACAACAAAAACCAGGCACCGGGAGCAGATGGATGCAGCAATTTCTCCATCATCGGCGGCGGCTTTGATGAAAACCTTACCGACCGAAGCACCTTGATTTTCGGATGTGCCGAAAATGTCAAGCTGGAAAACGTCATTTTCAAGGACATTAAAAACAATCACGTCATTCAAATCACCGGAACCTCCGATATGACCGTGAACAACTGCATTTTTGCGGGGTTTGTCTGCGGCGAAACCTTCACCCGTGAGGTGATTCAGGTTGAACCCTCCACCCCCGGCGCCACGGGAGGACCGCTGACCTTCGGAGAAGGAGAATTCAACTGTCCGAACAACATCACCATTTCCAACTGCTACTTCGGCGACAGTGACGAGGCAGGGGCTCCTCTGATTGCCATCGGCCACCATTCTCGCGTGGGGGAAGCGAACGTGACCAACTTCAAGATCATCAATAACATCTTTGATGAATGTCTCCATGCGGCCATTCGATACAACAATCTGGTCAACACGGAGATCACGGGAAACACCTTCATCTCCACCTCAGAATATAAAAACGCCTCCCAATACGATCAGGCAAAAGACCCGTCCTTGATTCAGCTGTATCACCAAAGCGGAAACACCTCCTACAAGACGGAGGACGGCAAAACGGTGATCCGTGCCGCATCCATCGAGCAGGCGGGATTGCACGGCATAAAAATCGAAAACAACACCTTCATCCTCGGTGCAAGCTCGGACAAAAAGATTCTGCGCTGCGTAATGAACGGCGGTGTCCCCGGCGCAACCTACCTGGAAAATCAACTGAGACAAGACACCTATAAAGGGGAGGTTTACACCCTGAACGGTTATCGCGTGAATCGGGATTACGCCTCCGATCTCTCCTTCTGCAACAATACCATCCGCATTGAAGGACAACCCTCCTATAAAAACCGCTACATCAGTTTGGAGGGCGTCTACGGAATCCGATTTGAAATCAACTCGGTAGAACTGCCCGAGGGAATCAAATTCCTGGACAAAACTGCGGGATACGGTCTGGGACAGGTGGTTCGTGAAGCACAGGACACCTTTGTTATAAAGACCGCAAAATCCGACCGCACCATCACACTGATCTGCGCAGACAAGACCTACACCTTCACCGCCGCAAACAAAACAACCCTCACCTTCAACCCCGAAGAGGGCGGCTCTCTTTCCGCAGAAACCGACAAAGAAGGGAACCTTACCATCACCGTAGTGCCGGACAAGGGCTATTCCTTTGACAAACTCACCGCCTTAGACGGATCCGTCCCCGAAGCCGAAACCACAATCAATGCCCCCACAACCTATACCATTTCCTTTCGGAAATAATTGATACTAAAGCTAAAAAGCAAGCACGAGATCCCATTCCGCTTTCGCGGAATGGGATCTCGTTATGGTTTTTGTTCAATTATGCATGACGCTTTTTCAGAACCACCACAGCGCCGACGGCCAAAGAGGTCATCGCCAAAACGATGAGTCCGTGGATCGCCAGGTCGGAGGTGGGAGGAACTTCGGGATCCAAAGGAGGATTGGTATCGTCGGGAACATCGGTACGGTCATAAGAGATCTTGAACATTGCATGGGGGATATATTCCGCCTTGCCGAAGTCATACCCTTTCACCAAAACATATTCCGCATAACGTTCAACGATATAGCCTTCGTACACACCGGTGGCAGCCTTGGAAAGGGTGGGAATGTGAATGGCAACGTAGCTGTCATCGTAGATATTTTCATCATCGTCGAAGGTGAAGTGGTTGTGTCCGGTGAAATGGATCACGTCGGGATATTTCACCAAAACATCGTGAAGCATCTTGGAGGAAGCCGCATCCCAGGCACCGTACCCGGGAGACATCTTCATGCCGGCCTCGTTGATGTAGTAGTGGAAGACAAGGAAAACTTGCCCCTCTTTCTTCTCTACATTGTAATAGTTGTTCAGAACGCCGTCCAGCCAAACCATCTGGTTCTGATCCAGCTTTTCCGGCTGCTTGGAGCTGTAAGTCTCATTCGGATACTGCTGAGGACCGACACAGAGGAATACAAACAGATCATCACCGTAAGCCATGGTATAATCCATCTGGTCGTTTTCGCATCCGGGAGATTTTTCCGTATCACCCACCGTTACCTTGAAAAGGTCGTTGGATGCGGCGGCATTGGCAAAGTTGGGGAAGGCGGCCTTCACATTGGCAAGCGCCTGCTTAGGAGTTGCATTAGCCTTCAGGTTCCAGGCAAGAATGTCATGGTTGCCCAAGGTAACCCAAATGGGAAGAGAATAATTGTTTGCAGCGTAAAGATCACTGTAAATCTTGTACTGTGCGGCGGTACCGTTTTCGGTAATATCACCGCAGATCACCACAAAGGAGGCCTGAGCACTCTGATACATATCCATAGCGGCCTTGAAAGCAGCTGGTGCTTGGGTAGCACCGAAGTGAACGTCAGAAATCATACCGAAAATGTAGTCGGGAGTCGAGGCCTTCATCTGACGGGAAGCCTCGATCTCATAAGAGGCAACAGGAGCACCCTCGAGGGTCAACCAAAGATGGGTAGCACCTTCGGGAATCATAACACTGTCGGGAACCTTGTAGGTCATAATACCCTTCGCGGCATCGGTCAGTTTCAGATCGCCGGAGGATCCTTTTCCGAGGGCCAGGTA
Source organism: Clostridia bacterium (assembly GCA_017623595.1). GTDB lineage: Bacteria > Bacillota > Clostridia > Oscillospirales > UBA644 > RGIG995. Next base: position 11,089 of record JAGAOU010000092.1, read on the forward strand.
GGAATAGCCCTTCAGAAGGCCGTCCTTGGTCCCCCAGTAGAGACCGTAGGAAGCGTTGATAGTGTACGAAGGATCGGTAACCGTAATCGTACCGTCTGCGCGGCCAGCCAAATCGGTTGCGAAGTCGTAGTCAATCTTGGGCAGAGCCAAAATTCCGCTGTGAACCACAGAGTAGCTGTTCTTACCATCGGAGAAAGCAACGGTAATCTTGTAAGAGCCGTTAGCGGTAGCGGTAGCCTTGTTCAGTTCCAAAGTGCAGGAAGTAACGGTAAAGCCACCTCCGAGGGCTTCCTTCACCGCATCAGAAACCTTTTCCTGCGTCATGGAATTATCCATATACAGATCTTTCAGTTCTCCGACCAGATAGGATTCCACATCATCTCCGGCAGGCGCGGCAATCGCATAAGATTCAAAGGTCTTGAGCATGGGATAATAGCCATCCTTGGCAACCCATGCATCCGAAGCAGAGGTCAGATCCCCGTAAACAAGGGACATACCGGCAACTGCGGAAAGAACTTCCTTTACCTTAGAGATGTTTGCATCGGAAGCATTACGACCTATAAGTTCTACTGCATCCTTATCGTAAACCAAGCAGTCTCTCAATGTAAAGCAGTTCACGACCGTGGTAACATCCCCGTAAGGAGCACTGTTCGTGCTGGCGTTGGCGATAATAGCACCGATAGAACCGTACTGCGTACCGCCGGAAGCGGTCTTCAGAGCAGTAATCTTACCAACGTTCACGCAATTCACAATACCGATTTCGGTGTCCTTGCATTCATACTTACCGACAATACCGCCCACAGAAACATAGCGGTTTCCGGAAGCACCGTAGTCTGCATAGAGATCGGCAGCATTAAAGCAGTTCTTGATCAGAGTGCCTTCCGAAGCACGGGAAACACCGAGGATACCACCCACACGGGTCTGACGGGCGCAATTCCCCTTGAGGGTACCGGAAAGAACGGCCACGTTTTCGATTTCAACGCCATTCTGTTTGGTATATCCGGCCACAACACCCACAGCGGTATTGGTGGAGGTGCAAAGCCCGTTGTAATAAACATTCTTGAAAGCAATATTCTTCACCTTAGCACCGGTCAACAGAATGTTGAACAGGCCCCAAGCGTGGGTGTGCGCCAAGGAATAAACACGATCGGCGGTACCTGCATGCATACCGATGATCACATGTCCCTGACCGTCGAAGGTTCCGCTGAAGCCGGTGTCTCCACCAATACCTGCCCAGTCGGGACTGTTTGTCATATCAATGTCCTTGGTAAGAACATAGTTTCCATTCAAGGGATAGTTCGCATCCACACCGATCTTGCGAAGCTCTTCCTCATTATCGATCTCGATGGGCTTATCGGGATCGGGGTTGGGGTTGGGATTGGGGTTAGGATCGGGATCGGGAGTCGCTCCGCCGACGGAAGCAGTGGCTGCAAAGCCTGCAAACAGCTTGAGCATGGGATATTTGCCGTCCTCGCAAACCCACACGTTACCCTCTTCTACGGAGGTCAAGCCCTGATAAGAGGAGGCAAGCAAGGTGTTTTCACCGGAAATGAGAGTGACGGAAGACTTATCCGCCGCAAAATATGCGGTGAAGGAAGACTCGGTATCATAGCTCAGGAGTCCTGCGATTGCAAAGGAGTTGACCACGGAGCTTCCCTCAGCCAATTCGGTTTTCACCGTGGCGCTGGTGCTGGGGAAGGCAACGATATTACCGATCGAACCGCGGTTGTTTCCGCTTCCGCTCACGGGAGTGGAGATGGAGCCAACGTTCAGACAGTTCTTTACGGTAAGATTCTTGCCGTTGGTGAAGCCGACGATCCCCGCAGCACCCGCATAGCAGTTACCCGAGGTGTTGGTGAAGGAAGAAACGATGGAAGCACCGTTGTAGCAGTTCTCAAAGACAGCGCCGTTCGTGTTGCTGTGGCAGCAGCCGAGAATTCCGCCCACGCGATTCTGACGCTGGTTGGATGCGGAAAGCAAGCCGGAAAGAACGACTACGTTGGAGATCTTCCAGTTGGAATACTTGGTGTAGCCCGCGACGGCACCCAAAGCCAGATTGGTGCGTCCCGAAACATTGATGTTGATGCAAATATTCTTAAACAGCAGGTTGGAAACGGAGGCGTTTTCTCCCAGATAGGAGAACAAGCCGTAGCTATGGGGCGTCGTCGCGGAAATTTCTTTCGCAGTTTCAACGCTTCCGATGAACAGATTGGAAATTACGTGACCGTTTCCGTCAAAGGTACCGGTAAAGCCCTCTTCGTTGTCGGAGCTGATGGGAACCCATTCCTTGTCGCCGAGGTCAATGTCAGCAACCAACTTATAATTTCCGTTTAAAGGATAGGCAGCGTCACGTCCGATCAAACGCAGTTTGTCCGCCGTATCGATCTCGATGGGAGCATTGGGCTCGGGATCGGGGTTGGGATTCGGATCGGGATTGGGGTTGGGGTTGGGATCGGGCGTTCCCTGAGGAACGGAGATCGCATAACTCTCAAAGGTCTTGAGCATAGGATATTTGCCGTCGGCACAAACCCAAACCGTACCGTTTTCCACGTCGGTCAGCGCCTTGAAGGAGGCGGCAACCTTAGCGGCTTCTGCGGAAACAAGGGTTGTGGTGGCAGCATCCTTGCTGTAAGAAACAGAAGAGCCTGCGTTGGTCAAAAGCCCTTCCAGAGCCATATTGTTGGTCAGTGTTGTATTGATAGCGGTGGTATCCTTCCCCGCAAAGGTAAAGATACTTCCCGTAAAGCTCTGATTGGTGGGGGTAGTACCCGTATACGCACCGGTAGAGGAAATCTTACCCATATTGAAACAGTTGGCAATGGTATTGCCTTCTACATTCTTGGGATTTCCGAGAATACCCGCGGCGTTTGCATAAGAACCCTTGTTGTCGCGGGAATGCTTTGCAACAATATCTGCGGCATTGAAGCAATTCTTGATCGTAATCCCGGCACTTCCCGTAAAGGCACCTGCGATACCGGCAACACGGGTCTGGTGAGTGGAGATCACATCCTGTACTGTACCCGAAAGAACTGCCACATTTTCGATGGTGGAGGTTCCCGCAATCAAACCGCAGGCCGTACCAAGGGCCATATTGGTATTGGATGCGTTAATACCCACGTTGAAGTAAACATCTTTAAAGGCCACATTCTTGATGGTGGCATTTTCAATCCATGCGAACAGTCCCCAGCCGTTGGCCGTTGTGGCAACGGGTGCAGAATCGGTTCCCGCATGCATTCCGGAAATTACGTGTCCCTGTCCGTCAAAGGTTCCCTTAAAGTACACCTCGTTGGAATCGGACACAGAGGTAATTCCGATGGGAAGCCATTCCTGAGCGGACAGATCAATGTCTGCCGTAAGAACATAGTTCCCATCCATGGGATAGGCAGCGTCACGTCCGATCAGGCGCAGTTTGTCCGCTGTATCGATTTCGATGGTCGTAGCACCAAAGGTGATCAGACCGCCGAACACGGTGCAGAGAGACAGAACCATGCTGAGCATGACCAGAAGAGACAAAAGTTTCAGACTCTTTTTCATAAGTACCTCTCTTTTCTTTGTGTTTTTATATCGATTCACAGTTTTCACTGTGAGAATCTTCCGCAATGCTTGTATAAGAGATCTTCTGACGGTAAAAAACCACCCCGTCATGCTTGTGATCTTCCATGGGATCGATATGAACTTGAATCCGATCCCCCGCACGGACAGAACAACTTGCCTTCAGAAAAACGGGATCGACGGTTTCCATCACCAACGCATTTCCCAAAGGAACATCGTTAAGATACAGCTGCGCGGAGCAGGGGGTGGAATAGGATTTCCAAACCGAGCTCCAACGGCGCCGCCATATATAATTTCGCCCCACGGAGAACAAGATCTCAACCTCGCCGTCTTCGGGGCAAACAAAGGTTTTCACCGCATGGGTAGCACGACCGGGGTGCATTCCGTATCCTCCGCCGCGGTTACGACAATACCACTGTGGGGAGGTTCGGCAGTTATAAAGAGGAGACAGGAACTGCCCCTGAGACTCCGACCAATTCATCAAAAGATACTCTTTTGTACTCGGATCATAACACGCAAATTCCCATAATCCGTCGGGAGTAGGATTTTTCCCCTCGCCCCAGTTTCCCTCGGAGGTGTATTCGTAATTCTTCACGTAGGTCTCACAGGTCTTCTCCCCTGCCACATATTGAGAGGGGGAAATCCCGAAATACTCCTGAAATGCCTTGCGAAAACCACGGGGCGTATAGGACAGAGACATAGCAACACGGTCAATGGGCGTCTTGGAATTCAGAGAACGCTTTGCGTCTTCCATTCGAAGGGTTTTAAGATATTCCCCCAACGTTTCTCCGCAACAGGTTTTAAAAAGCAAATTGCACCGACGGGGAGAATAGCCCACACTCTTGGCAACATCTTCCACACCGATGGGCTCCCAATAGTGCTTGCGCATGTAATTCTGCATCCGAAGTATTTCATTATGAATACAATATTTCAAAAACGATCGCCTCCAGACATCCCGCATCCGTTTCACGGCGTTGCTTTCCTATTTTATTATAACACCTTTTTTTTCGAATTTCAATATGGAAAAACCAAGTCGGTACAAAAGTTCCCCTAAAAAATGTCGCGAGATCGAAAACGATCTCGCGGAAAAGGTCCGAGGCTTTATTCTTTTTTTATTCTTTATCGCAGCAAGGATCTGCTTTCTTCGGAGGTTGAGGATCCGTAGCGGCCTGAGTCTGATCCCCAAGACCCGAGGTTTCGCTGAAAATCACGTTCTTTTTCACCGTGTCAACCACATCGGAAGGGATAATCAGTTTTGCGGCGCGGCCGTTGGCAACGGTAGCCAAGGCTTCGTATTTCTTCAGCTCCAGAACAGTCCCGTCAATCCCTGCCTCCATCAGGGCGCGAAGGCCGTCAGCCTCTGCCTTTTTGGCAAGATAAATGGCCTTTGCTTCACCCTCTGCACGGGCAATACGGGCATCCCGTTCCCCTTCTGCGGCAAGAACCATAGCCCGCTTGTCACCTTCTGCACGGGTGATGGCGGCATCCTTGTGTCCTTCGGCCTGCAAGAGAGTTTCTCGGCGATCACGTTCTGCCTTCATCTGCTTCTCCATGGCGGCCTGAATGGCTGCGGGAGGAATGATGTTCTTCAGTTCCACACGGGTGATCTTAATACCCCACTGATCGGTGGCATCATCCAGAATCCCCGTCAACTTTCCGTTGATCAAATCGCGGGAGGTCAACGTACCGTCCAGATCCATTTCACCGATGATATTACGCAGGGTGGTTGCGGTCAGATTGGAAAGGGCATTAACGGGATTCACCACGCCATAGGTGTACATCTTCGCATCGAAGATACGGAAGAACACCACCGTATCAATCTGCATAGTAACGTTATCACGGGTAATAACGGGCTGGGGAGGAGAGTCAAGAACCTGCTCTTTGAGCGTTACCTTTTTGGAGACCTTCTCCAAAATAGGGATCTTGAAATGAATCCCGGCAGACCAAGTGGTCTTGTACTTCCCAAGAAATTCAAGAACATACTCTGTTGCCTGAGGCACAATGCGGATGCAAGACAAAAGAATGATGACAAAAATACCGACAATGGCGGCGATGACATAAGGCATAACAAAATCCTCCTTTGATTGTTTTGTTTAATAAGATAACGGGGTATTGACAGTTTTTCGCATACTATTTTTATGTTTTTTCAAAAATATTATGAGGGTCGGTCACAACTCCTCGTCTTCCAAGGCACTGAGATCGGCGAAGGGCACATTTTCCCGTACCGTATCCAGCAAGCCGTCCGCATCAAACCCTGCGGCCACCGCCTGTCGGAAATAGCGATCCCGCTTTTCCTCGTCACCCTTGATGGCCCAGATCACACATAAAAGTCCCAATGCGGCGGGAATATGAGGCTCCCTCTCCAGCGCCTGCTCCGCATAGTTCACCGCAGTGTCATACTCCTCATGCTCAAAGCAAAGCACCGCACTGTTCAGGGCGGGCTCCCATGCCTCGGCATCAATTGCGGCGGCGGCATCATAATAATGCAGAGCAAGGGTAAGATCTCCCCGCGATGCATAGATATTTGCGAGGTTGTTGCAAGCCCGCCCGTTTCTCGGATCCGCACGAAGCAATTCCTGCAGCGCATCCTCCGCTTTTTGCGGGAGAGCCATGGCATCATAGCACTTGGCAATAAAATAAAGCAAACAGCTCTGCTCCCGCGGCGTTTTTGCCTCATCGCGAAGAGCAAGCAGAATCGTCAAACCCTTGTCGGGACGATTCTCATATACATACCGAACAGCCTTCAGCAGCTTTTTCCGTAAGGCACTTCGGTCGGAAAAGGAATCCTCTAAAACATCGGACAACACCGCTTCGTATTTTTCCAACCGCACGGAAGCTCTGCCGGACGAGCCCCGTAGGCCCGAAACAAAACGGATGAAAACACCGACGCATCCGAAAACAATCACCAAAAGCCGAAAAAGGTTCTCCGTCCAGGGCGTTTCAAGGGCAACCACCTCGTACACATAGAACCCCACCGAAGCCAATCCCAAAAGCAGCACCAGAACCGAAAGAACAACGTAAAGCGTCTTGCGCATAAGCCATCCTCCTTACGGATCAATCCATGGATTTGTTGTGCTGCTTGATGGCCTCAAAGGTCTCGTCACTGATATGATGCTCCACCTTGCAGGCATCGGTCGCCGCCACATAGGGATCCACACCGAGGCGGACAAAATATTCGGTCAGGACCTTGTGACGTTCGTAGGTTTTTTCGGCAACCTCCCGTCCCGCATCGGTCAGATGCAGAAATCCGTTGGCATCCATTTCCAGATACCCACCCTGCTTGAGCAGGCTGACCGCACGGCTGACACTGGGCTTTTTGACTCCCATCTCCTCTGCAACGTCAATGGATCGAACCCCCGCCATCTTGCAAGAAAGACGGAATACCGTTTCCAGATACATTTCTCCCGATTCCTGAAGCCGCATAACAACACCTCTGTAATGTTCTTTCTTTCATTATAATACAAAACCGAAAAAAAATCAAGCCCTTTTGCAAAAAAACGTAAACTTTTGGGGTTTTGATTCCCGTTTTCCCCGTTCAAAGCGCTACAGCAAAAAGAAAACACCGTCAGTCGGTATTGTTTTTCATACGGGAGGGAGTGCAGCCGTACACTTTTTTCAGAACGCGACTGAAATATTTTGGGTCGCAGATACCGCAGGCGGCGGCCGCGGATTCCACCGTTGCTCCTTCGGCAAGGAGCTTGCGTCCGAGGTCTGCCCGCAAGGAGGTCAAATAGGCGATGGGAGAAATCCCAAATCGCTGACGGAATATCCGACGAAAATATCCCTCGCTGATGCCCCCGTGTCGGCAGGCAGCCGAAATGTTCACCTCGGGATCCCGAAAGGACTCCTGCAAAAACCGAATCGCTCGCTCTGCTCCGGGATTTACGGGAGCCTCGGATCGGGTTGCCTGTCTGGAAATTTCCGCAAGAATTCCCATAAGTGCAGAGGCTGTGCGCAATTTATACCCGGGGACGGACAGATCCCAGCAGGAAGCACCGTCCAGACACAGGGTTCGGAAAAAAGCGGGAGAAGGAGGCGTAAAAACCTCCGGCTCGGGAAAGCGTTCGGCGGTCAAAAAATAGAAATAGACAATTTCGGTGTCGGTATATTCTGCCCGATACCCAACTCCGCCGGGCATAAACAAAAAGTCGTTTTCCTCAAGAGGATATTCCTTTTCTCCCACAAAAACAGATCCACTCCCCCGAAGGCGAAAGGTGAGAGCATCCATGCCGCGGGGCGCCACAGTGCAGGACTTTTCTTTCCAGGAAAGAGTCCCCGCCGCCATAAAATCCAAAACCAAATTTTCATTCATAAAAAACATCCGTATCCCCTCCCGTTTCAGTATAGCACAAAACCGCAATTGTGTCAAGTGCGAAAAATCCACCTTTTTTGCGGTTTTGGGGGTGGAAAAATGCAGAAAAAACATTTATAATGAAGATAAGAAACAACCTGTTATGATACGAAAGGATGATACCATGTTTTTTGATCCCAAAACAACCGTAAAAAGAGAGGGCACATATTGCTTTGGCACTCAGGTCCGTGCAGTGGCGGATCCCATGTTGTGCACAAATCTGTTTGAAGAGCTTTGGAAGGGCTTCTGTCAACAACAGAGCGAAATCACCCTTTTGCCGGGAGAGAAAAACCGATTTCTCCTGGGAGATGCCCCCTTCCCAATCCTTTCCGAAACGGATGAATACGCCTTGAACATTACAGAAATGGGGATCGGGCTGGTTGCGAAAAATTACAGAGGACTGGTCCACGGCCTTTTCACTCTACTTGGGAGCCTTGATATGCGGCAGATACGGAAGGGAATTTTTTCCGTTCCCTGCGGAGAAATTCACGATGCTCCCCTGGTGAAGGACCGCATGGTGCACCTATGCGTCTTTCCCGAAACCTCCCTTGAAATGCTTCGCGGCTATATTCGCTATTGCGGCGGATTGAAATTTACCCATCTGATCGTGGAATTCTGGGGAACCTACCGCTATGAGTGCGCCCCCTATCTGGCATGGAGGGAACATTCCTTCTCCAAGGAAGAGTTGCTTCCTCTTTTTGAAGAAGCGCGGGCGATGGGCATGGAAATCATTCCCATGTTCAACCATCTGGGACACGCCTCCCAGAGCCGTGGGGGCGGTGGAAAGCACACAACACTGGATCAACATCCCGAATACGCCGACCTGTTTGAGCCCGACGGCTGGGCGTGGGACATTCAAAACCCCGAAACGCAGGAATTACTGCGTATGGTTCGGGAGGAACAGATTTCCCTTTGCGGAGACGCCCGCTACTTCCATCTGGGCTTTGACGAGGTTTACACCTATACCTCCTCTGCGGAAAAAATCAATGATCTTTTGCGCTTCTTGAACAAAACCGCATCGGAGCTTTTGGATCGCGGCATCACACCCATCATCTGGGGCGATATGCTCTTTGCAAAGGGCACCTTCCCCGAAGAAAACGGACGGTATTCCCTGAATCTGAAAACAAAGGCCCTGTCCGATCAGATCCTCAACGGGCTGGACAAGCGGATTGTGATTGCGGATTGGCAGTATCACATCAAGAAAGAGCCCGTACTTTCTTCCTTGGAGCTGAAAAAGAGGGGCTTTCGGGTGCTGTCCTGCCCCTGGTTTGACAAGGACAACATCCGCGCGGTCATCCGTTCTGCGGTGCAAAATCAATTGGAAGGGGTTATCTGCACCACCTGGCATACCATGGAGGACGGATTTTACACCCTGCTTCTCAGCGCAAAAGAGCTTTGGGAGGGCGAAAACGATTGGCCCAACGGACGTCTGCGGGCCGAAGCCGCAACCCTGTTGCGCAAGATGACGCCGCCCTGCCGTCCTTATGCGGAATGCGGCTGGATGCAAAACCAAATGCCGTGGCATGCATAATATTAAAATTTGTGAAAACTTTCCCTCTATCCCATTGCGCAACGCCCTTTTTTCTGCTACAATAATAACAACAATAGCCCACATCGGAGGTCTGTTATGGAATTTTATTATCCTATTCGGAACGAAGAGACTCCCCTGCACATCAAGCCGGGAAACCGTGTCACGGTCACCTTTCGGGGCGATGACATAAAAAATGCCGACCGTCTGCACATGACGGGGGAAACAAACACCTTCTATCAATGGAAAAACGAGCCCGACCGTCCTATTCTTTACCGTCACATTGATGACAGTCTGAATACGGAAAAGGCGGTGCACGATCAATATTGCCTCACGCTCACCTCGGACGGCACCTATCCGGTGCTGGCCTATCATAAAATCACCTTCCCTCCCGTGCTTTCCTATCTGAAGCTGAATGTGTACGATGACCAATGGATCTTGGGCATTTCGGTCTCGGGCACCAATGTTGCGTTACAGGAGGGCGGATACCTCCGCTTCCGCGGGGAATATTACCGCAAGCAGGAGGGCGACGCACCCTATTCGGTGAATCGGGAGCCCGACGAAATCTTTAACATTGATCTTCCCTTGGGCACCTATGAAATGACCGATCTTTCCAAGGTGATCACCTTCGATGCGAAAAACGCAGCAGCCCTCTGCCTCTATCTGGAAGGGGAAGGATTTACGGGAACCGTATATGCGGAGCAGCCCAAGCTTTGCGCCTCCTCGGGATGGAACATGGCCCCACCCTTTGCTCCCAATGTGGAGGAGCGTCCCCAATTCACCTGGTACGGAATGAATCTTTCCCGTCAGGAATGGGTGAAGCTCTCCCTTGCCCTGAACGGCAAAACCTTCTTTGAAGGCGAAATCTTTGAACGGTGCCATTGTCGCTCCGAAAGTGAAATTCCTCTGAACGGTGCGGAAATTCTTGCGGGAGAAAATCAACTCACCGTAACCCTGACCTCCGACTATCGGGATCCCGTAGCTTACAATCTGTTCGACGTGGGGATCATCGGTACCGATCCCTCCTTTTTGGTCGCCTGCCCCAAGGTGGTTACGGCGGGAGAGGTCTTCCCCGTTTTTGTAGAGGGCAAAAAGGGAGAATCCGTAGCCCTTTCGGGAAACGGTGTCCGCGGATGCGACCTGACCCTGTCCGAGGATGGATTGAATGCCATTCTTCTCTGCTGTGACACCCCCGCAAACAACGTGAAGTTCACGCTGAAATATCAAGGACAAACCGAAGAATGTACCCTGGAGCGCTGTGTCGTCCGTCCGCAGGACAATGTGACCACGGGCACGGGAGACATGATTTATGTAAACAATGAGGATTTTGATGTGGATAACTATCTGAAATGGTATTTTTCCAATCAGGTAGGGAATCTTCTCACCATCCGTCCCTCCTATCGCTGGAGCGGAATCCGTCGTCGCAACGAAGCCCGCTGGAACAAAACCGCCCGTCTGCTGAACAAGGCGGGAATCAAGTTTGCCCATATGATGGACGCGCGGGAATTGCCCGGGTGTGACACAAACCCCTCGTTCAAAGCCCTGGACGGAGAGCATTTTCTGGGACGCCAGACCCATGAATTGGACGGAGCCTTCAGCTATTGGGGCGTTTGGGATCGCACGGGAAAGCCCTCGGAAATTGCCTTCCATGAGCTCTTTTTGCGCCGCGGACGCACCCATGGACACACCATGTCCCCCCTGCGCGCCGATCCCACATTGACCATTGAAAAAGAAGGGCGTTATGTCAGATTCCGTGACATCACTCTGCCCGACGATATGGAAATTGCATCCAACTATGTGGTGGACAAGCTTGCGCTCTGCAAAAACGGAGCCACCCGCCACACAGGCCCCTCCACACTGTTCAAATATTTCTATCAGGCAGGCTATGATTGGACGGGGGCTGAGCTGATGTATGGCCCTCAGGAAGCCACCTGTGCCGCCTTGCGAGGTGCCACCAAGGCACATCACAACCCCACCATGGGGGCGCATCACGCCATTCAGTGGTCCACCACGCCCCATGACTGTCCCGAAAAGAACCGCCGCTACCGCCTTGCCCTCTACGGAACCTACATGCAAGGGGTTCACGACATCAACACCGAAGAGGGGCTTTGGCACGTTGAGGAATATTACAACGGCTACAACCGCTTCTCTGACTGCTGTCTGAATCACAAGAAGGAACAGCAGGAATTTTATCGCTACGTACAGACCCATTCCCGCACCGGAGAATTCCACACCCCCATCGCCTTCCTGCACGGCCGTTATGACGGCTGGGACACATTCACCCGTAAAAAGGTGTGGGGGAAGGAAAGCATGGGCTTCACCGAAGTGGAAAAGGGATGGGATCTTCTGACCCATTTCTACCCCCGCAATACACTCAGTAGCCATTACCGACATCCCTGTCCCAAGGAAAGCGTGGGCTTCCATTCGGGAACCCCTTACGGGAACGTGGATATGTATCCCATCGAAGCGGAATGCTTTGACGATTACCGCTTGCTGATCGCCGCAGGCTACAACAAGGCTCTCCCCGAAGATTTTGATAAATTGCAGGCTTATACCGAGCGGGGCGGTCGGCTGATTCTCGGCTGGCCGCAATGCTCCGAAACCACCCTGCGTCGGGATGTGCTCGCCCTCAGGCATACCTATCTGCAGCATCCCTTCCTGAAAACGATCTGCACCGAAGGGGAATTTGCGGAGGATTTCTACAACGGCATGCCCATCACCGTCGGCGTAAGCATTCCCCTCAACGCCACCCCCATTCTCGCCACCGACAGCGGCAGGCCCCTCGCCTATAAGATCCCCGTGGGAGCGGGCGAAGTGATCTTCGTCAACGCAAAGCAATATGCGGGCGATCCCGCAGTCTTTGCCGCATATCAGGCGATTTTCGCCATGACCGTACCCTCGGTTCTGGCGCAGGAAACCGTTTACGGCGCAGGGGATGAGGACGTGCAATTCGCAGTCTTCCGTCAGCCCGACGGCAGCCATCACGTCTATTTCATGGCCACCGATTGGTACAACGATGATCCCGCACCCCGTAAGGGAACCCTCCTCGTCGGGAAGGACGCTTACACCGTCCCCGCCCCCATGGGAACCCCCGTCAAGGCGGTGGTCAAGGACGGCATCGCTCTGTGGAGTCACGATACGGAATGTGACATTCTTACCATGGAAGGATCTACCGCCCGCCTTCAGGGCATCGGCGTGGGCCGCTTCACCCTTGCCCGCAACGGCACAACGGAGGAAATCACCGTCGACTTCACCAAAGCCTCTCTCCAAACACTAAAAATATAACATATAAAGCTCCTTTGCCAATAGCAAAGGAGCTTATTTCTTATCTGCAAAAAAGGTCAGTTCTCAAACATCAGATCTCCAACCGCGGAGCTTCCGGCATCAGAAAAAAGAAGATCAAAAAGACTCTGCGCAAAAAGCTCGTGCATTTCCGTTGTGGGATGATTGATGCGGTTTGCCAAAAGGAGCGTGGTATCTTGCGTTTTGCTCATTTCCTTCCATTTGGCATAACAATCGCAAACGGGAATCCCCATTTCCTTGGCAAGAGCCACTGCGGAGTTTATGTAAAGATCGAATTTTCCGCTGTTTTGCATTTCGGCGGTTTTTGCAGCATAGGTGAGATATTTTGCTTCCGTATCTTCGGCAACATAGGTATTGAGCATGTTGGGGGTCAAGAACACTACCTCGCACGCAACCCTGCAACGGGCAAAAATTTCCCGAAGCGCTCCAAGATAATCCTCAAGAGGGCCGTTCACATCGTTAAGCCCGAAGCAGACAATGATCAGGTCGGGAGTGTGATTGAGCACTTGCGTATCAATACGAAGCACGGAGGCCTTCGCAGTAGTGCCGCCGATACCTGCGTTGATGACATTTACGGGAATTTCACCACACAAAGGAAGAATTTTCTTCCGCAAACGATTCCAGTACACCGTCTCATAGTTGAGTTCACCCGGCCCAACAGCCCCGTGAGTCACACTATCACCAAAGGCAACGATGGTAATGGGACCATAGGTATCCAGATCTGAAATCTTCAGACGAATTTTATCTTGAATTCTCATGGTTTTTTCTCTCTTTCCCTGTTTTCCGCCAACTATCATTTGAACATATAGAAAAGGAATTTGCTTCCGGTGTAGCCGTCATATTCCTTCATGCCCTGAATTTTAACGTGCTCGCCAATCTTTTTCAGGAGAAGCTTTGCGGCGGGAGATTTCCAATTTTTACGTGCGCTGCAAAACACAAAGGGACGCCGTTCCACGGTACATTGTAACCAAAGCAGCCCATTCCCTATCCCGAACTCCGCTGTCTGAAAGGAGGCGAAGAGAATCTCCCTCTTCACATTCAGGACTTCATTTGTACAAATCAGAGACTTATCCGTAATTTCGGCAAAGTATCCCTGCATCCCTATTTTTTGAGGCAGAATTCCGCCCCCTTCGCCCAAAACCAAATCGAAGGCACGATCAAAATCTATCCCGTTTTCCTGACAGAATTTTTTTAATGTTTTCATAGTTTTCTCCTTTCTATTAAGATTTCCGTTATTATTTATTTCGCCGAGTTTTATCAATCCGTTGAACGAAATAAAGAATCAGCGCGATCAATGCGAGGAGTACAAAGCCGAAAAAAAAGATTGCAACGATAGATTCGGGAATAAACTGTGTTTCGCCGAATTCGGCCCATTCCCTCTTTTTGGCCAATAATTCCTCGGCGGATTTGGTGAAATCGTCCAACTGCGCTTTATAATAGCTTTGCATATGAGAGGAGAGGAGCCCCTGTACCAATCCGAAGGCAAAGAACAGTACATTTGCAATCCCCGTAACCCACAAAGAGATTTTTAATAGCTTTTTCATTCATCATTTCCTTCCTTTGTTTCAGCAATGGGGCTATGGGCCTCCGAAGCGAAGATCTTCAGACGAATTTTATCTTGAATTCTCATGGTTTTTTCTCTCTTTCCCTGTTTTCCGCAAACTCCGAATCCGTTGCCAAAGGCTTGGCTGCGGAGATGTTTTGGACCCCATCGGATCGGGGGCAATTCCTTCTGTCAAATACAGATCCAAGTATCCCAAAAATGAGGCATCATCTACAACCCCGATTTCCAAGTATTCAAGACAACAGAGGGGACGGGAGAAAAACATATTATGTAGTAAACAGCCTGCTCTACCGTCACGGAACACACCCCTTTTTTTCAGTATACCATAATAGCACCAAAATTGCAAGCCCTTTGAAAAAAACTTTACAAAGTCCTTGACATTTTACAGAAAATGTGGTACAATAGAAGGCACATCGGAGATTCTTTCGATTGCGCAAAAGAATATTCAGAGAGTTATCGAAGCGGTCATAACGGGCTCGGGCTCCGATGCGCCGCCGGGGGCGGATTCAGCGAGGAGCGCGAGGCGCAGCGGTCGAAAAAATCAAGCTCCGATGGATGCGCAGATTTTTTCGGGCACCGCAAGAGGGCACGACATCGCACCTAATAATAAGTTAATATTCGGAGAGTTATCGAAGCGGTCATAACGAGGCGGTCTTGAAAACCGTTTGGGCTCACGCCCACGTGGGTTCGAATCCCACACTCTCCGCCAAAAAATTCGACAAGTTTCGACTTGTCGAATTTTTTTATCCATTGCGAAAGCAATGGTATATCATCACGCTTTAGCGTGTATCTCATCACCGAAGGTGCATATCATCAGCCGCAGGCTGTATCCTCTTTCGCAATGAT
>JAGAOU010000093.1 GCA_017623595.1 Clostridia bacterium
CTTCTTGAAACGGTCCACGCGTCCGCCGGTGTCAACCAGCTTCTGCTTGCCGGTGTAATAAGGATGGCAGGCGGAGCAAATTTCAACGCGGATGTCGTCCTTCGTGGAGCGGGTGTGGATTACGTTACCGCAGACGCAAGTGATGGTTGTGTCTTTGTAAACGGGATGAATTCCGTCCTTCATCTATTTTCATTCCTTTCCGAGTGTGCCGAAAAGGCACAAATTGATTACATTGCATTTTATTATAGCACATCTTTCCCGAAATTGCAAGAGTTTTTCTCAAAAAAATCAAATTTCATAATTTTGAAACAAATTTGTCCTTTCAAATTCCTTCTCCACATTGACAAATTGCGGTTTTAGTGTTATAATTATATATCATTTATGCACTTATTGGAGCATCCCCCATGTGCGGGGATTCATTTGGAGGAATATATTATGCTGTATCAGAGCACCCGATCCACCCACACCGTCAATTCCCTGCAGGCCATTTTGGAGGGAATCGCCCCCGACGGCGGTCTGTACCTGCCCGTAAGCCTGAAGGATCTTCGGGTGGATGTTGCGGATCTGGCGGACAAGTCCTTTGAAGAGATGGCCGCCATCATCCTGCGCACCCTGTTCGACGAATTCACCGAGGAAGAAATGGCGGAAATGGTCCACCGCGCCTACGGCGGAAAATTCGAAACCGAGGATGTGACCCCCACGGTCAAGGTGGGCGAGGATTATGTGCTGGAGCTCTTCCGCGGCCCCACCTCTGCCTTTAAAGACGTGGCCCTGTCCATGCTCCCCGTGCTGATCACAGAGGCCAAGAAAAAGCAGGGCATCACCGAAAAGATCCTGATTCTCACCGCCACCAGCGGCGACACGGGCAAGGCGGCCCTGGAAGGCTTCCATGACGTGGAGGGCACGGGCATCATCGTCTTCTATCCCAACGGCGGGGTTTCTGCCGTTCAGAAGGCTCAGATGGTCACTCAGGAGGGGAACAACGTCACCGTGTGTGCCATTGACGGCAACTTTGACGATGCACAGACGGGGGTCAAGAAGACCTTCGCCGCCTGCGCCGACATGGATCTGAAAAAGCACGGTGTTATGCTCTCCAGTGCAAACTCCATCAACATCGGCCGCCTGGCACCTCAAATCGTTTACTATTACAAATCCTACTGCGATCTTGTGGCCGCAGGGGAAATCGCCATGGGCGACGCCATCAACTTTGTGGTTCCTACGGGCAATTTCGGAGACATTTTGGCAGGCTACTTTGCAAAATGCTTGGGCCTGCCCGTGAACAAACTGGTCTGTGCCTCCAATCAGAACGATGTTCTCACCGAATTTTTGACCACGGGGCGTTACGATCGCCGCCGCACCTTCCATCGCACCAATTCCCCCTCCATGGACATTCTCGTTTCCAGCAATCTGGAGCGGATGCTCTATCTGGCCTCGGGTTGCGATCATGAAAAAATCGCAGGTTACATGAAGGATCTGAACGAAATCGGCGAATACACCGTGGACGGAGAACTGTTTGCCGCCCTTTCCGAAACCTTTGCCGCAGGATGCTGCGATCAGGAACAGACCCTTGCCGCCATCCGTGACACCTACGAGGGATACGGCTATCTTTGCGACACCCACACTGCCGTGGCGGTTGACGTGGCAAAGTCCTTCAAAGAAACAAATCCCGCAGGAAAGACCGTCATTCTTTCCACCGCTTCTCCCTATAAATTCCCCGTCTCGGTCCTCTCCGCCATCGGCGAGACCCCCGACGAGGACGAATTCCGCGTCATGGAACAGTTGAACGAGCGCACCAATGTTCCCGTCCCCGCAGGTTTGGCGGGCTTGAAGGAGAAAAAGGTGCTCCACACCGACGTCATTGCCAAGGACGCCATCCTTGACTATGTTCTGAAGAAGGTGGAAGAATGAAGCGCCTGATTCGCGTCCCTGCCACCACGGCAAATCTGGGACCGGGCTTTGACAGCTTCGGATGCGCATTGGGGCTTTACAACACCTATACCTTTGAGGCCATCCCCAAAGGGCTGGAAATCACGGGGTGTGCGGAGCGGTACTGCAATTACCGCAATTTGGCCGTCCGCGCCTACATGATGACTTTAGAGGAGGCGGGAATTCCCTTCACAGGCCTGCGCATGGAAATGCTGCAGACCGAAGTACCCCTCTCCCGTGGGTTGGGCTCCTCCGCCGCCATGATTGTGGCGGGAGTGGTTGCGGCAAACGCAGAAGCGGGGTATCCCTTCGACAAACGTAAACTTCTGCAGATCGCCACCCGCATCGAGGGGCATCCCGACAATCTTGCCCCTGCGCTGTACGGCGGCTTGGCCGCTTCCATGATGCACGAGGGAATGCCCGACACGGTGCTTTACGATATGGCCGAGGATCTGAAATTCGTGGTCTGTATTCCCGATTTTGAATTGCCCACCGTCAAGGCAAGAAAAGCACTGCCCGACACCTATTCCCGTGCCGATGCGGTCTACAATCTCTCCCACGGTGCGGTGCTTCTGAAGGCGCTGGAAACGGGGAATAAGCCTCTGATCACCCGTGCCCTCAATGATCGCATCCACCAGCCCTATCGCTTTGAATTGATCGACGAATATCACACCGTGGAGTCTATCGCAAAGGAAGAAGGAGCCCTCGCCTGCTGTATCAGCGGTGCAGGCCCCACCATTTTGGTTTTGACCGACAACGGCACCTTCGCGCCCCGCCTCGAACAACGGCTGACCGCCGAAACCCGCAACGGATGGCGCGTCCTCGCCCCCGAAATCGATCGGGAGGGTGCCACGGTCACCGAACTGTAACTTTAACATAAACCGTCCGCCGCAGAAATGCGGCGGACGGCAGTTTGTCGATAAACCCTAAATAAAGTCTCCTTTACGGCCGCCGCAAATACTTGCGGCGGAGTTTTGGGGTTCATCTCTCATCGAAAGAGAACCCCTTCCCCCAACACGCCGCACTGCGGCGGCGCGTCGGGCCCCCTTCCCCTTTCCCTATGCGGGA